>NC_021487.1:1804673-2140376 GCF_000427095.1 Chthonomonas calidirosea T49
GAGAGATTTTTTTAAATGGCGTGAGTGAAAGACAAGAGACATGAGAGCGCGACGAAGCCGCTTTTCAGAAGATAGAAGCAGGAGAGGTCGCACGCGCGTGGAGGGCTTGACCGAGGGGAGAGGGCTACAGAGGTTGCTTTCCCTATCTCTCATGGGGTATACTTTGCCGATGGGGTTATGTAGAGAGCAGAGCCCCATCTACACTGCACCGATGCGGACCCGCTGCTGGGTGAGGCAAAACAACCTTCCGCCGCGGGAATGAGGCATCGGGAAGGCCGCAGCAAATAAAAGGCAACAACCCAGGAGAAGAAGAAATTGGCATCGCTTTCCATGAAAGAGCTCCTCGAAGCAGGAGTGCACTTTGGACATCAGACGCGCCGTTGGAACCCAAAGATGAAGCGCTATATCTACGGCGCGCGCAACGGCATCCACATCATTGACCTCCATCAAACGCTGACTCTGTTCGATGAAGCCCAGCGATTTGTGCAGGAGGTCGTCGCCTCGGGTGGACACGTGCTGTTTGTGGGCACCAAAAAGCAGGCGCAAGATGCCATTCAAGAGGCCGCTCAGCGCTGTCGCCAAAGCTATGTAAACCAGCGATGGCTCGGCGGAATGCTCACCAACTATCGCACCATTAAGGAGCGGCTTAAACGGCTCGACGAGCTGAACGAAATGCAGATGAACGGCACCCTAGACCGCCTCACCAAAAAAGAGGCTACCCTGCTGCTTGAAGAGCGCGACAAGCTGGAGCGCTACCTCGGCGGCATCAAAAATATGCCCGGTCTACCACAATGCCTGATCGTAGTGGATTGTAAAAAGGAGCACATCGCCATTGCGGAGGCAAGACGCCTAGGCATTCCTGTGGTAGCCCTTGTGGATACCAACTGCGACCCCGATCTGGTGGACTACGTGATACCGGGCAACGACGACGCCATTCGCGCCATTCGCCTCATCACCGGGCGCCTTGCGGATGCCATCGCCGAGATCAAGCAGGCGGAGTGGGATGCTGAAGAGGCCGCTCAACATCCCGCCGAAGGCGAGTCGGTAGAGGCGATCGTGCCGGACGAGGTCGAAAAACCGGACGTGGATGCCTTCGAGCCGACCCCCGATGCGGACTACGTGTTTCATCCCGGTGAGGAGGATGAGTACAGCCGCATGGCGGCAGAGGTAGAGAGCCAAGGCGAAGCCTAAATCCCTCTTTTTTTGAATCTTCGCTTGAAAGAAATAGATAAAGGAAGTTTGCACAATGCCAGAGATAACCGCCGCAATGGTGAAAGAGCTGCGCGATCGAACCGGCGCCGCGATGATGCTTTGCAAAGAGGCCCTCGTGGAGACCGGGGGCGACTTCGACGAGGCCGTCGTCTACATCCGCAAAAAGCTGGGCGCCAAGCTGAGCGATAGAGGCGACCGCGTCGCCGCCGAAGGCGTTATTGCCGTGGCCGTGGTGGACGATCGGGATGCGGCCATCATCGAGCTGAACTCGGAGACCGACTTCGTGGCGCGCAGCGAGGACTTTAAACAGCTGGCCAAAGAGCTGGCCGAACAGGTCGCGCGCAGCCGAGCAACCTCCACCGAGGAGCTTCTGAAACAGCCCTCCCTGGTTGACATGGCGCTGACGGTGCAAGATCGCATCCACGATGTGTTCAGCCGACTTCGGGAGAACATCGTTTTTCGCCGATTTGCGTTTGTCTCCACCGACGAGACCGGCCATATCGCCACCTACGTGCATGTGCCGGCCAACGACCGCATTGGGGTGCTCGTGGAGGTGGGCGCCGAATCGCCGGAGGCCGCCCGCAGCGAGGAGATCAAACACCTAGGGCACGAGTTGGCCATGCAGATCGCAGCCTCCCGCCCTCGCTACCTTACTCGGGAAGAGGTGCCCGAAGAGGTGCTTGAACAAGAACGCGACATCGCGCGGACCGTGGCCCGAAATGAAGGACGGCCGGAAGCGGCCATAGAGAAAATCGTGGAAGGACGGTTGCGTAAGTTCTATGAGGAGACCGTCCTGCTGGATCAGCCCTACCTGCGCGAGCCGAAAAAGACCATCGCACAGCTGCTGAAAGAGGTGGGAAAGGGCGCCCATATTCGCCGATTCATTCGCTATGAGGTCGGAGAACAGACGGGTGGGGCGGCCACCTCCGGCGCAATAAAGGAAACCGTCGAATGAACGACGATGCCTCCAGGCCGACGTCTTTCACTTCACCGGAGAGCGCGGAGGCCACAGCGCTCTCCGAACCCCCCTTAGAAAGGCCTCGCTGGTCGCGCGTGCTGTTGAAGCTCTCCGGCGAAGCCTTTGCTGCCGACCTAGAACACCCCGAAGAAGGCCCCCACGTTGGGCTGAACTACCGCACGATTCACACCATCGCCTCGGAGATCGTCAGCGCCTATCGCGTGGGAGTCGAGATCGCCGTGGTGGTGGGCGCCGGCAATATCGTGCGAGGCGAACGGGCCGCAGAGGCGGGCATGGAGCGCGCGGCTGCCGACTATATGGGCATGCTCGGCACCGTTATTAACAGCATGGCGCTGCAAGATGCGTTGGAAAAACAGGGCGTGCCCACCCGCGTGATGAGCGCCATCGCCATGGCCGAAGTGGCCGAACCCTTCATCCGACGCCGCGCCATTCGCCACCTCGAAAAAGGACGTGTGGTCGTTCTGGCCGCCGGCACCGGTAACCCCTTCTTTACCACCGACACCGCCGCAGCCCTACGTGCCAACGAAATCCGCGCCGGTGCCGTGCTGAAAGCCACCAACGTAGATGGCATCTACGATAGAGACCCCCATAAGTTTCAAGACGCCGTCCGTTACGAACAGCTCTCCTTCGACGAATGCATCGCCAAAAATCTGCGCGTAATGGACCAAACGGCCTTCACCTTTTGCAAGGAGTACGACATCCCCATCGTCGTTTTTAATATCGCACGCCCCGGCAACATCCGAAGGGTTGTCTGCGGTGAGAAAATAGGCACGCTCGTCGGTAATTTCTAATAGGCTGTCGAAACGATAACAGATCTTTTTTGAGGAGGATGCCATGATCCAAGAGACACTGCGCGAGGCGGAGGAGCGCATGAAAAAAGCCGTGGAGGCCACGCAACACGAATTTAGCCTTATCCGCACAGGGCGCGCCAATCCGGCCATTCTGGAACATGTCCGCGTGGATGCCTATGGGACAACGCTGCCGCTGAATCAGGTCGCCTCCATTAGCGTGCCCGAACCACGCCAACTGCTGATAACGCCCTTTGACCGCAATATTCTTCCGCAGATCGAAAAAGGGATCCTAAAATCCGATGTAGGCATTACCCCCACCAACGATGGCAGCGCGCTGCGCCTTAACATCCCGCCCCTCAACGAAGAGCGGCGTAAAGAGCTCATTAAGCAAGTTCACCAAAAGGCCGAGCAGGGCCGCGCCTCCATTCGCACCGTGCGCCATGAGGCCATTAAAAAGCTGCAAACCGCTAAAAAAGCCTCCGAAATATCGGAAAATGAGGAGAAGAGGGCCGAAGAACAGGTGCAAAAACTCGTAGATAAATACACGGCCGAGATCGACCACCTCATGAAGGTGAAAGAGGCCGAACTGATGGAGGTCTAATCGCGAGAGAGAGCTATGGCCGAACTTGCCTCCGCATCGCATAACGTCGTCGCGCTTGACCCTAGCCGCCTCCCTACCCACGTCGCCATTATCATGGACGGAAACGGAAGATGGGCGCGGGCGCAGGGAAAATCGCGCCTCTTCGGCCACGATCAGGGCTACCGCACCCTGAAAAACATCGTGTACGCTGCCCGCGATCTCGGCATTCGCTTCCTCACCGTCTACGGCTTCTCCTCCGAAAACTGGCGCCGCTCCGCAGAAGAAGTCGGCGGTCTGATGGATCTCATGCTTCGCGCCATGCGCAACGAGATCGAGGAGCTGGTGCAGAATCGCGTGCGTGTGCGCATCTCCGGACGCCTTCATGAGCTGCCACCCGACCTGCGCACGGAGCTGGAAGTGGCCATGGAACGTACCCGCCATTTCGATGGCCTTATCTTTAACTTGGCCATCAACTACGGCGGACGCGCCGAGGTCGTAGATGCCGTGCGCTCCATCGCCAAGCGCGTGCAAAAAGGAGAGATCAACCCCGATACCATTGACGAACAGACCATCGCAAGCCACCTCTATTGGCCCGATATCCCCGACCCCGACCTCCTGATCCGTACGGCCGGTGAGCTTCGCCTCTCTAATTTTCTGCTCTGGGAAACCGCCTACAGTGAAATCTACGTGACGCCCGTCTGCTGGCCGGAGTTTACGCGCGACCATTTTGTGGAAGCCCTTCTGGATTATCAGCGACGCGTGCGGAAGTTCGGCGCCGTCCCCGAAGAATAAGGCCCATGAAACGTTTGGTGATTCTAGGCTCTACAGGCTCCATCGGCACGCAAACGCTCGATATTGTGCGGCGTCTTCCCGATCGGTTCCAGATCGTAGGGCTATCCGCCAATAGCAACGTACAACGGCTGGTGGAGCAAGCAAAGGAGTTCCATGTACCCTACCTCGCCATAGGAGATAGGGAACAGGAGCCTGCCCTGAACCGTCTTCTAAAACAAGAAGGAGTCTCCTGCGAGGTTTTCGCAGGGGTGGAGGGGATGTGCGCTCTAGCCACCCTGCCCCATGCCGACTTGGTGGTGGTGGCCGTGGCAGGTGCCATCGGCATCGCTCCCACACACGCCGCCATAACCGCCGGAAAGACCATCGCCCTCGCCAGTAAAGAGGTGCTTGTGGCCGCAGGAGAGCTAACCATGGCGCTGGCTAAAGCGCATGGGGTCGCCATCCTTCCCATAGATAGCGAGCACTCCGCCCTCTTTCAGTGCCTTCAGGGGGCTGATGCTTCACAAGTAGAGAGGCTCCTTCTTACGGCATCGGGCGGGCCTTTTCGGAGCGTGCCCAAAGAGGCCCTGCACCACGTGACACCGGCGCAGGCGCTGCGCCATCCAACCTGGAACATGGGGGGCTTGGTTACCATTAACTCCGCCACGCTTATGAACAAAGCGCTGGAGATCATCGAAGCGCATTGGCTGTTTGGAGTTCCTGCCGATCACATTGAGGTGGTGATCCATCCACAGTCCATCGTACACTCCATGGTGCGCTTTCGTGACGGCTCTACCCTAGCCCAAATGGGCTTGCCGGATATGCGACTGCCAATCCAGTATGCCTTGGTCTACCCAGAACGCATCGATACGAATCTGCCTCGCATGCGCCTTGCCGATTTCACCAACCTTACCTTTGAAGAGCCGGATGAAGAGAAGTTTCCTGCCTTGGGTTTGGCGCGTGCCGCATTGGCCGCTGGTGGCACCGTTCCAGCCGTCATGAATGCCGCTAATGAGGCCGCCGTAGACCTCTTTCTGCGAGAGCGTATCCCCTTCCTGCACATCATAAGGCTCGTAGAAGAGGCCATAAAGCACCATACGCCGCAACAGGCCTCTCTAGAAAATGTGCTGCAAGCCGATAAAGAGGCACGCGCGTTCGTCTACGAGAAAGCGAAAGCTCTTGCCTCGTAGAGCTAAATTCCTCCTCCAACCCAAAAAGGTAAGGTACGGTAGGAAAAGAAACCTTAAGGAGCTAAATTGAATATGATGCACCTCGTAAGCACGTTGATCTACTTTATTGTTGTCTTGAGCGTCTTGGTCGTCGCTCACGAGTGGGGTCACTATATTGTTGCAAAACTTTTTAAGATGCGCGTAGAGGAGTTCTCCCTCTTTTTTGGCAAACGACTTCTGCGACTTGGAGTCCGACATGGCACAGAGTATAACATTCGTGCCGTTCCCTTAGGAGGTTTTGTGCGTATCGCCGGTATGGATCCCTCCGATCTGTTTGATGCAGCCCCCGTCCTCCCCTCCAACGACACCCCCGATTCGGCTCCTGCACTTCACGGGCTCGCTGAAGCCGACTTGGCAACCCTCGATAAAAGCCAAATCTCCCAAAAGGTGCGTGAGGCCGTGATCGGGGCGATTGGCGAGGAGCACTCCCTGACGCCCACAGGGCGGGCAGAGCTAGAGGCGCTGCTGCTCTCACCCTCCCTGAACGAACAGGAACGCCGCTATCTGCAAATGGTGCTTTCCGCACATCCCGACCCCGCCGGCTACAGCCAAAAGCCCATTTGGCAACGGGCCTTGGTCATCTTCGCCGGTCCCTTTATGTCGCTCTTTTTTGGCTTCATGCTTTTTTGTTTGCTGGGTTTTACCGTCGGTCTGCCTGATTCCATCACGCGCACCAACGTCATCGAAACGGTGGTGGCCAACACGCCTGCGGCTCAATCGGGCCTGAAAGCGGGCGATAAGATCGTTCGGATCGACTCCACCCCCATTCGTAATGGCGATCAGATGGTTCAGATAATTCGGGCCAGCGTTGGCAAACCGCTCCATCTCCTCGTTCAGCGCGGAAAAGAGCTTCTCCCCATTACCGTCACCCCAAAACCTCAGATCATTACAACAGAAAAGGGCACCAAGGAGCGTGCTGGCATCATTGGGGTTATGGTGGAGGCCGAGCCGAAATTAAAGCGCTACCCTCCCCTCCAGGCCATCGTGCGTGGAACCCAAATCACCTTCCTTAGCATTGACATGATGCTTAGGGGCATCTTTAGCCGTGATGTCCGAGAGAACATTGGCGGCCCCATCGCCATTGCAAGCCAAATCAACAACGCACAACAGCAAGGGCCGGCCTACGTAGCCCTCCTGGCCGCGGAGCTTTCGATGAGCTTAGGCGTTGTCAACCTTTTCCCCATTCCTATCCTCGATGGAGGCCATCTCCTTCTCCTTGGCATCGAGGCCGCGCGACGCCGTAAGCTGACCACAAAAGAGATGTACCAGGCACAGTTTGTTGGTTTGGCCATCATCGGTATCATCTTTCTGCTGGTGATGTGGAACGACATTCTGCGCATTCTGCCCCACGGCAAACAGTGACGGAATGGAGAAACGGCACCGATCGGTGCCCGCAAGCTTCCCCACACTCTAGAGGCGAAGCTGCCGCACACTGGTAAGATGATGCTTCTGAAGGTACGACTCTAGCTCGTCGGCGAGACGAACCGCCAAATTGGGATGAATGGCACAGCCGACGCCCACCCCTACATACTCTGCGCCGAGCAGGAAAAACTCGAGGGCATCTTCTAACGTCATAATGCCGCCGGACGCAAGAACAGGAAGCGCACTCATTCGGCGCACGCGCCATAGCTGGTAAAGCGCGACCGGTTTCATGCAGGGGCCGGAAAGCCCGCCCACGCCCCCGGGGAATCGCAGACTGCGCGCGGAGAGACGCACGGCCACCCCTGGCAAAGCTTGGCCGATGGCAATGACATCCGCACCGGCGTTTTGCGCCGTGACGGCCGCATGACCGATCTCAACTCCGACCGCAGGCAGCTTTGCAATTAGTGGCAGGGAAGTGACTTCGCGCACGCTTTGAATGGCCTCCGATATCTGCCGGTGCAGCGCGGCTTCCGAAGGAAAAGGCGCTGACGCTTGCATGGCGTCGAGAAGAGGAAGGGGGTAAGGTTTAGCTCTAAAGCCGTAATGCCCCTCGCCCTGCCTAACTCCTTGGCTAGCTCCGCCCACTCCGATGCCGTCGTGCCGAGCAGGCTTACAATTAAAGGACAGCCCAGCGCGCGCAATCGCGGCAGATGCTCGTCTAAAAAGCGCTCTAGGCCGGGGTTGGGCAGACCGTTGGCATGCAAAAACCCGGCGCTCGCCTCGGCCGTGCGCGGCATCGGGTTTCCCTCACGAGGCGGCAGGGTGAGGGTCGGTGTGATGAAGCCACCCAGCCGGTGCGCCTCTACCAACCCTTCTAACGTATCCCCCCAACCCAAACTTCCCGACGCCGCCAACACGCTCCGTGGCAGCTTTAACCGCACATCCGCCTTAATCTGTCCGCTCTCTGATTCCAGAAGGGTTCCTCCAAAAGAATCGTCTTCTACTCCGCCTGATTAGTCTACCCGAATGGAGTTTGGGTGTAACTTACTCGTGCGCCCAGGGTTCAAGCACTATCTTTCCGCAGTTTCCGGTGAGCTGCGTCTCAAAGGCCTCCTGCACCCTCTGCAAAGGCAAGCGATGGGTAATGAACTTTTCCAATAGGCCAGAGGCCCTCCGAATTAGATCCATCAGGCGAGGAGTATCGGCCAGATTATAGTGCCACTGCCCATGTAGGGTAAGCCCCTTGCGTAAAAGGTCGTTGCTAACGTGCAGGGTCAGCTCTCCCGCCTCTCCCACAAAGGTGACCTCACCCTTGCGGCGGGTGGCCTCCATCAACAGGCGCTGCGCTTGGGCCGAGCCCGAGCAATCAATTGCTTTGTCCACCCCAACCCCTTTGGTGATCTCCATTATCTGCTGCAAAACATCCGTCTGTTGTGGGTCGAGCACATGGGCTGCTCCAAGCTCTCGTGCCAGTGCGGCGCGATAGGGGTGGCCCTCCACCGCGATCACCTGGGCACCGCGCATCACTCCGTTGATAACGCCTCCCAGCCCAACCGGCCCCATGCCGGTGATGAGCACTGTGTCGAAGGCGTTTACCCGCATACGCTCCATAGCCCCAAAGGTCGGCCCTAGCCCACAGCAGGCCATGGCCGCATGGTGTAAGGGAATGTCATCAGGCACAGGCACCAGAAGCCAATCGGGCTTCAGCAGGAACTGGGCGTAGGTGGCGATACCGGCCATGTTACCGGTCGTCATAAGAATATCGAGGTTGTGCTGGCAGTGAATATATTCACCCCTCAAACAGAGCCAACAGCGCCCGCAGGGGTAGTTTGGCATCACAACCACTCTATCGCCCACCTTCACACGCCCAGGCTGAGCGATCTCGGCCACCTCGCCGGCGGCCTCATGACCCGGCCAATCCACCACATATCCATCCCGATAGGCTTTGTATTCGGTGCACATGGGGGTTACCTCAACCTTTATCACCACCACATCTCCCCATGGCGACGGCTTTGGGCACTCCACCAATTCGCACCGTTGCTTCCCCACTATGCGAACCGCTTGCATCTTCTTGCTCCATCTGCCTATACCCCCCAACGTGGACTTCGAAGGGCGGCAGGCCGAAACGATGTGCTTATTCTACATCAGATTTTTCGAAGTTGTCCCCCATAAGATAGCAATATTGTTAGATATTGTTATAGAAAAACTGCCATTCCGGAACGCATCACAAGCGCTCTTTATCGGGCACACGAGGATGAGCCGCAGAGAGAATAACTATCGTCTTTTCTGCTTGTGGTCTTCAGCAACGAAGAGGCGCGATTGTGGGCTCGGAAGCCCTACCCGTTGTTCAAGACGCGGAGGCTGTCTTTAAATCTAGTGCGGCCGTGTTGCGCTTTTAGCGCCTGCTGGGTAGACGCAGTCGTACAGCTCCTTATACAGCATAAGGCGTTCATGCCCCCAACCGTCGGCGCGACCGCTGGAGCTAATGACAACAAATGTGCGCGCGGCACCCAGCTGCTCCTTCTGCTCCCCCCATCGTCTGCACTCCCGCCCGGTTACCATTCGATAGACATCCTTGCCGTTGTAACAGACCCAGCGCGGTGCCGCCGCGATCAGGCGCTCGATCAGCTGTTCACGTTGGAGGGAAGACGGTTCGGGCAAAAGATGGTTAGCGTTGCTTGCGATATGAGTAAAAAGGGCGACGAGGCCGATGCCATAGGCGGGAAGAGTCACATCCTCTTCGGGTTGCAGTAGGCGCGGCGTGAAACCGGCATGGTAAAGCAACTGCCAAAAACGGTTGCGCGGCCCTGCATAGTAATGCCCTACCTGCGCGGCCCAAAAGCTCGGTGCCGCTCCCACAAAGACCACGTCAAGCCCAGGGACAAGAATATCCGGCAAAAGAGGCGCTCGTTCCTCCATCGTGCTAGCCGTTAAAGCAGGTTTTCAAGTCCAACCACCAACCCTGACAGAGAGCGCACTTTCCGAATGGCCAAGAGCACGCCGGGCATAAAGGAGCGTCGGTCGGTTGAGTCGTGACGAAGGGTGAGTGTCTGCCCTACCCCTCCCAAAATAACCTCCTGATGCGCCACGAAACCGGGGAGGCGAACGCTATGCACCGGGACCCCATCCACAACTCCTCCCCGCGCCCCCGGGGCTTTTTCAAAAGCGCCCTCCGGCGCGGCAGTTGGGTGTACCCCCGCTGCACGGCGCGCCTCCGCAATGCGCTGAGCGGTGAGCATGGCGGTACCTGAAGGGGCGTCCACCTTCTTTTCATGATGCAGTTCAATGATCTCGACATCGGGCAAGTAGCGCGCCGCCTGAGCGGCAAACTGCATCATAAGAACGGCCCCAATGGCGAAGTTGGGCGCGAGAAAGGCACCTATCTTGCGTTCCTTGGCGGTCGTTTCAAGACGGGCCACCTCCTCTTCGGACAGGCCCGTTGTGCCGATAACCGGAGAAATGCCCAACTCCAAAGCGATCAGAGCGTTAGGCAGTACGGCCGTGTGCACCGAAAAATCCACCATCACGTCCGGTCGTGCCCGAAGGGCTGCCGCCTTCCAGTCGCTCTCCACCTTTACACCAAGCAGCGCAATGCCAGCCAGGCTGCCGACGTCCTCCTCGATGTGGTGTAGATCGATGGCCGCAACCAGCTGCATGTCTTCCGCCTCTGAAACGGCACGGGTCACTTCACGCCCCATGCGCCCAGCGGCGCCGCAAATGGCAACCCTGATCATGTTCGGAAATCCTTCAGAGATGTCTTTTCTTCTATTCTACCCACACGGCCTGACGCCCCAAAAAATGTTCGACCGCCTGTCGAAAATCGTCGGTATACTCCGCTAAGAGCTCGGTGCGCATCTCATACGTTTTATCGCGCCGGTTGATGCGCAGATACACCGGGCAGGCGTTTCCATTTCCCCGATGCTGCTCGATCGTGTCGCGCACGAAGCGCAGCGTCTCCGGGCGGTTAGGGTCGAGGCGCACCACGATGCGGTTCGCCTTGTGGGCCGCACTTACCATGCTTTCGGTAAGGGGGGAGATCTCCTCCGCCAGTATCTCGACGATGGGCCTGTCGTCCTCGTCGTCATCACGTACGCGCTCTCGATGGCTCGTACGCCCACGCACCAGCACCACGCGATCTTTTTCTAAGTTCTGACGTTGAGCCGCGAAGGCCGTTGGAAAGATGGTGCACGAGACGCTGCCCGTCATATCTTCCAACGTGAAAAAGGCCATAGGCTCCCCGCTCTTTTTAGAGGTAAACAGCTTGACCGATGTCACGATCCCACCGATCAACACCTCCTGCTTGTCAGGCAGATCGGGCAGATCGGCAATAGAGGTAACACGGCGACGTCGGAAGGTCTCTTGAAAGGCCTGCAGCGGATGTTCGGAGATATACAAGCCGAGTAGCTCACGCTCATACCCCAACAGCTGAAGCGAAGGATAGTCGGGCACATCGGGAATGGTTACCTCTTCGACAGTCGTCTCGTTGGAGAGAAAGATATCGGCAAGGGAGGCTTGTCCCAGCTTCTTGTCGCGTTGGACGCGCGCTGCGGCCTGACAGCAGGCGTCGAGCGCCTCCATGAGCGCATGCCGATTGCTGTGCTTGGGCAGGTTTGCAAAAGCGCCGGCAAGGATCAGCGTTTCCACAGTGGAACGAGAGACGCCCCCTTCATTGCCCAAAGTGCGACAGCAGAAGTCCACTAAACTGGTAAACGGCCCGCCTTCCTGTCGCGCTTTTAGAATGGCCTCTACAGCGGCTCGACCCACATTTTTGATGGCCGATAGTCCAAAGCGAATGGCCTTGGCACCGTTGGGCAGCGGTTCCACGGTGAAGTCGGCCTGACTGACATTAATGTCGGGCGGCAGCACCGTAATGCCCATGCGCCTGCACTCTTCCATGCAAGTTACGAGCTTGTCGCTCTTCTCGCTGAAGCAGGCCATAAGCGCCGCCATGTACTCTACAGGATAGTTGGCTTTGAGGTAGGCCGTCTGATAGGCTACCATGGCATAACACACGGCGTGCGCCTTATTGAAGGCATAGCCAGCAAACGGCTCCATAAGGTCGAATATCTCGTTCGCTTTCTTCTCCGGCACCCCCTTGGCTTTTGCTCCGGCCAAGAAGTTAGCGCGCTGTTTTACCATCTCTTCCTTTTTCTTTTTGCCCATCGCACGCCGAAGAATGTCGGCCTGCCCTAGCGTATAGCCCGCGATCACCTGGGCGATCTGCATCACCTGGTCTTGATAGACGATGACCCCATAGGTCTCTTTTAAGATATCTTCCAACCATGGGTGGGGATATTCGATCTTTTCCAGCCCATGTTTACAACGGATAAAACGTGGGATATGGGCCATAGGGCCGGGGCGATAGAGAGCTACCATGGCCGCGAGGTCGCGCACGCTGGAGGGTTTTAGCTCCGCAATGTAGCGCCGCATCTGAGGCGACTCCAGTTGGAACACCCCTACCGTTTCTCCTCGTGCCAACAGCTCGAAGGTTTTGGGATCGTCGAGGGGCAGCTTGCGCACATCTATCTTTTTGCCGGTAGTTTGCTCCACATTGCGCACCGCTTGGGCCAGAATAGAAAGGTTGATAAGGCCCAGAAAATCCATCTTCAAGAGACCGATCTTTTCAAGGGTTGAGGCCACGTACTGAGTAACGCAGCCCCCATCGGCCGAGCGGGTGAGCGGGGTGTACTCCACGAGAGGTTCGTGCGATATGATCACGCCGGCGGCATGGACGGAGGCATGGCGGGCAATGCCCTCTAGGCGTCGCGCCGTATCAATCAGCTTTTTCGCCTGCGGGTCTCGAACATAGGCGTTGCGAAACTCCTGATTGATCTCAAGGGTTTTATCTATTGTGATGCCGATAGGATGGGTAGGAATCATCTTGCAGAGGCGCTCTACATCGGCCATCGGCATTCCGAGGGCACGGCCGGCATCGCGCAGCACGGCCCGCGCCTGAAGGGTTCCGAAAGTGATGATTTGGGCGACACGGGCTTGGGTTGGGTCGTCTTGATGAGGGCTATACTTTTTGGTCACGTACTCGATAACCTCGGCCCGGCGGGCATCCTCAAAATCCATATCCACATCCGGCATCTGAACGCGCTCCGGATTCAGGAAGCGCTCGAAGGTAAGGCCGTACTCCACAGGGTCTACATCGGTGATACCGATGAGATAAGAGACAAGGCTGCCGGCAGCCGAACCGCGTACCCCGAAAAAGATGCCCTTTTGGGCGGCAAAGCGGGCAAAGTCGCGCACAATGAGAATGTACTGCGAAAAACCGGTTCTTTCGATGATGTCCAGCTCGTAGCGCAGACGCGCGATAACCTTTTCGGAAGGATTGCCGTTGTAGCGCTGTCGTAGCCCTTCCTCGGCCAACTGTGTTAGGTATTGATGGGGGGTAAGCCCCGGAGGAATATCCGGACAGGGGAGAGGACAACGGCCAAACTCTAACTCTACATTGCACTTCTCGGCGATGCCCAACGTGTTCTCGACCGCCTCTTGATAGTCGGCGAAAAGCGCCCGCATCTCCTGCTCGCTCTTCAGATAGAACTCTTGGGTGGCGTAGCGAAGGCGGTCGGGGTCGTTGACCGTTGAGCCGGTTCCGATGCAGAGCAGAATGTCGTGCGCATCGGCATCCTGTTTGCTGAGATAGTGCACATCGTTGGAACAGATAACCGGCAAACGAAGTTGACGAGCGATTTTAAGCAGATGCTCGTTGCACTCGATCTGCTCGGGCAGAGAGTGATTCTGCAGCTCGATATAGAAGTTGCCGTCTCCAAACACATCTTTATAGTAGGCCGCCGTGTCGAGGGCGCGCTTATAATCTTTACTGAGAATGGCCGTGCAGATCTCACTGCCAAGACAAGCAGAGGTGCCAATAAGCCCCTCGGAGTAACGCTGGATGAGGTCGCGATCGATGCGGGGCTTATAGTAAAAACCCTCTAAGGCCGCGATAGAGGTGAGTTTGAGGAGATTTTTATAGCCCTGCAGATTGCGGGCCAATAAAACCATGTGGTAGGCTGCCTGATCGAGCTTGGGTTGCTTGTCGGTATAACGACGCGGAGCGACGTAGGCCTCTACCCCTAGAATGGGCTTCACTCCGGCCGCTTTACAACGCTCATAAAAGTCCGCCACTCCATACATCACGCCATGATCGGTGAGGGCAAGAGCGGGCATCTCTAGCTCTGCCGCACGTTGTACAAGCGCAGAAAGCCGATTGGCCCCGTCTAAAAGGCTGTACTCCGAATGGCAATGGACGTGAACAAAGCTGCTCGACATGGCGACTACCCCCAAAAAGAGATGGAAATGAAAGCAGGAAGCGACGTTTGGAAATCCGTTTAAGCGCAAAGCGCTCTAGGAAAAACGCTCTACAGGCCCGTCTACCCGCCATCACGCCCGGAAGCTGGCAGCGGCCTTGGGCGCGACAACGAGACCGTTGCCGACCCGTTCTGAACACAGTAGATGCCGTTATTTAGTGCTGTTGAACCCGGTCGCCGCTATATTTAGAACTCTCCGCTATTTTAACGGTTTTCCTCCTTTGTGAAAAGTAGACAAAGTTCTATTCTCGAAAGCCCCCATTGTTTCCTGCTAACCGGCCTCCCTTACCCCAATATACCAAAACCAAACGTTGCCATCGGCGCCAAAAGCCAACTTTGCGTGTAAACTAGAAGAGTTAGCCTATAGCCAGCTGTGACTTTAGCCCGTTCTTCTGCGGTAAGAAAAAGAGGAGGTAGCGCAAGTGGCGGAGAAACCGATCACCAGCCCCATTGAGGCACCAGAACATGCGCCCGATCTAAGGCGTTTGCGCCTACTTTATGGCATTATCTTTCTCTTGCTTTTAGCGATTGTTGCTCGTCTCTGGTATCTGCAGGTGGTAGAGGGCAAAGAGCTTGCCGAACAGTGCCGAAATCTTCAGTACAAACATATTCGCCGCATCGCCCCTCGTGGTCTTATCGAAGACAGAAACGGGTATATCCTCGCTGCCAATCGGTTGCGCTACATTATCTCTATCTTCCCAGACGATATTCGCAAACATCCGCAAACGCTTCCACGACTTGCTGAGCTGCTTCATCTTTCTGCCTCTGACCTTCAAAATCAGCTAACGAAATGGGTACAACAGGTCAGCCGCTACGATCCCATGCCTATTGATAAGGATGTGGATATCAAAACCCTCATCCGAGTAGAAGAGGAGAGCTTTGACCTGCCCGGGGTCTTCATCACTCGCGAGCCCGTTCGTTACTACAGCGACGATGGGCTCTGCTCGTCCTTTCTTGGAATTACCCGACCTATTACCAGCGAACTCTATGCGCGTTGGAAAAGCCGTGGCTATCACATGGACGACCTTGTTGGCATTTTTGGGCTTGAACGAACCTACGAGTCGGTTCTTCGTGGTCAAGCAGGTGAAACCGACTACGAGACGGACGCGCGCGGGCGTATCTTGGGACAGGGTCAGGAGATCCCGCCCATTCCCGGAAAAACACTTAAGCTGGCGCTCGACTTTGGTCTTCAAAAAGTGGCGGCACAGGCCTTAGAAGATACAGGCCACCACGGTGCTGTGGTGGCGCTCGATCCCAACAACGGTGGGGTGCTCGCTTTTGTCAGCTGGCCCTCTTATGACTTAAATCAGTATGGCAAGATATACAGTAAGCTGCTCAAAGACCCCGCCCATCCCTTGATCAACCGTGCTTCTGACAGCGCCTTTGCTTGTGGTTCCACCTTTAAACCCATCACCGCTACCGCCGGTTTGCAAAGCGGGGTCATCACCCCACAAACGCAGTTCTATTGTCCCGGCTATTTGCGGCTCGGCTCTCGACTTTTTCATTGCGATGAGGTCCACGGCACTACCGGCTTCTATCGGGCTATCGGGGCCTCCTGCAACGTCTACTTTTTTCATGTGGGGCTTCTCGCTGGCCCAGAAGCCATTGTGGCTTGGGCAAAACGTTATGGGCTCGGAAGCCGCACCGGTATTGATATTCCTACCGAAACCCCCGGCCTACTGCCCTCCCCAGAGTGGAAAAAGAAGACGGGACGAGGCCCTTGGTATCCCGGCGACACCCTCAACCTCTCTATTGGACAGGGCTATCTGCGCGTCTCTCCGCTTCAGCTCGCAGACTATGTGGCGGCCATTGCCAACGGCGGCACGCTGTGGCGCCCCCATTTTGTTAATGCCATTATTGACCCTATCACCGGCAGGGTCCAGCCCGTGGAACCCAAAGTGAGAGGGCAGATAGGCTTTAGTCCGGCAACACGCCAGGCCATCGTGCAGGGAATGGAGATGGCCGTTCAACCCGGTGGTACGGCTGCGGGCATCGCTATTCCAGGGCTCTCCATCGCCGGTAAAACCGGTACCGCCCAGGCCTATAGCCAAGGCAAAAAAGAGGATAACGCCTTCTTCATCTGCTTTGCTCCTGTACAGCATCCGCGCATCGCCATCGCTGTTATGGTAGAAGGCGGTGGCTATGGGGCACAGGCAGCAGCCCCCATCGCACAGAAAATGCTACTGTATTACTTTTTCCACCGGTCTCAACAGGTCGCCTTGGCACATAGGTAAAATGCAGATGGAACGTCATATTTCTTCAAAAAGAGAGGACTGTTGGCCGTGCTGATACGACTTTCTGTGCGAAATCTAGCGATTATTGATCATCTTGACATCGAGTTCTATCCGGGCTTCAATGTGCTTACCGGAGAGACCGGCGCGGGCAAATCTATTCTCATTGATGCGCTTGGCCTCGCATTAGGAGCGCGAGCAGACCCCACCATGGTGCGCGCCGGTGCCGACAAAGCGGTCGTAGACGCACTGTTCGACCTCAGTCGCCTGCCACACATCGCCGCGATCGCCCAAGAGATGGGGTTTGAACCCGAAGAGAGCCTTTTGTTGCTCTCGCGCGAAATCCAATCCAATGGGCGTTCCCTTTGTCGCATCGCCGGTCGTCCTGCCACGGTGGCTCAGCTTAAAACGCTAGCCGAATGGCTGATAGACCTTCATGGTCAACACGAACATCAGTCCCTGCTCTCGCAATCGCGCCATCGAGATATCCTCGATGAGTGGGGAGGCCAACCGCTTCTGGAAGCAAAGTCTGCCCTTGCTGTTACGTGGACGGAGTTGCAGAACTTACGGCAAGAGCGGCAGGCCCTGGAGAAAGAGGCTCGCGAACGCATGCAGCTGCTAGACCTCTATCAGTTTCAGATTCGCGAGATCGATTCGGCCAAACTGGTTGTTGGGGAGGATGAGGAGCTTGCCGCTGAACATAGACGCGTGGCAAACGCACAACGCTTGGCAGAAAACGTGACGGCCGCCCTTTTAGGGCTAAGTAACGAGGATACAGGCGGGGCCATTGAAACGCTCGATCGAGTAGAACGAGCCTTGGCGGAGGCGGCCTCTTTTGACGAAAGGCTTAATGCGCTACTAGAGACGGTTCGCTCGGCCCTTTACGAACTAAGTGAAGTCGAGCGTGAACTCGGCCGATATCAGGAGAACATCGAGTTTTCTCCGGAGCGGTTGCAGGCGATAGAGGAGCGCCTGGAGCTTCTCCGCACGCTTAAGCGCAAGTACGGTGCCACTATCGAAGAGATTTTGCAGTACCGCGATGACACCGAACGCAGACTACATGCGCTCACGCATAGTGAGGAGCGCAGCCGTGACTTGGATCAGGCAATTGCCCGTTTGGAAGCGAGGTTGTCGGAGCAGTGCGAGCGATTAAGCAGCTTGCGCCGAGCCGCGGCCGAAGAGTTCCAAAAGCTGATACAACAGGAACTGCAAGAGCTCGGCATGGAGCGTGCGCGCTTCCAAGTGGAACTGCAGGCCACCGAGCCCTCGATGCAAGGGGCCGATCGCGTGGAGTTCCTTTTATCTACCAACCCCGGAGAGCCGCTAAGGCCGCTTGTGAAGGTAGCATCCGGCGGTGAAATCTCTCGGGTAATGCTCGCCGTTAAGACGGCCATGTCGCTACGCCAAGAACTGCCCACCATGGTCTTCGATGAGATAGATGTGGGCATTGGGGGGCGTACGGCCAGCGTGATCGCCGCGAAAATGGCAGCGCTTGCAAAAAGGGCGCAGCTGCTGTGCATTACCCATCTTGCACCTATTGCAAGCCGTGCCGAACATCAGTTTGCGATTGAGAAGCGAGTTATGGGTGAGCGCACAATAGTGCAGGTAACGCCGCTCACCTCGGAACAGCGCATCGAAGAGATAGCCCGCATGCTAGGCGGCAACGCGGTTACCGATACGGTACGCCAGCATGCGCGCGAGATGCTTGCTTCGCAATTATCGTAGCATCTCCCCGGTAGATCAGCGCTACAGTAGCGGCTCGGTATAGACGGTGGTGGTTTCTACAATGCGTCGAAACCACTCGCCTGAAGGTGAAAGCATGGGCAGCCACCATGCCGAAGGCCGGTGATTGGTGTGAGGAAGCCCGCGCAAAGTGAGGAGAGCATACCGCACAAGTTGCAGGCGCGCTCGTTCTGCCTCCAAATGTACCTTTAAGCGAGCGGCCCGTGCCGCTTGTGCCCTCTCACCGCGCTCCTGTTTTAGCAGGGCAGCTCGCAACGAGACGATCTGCATACGTATCTGCTTCTTCTCGTGGGCAATGCGCTCTAGAGTCCTCTGATACTGCGCGCGTTGTGCCTGCGCTTCGGCATTCCACTCCTTCACGCTGCGATAGTGCTGCCCCATCTCGCGTTGAACCGCCTGTTCCTGTTGCTTCAGCTGATAAAGGCGTTCATGTGCCACCTTAAGGCGTTCTCGCAACGGCTGTACCTCCCTCTGCAGCTCAATCAGCTCGCGATTGGCCGTGTCGTATGCTGCTGCCCGATCGGCCCAAGCGCCAACGGGATCTTGCTGTTCCAAAAAGCGGATCAAGTCCATCGGTTTGCGCAGGACTTTGATCTGTTGGGTAAGCCTCTCTTGGCGCTCTAGCGACGATCTCCAGTCGGCGGCAAACTCCGAGCAGAGCAGCGAGGGGCGGCCAAACGCATGGGCAATGTGCGCTGTGGGGCGTAGCGTCGCATTGGCGACCTCCAAAGCATCCCACGTTCGGTAGCGCAAACGTAACAGGGGATGAGCCTCTATGGGAATGCCCTGTTCTCTCAACCTCTGGTTCATCTGGCGCGTACGCCAAACGTACATCGAACCCTCTTCATTGAAGACACAGATGAACTCCTGAGCGAACATCGAGATAAGCGTAATGGCTTTTCCAACTAAAGTGATCTGATCTCCAAGGTAGGCGGTTAGCACTTCGGCCAACGCCTCTACCGTTTCAATGGGGGCTTTGAGTGGAATGGCGATGGGCGCGCGGGTTTCGATGAAGAGCACACGCGGTGTTATTCTCAAGGTGCCCCGGCCTCTTCCCGGCACAAGACAGTCGAAGGGAAGCGCCCCAGCCCCGAAGCGATCGAGCGTGTAGATCTCGCTGCCTGCCACGACGCTGTTGTAGGCCTGCACGGCGGTTTCCCGTGTGGCCGGGTTGAGAAACAACGACACGATGCGAAATCGCGGCAGGGAAGCGGTCTGCGTGTTGAAACGTAGAAGATCGGAGGTGCAGGTAACTTCAAGATCGGTGGGCGGATGGCCGAGAAGGAGCGAATAGAGGTGAGGAAGGAGCGCGCGATAGAGCTGGGAGAGCGTGGCATTGGGATGCTGCTGACAGTAGTCCTTACACCATTGAAGCAGCGCCTCTCCCACCTTGCGGGCTTCCTGGTGACAACACTGTGGGCCGATCTGCTCCCAACTATTTTCAAACCCCCAAGAGAGCAGCTGCAGCAGTCCCTCCTCCACATCTTTGAGGAGCACGGCGTTAGCGATAAGGTCACTTGAACCCAAATAGGCAAGCCCGCGCCAGCCCCACGCCTCGGTTACCTCATCAATAAAGGCCTGCTTGCCCCGCGGGTCTGTTGTCGCTAGACGGCGTAAGGGCACCCCATACGCGGTAAAATCGTGACGTGTAGGGAACGTTTCGCTGCCGAAAAGGGCGGAGATCTCCCCAGCAGCTGACCAAAGCGCCCGTGTCGAACCGTCATTGTGGGGCAAGAGGGCAAAACGCGCCTCACCGGCATTGGGCAGGCGCGTGCGAGCAAAGTAGTCCGTATCGTGAACACCTACTACCATCTTGCCCCCAAGTTGCGCCTGATCGAGCAGACGGCGCAACACGGCCTTCATCGGCTCATCCCAAAACACGGTTTGGCCAAGCGCAAGAAAGGCGGTCTCTGGGTAGCGTTGACGCAGGTTGCGAAGAACTTCAAGGGAAGCGCTTATCGTGTCGTTTCCACTCATGCGATTGAAAACTCCAAAGCGGAGAGACTCTTAGGAGAGTTACGAAACGCACAAGAAGTCAGTTCCTTCGGCCGCTTGATTCCGCTTCCTCCCCTCCCAAAATAGGTGGACGCCGAGGCAAGAATAGGTAGAGATACCAGAAAACGCCGTTTAACCCGGCAAAGGTAAGGCGAAGCCACGCAGGCACCGCGAGATGAGAAAACATGCCTTCGATCAGGCCCGCAAACACAAAG
This sequence comes from Chthonomonas calidirosea T49, assembly GCF_000427095.1. NCBI lineage: Bacteria > Bacillati > Armatimonadota > Chthonomonadia > Chthonomonadales > Chthonomonadaceae > Chthonomonas > Chthonomonas calidirosea. The sequence goes on from NC_021487.1 coordinate 1,825,095, forward strand.
AGCGGAATGGTGCCCAGCAGCAGCTGCACGCCCTCCCTACCGGCTTGTAAAAAGGCCTCTTTTCGACGATAGGGGCCGGGGAGCAGCAGAGCAACACCCATCATAAGCCCAGCAGCTCCTCCAATGAGGGTGGCCGTGATCTCGGCAATACCATGTGGCAGAATGCCAGGCCAAAAGGTGGCGTGACGATGCACCTCCGTCATTAAGGCCGACATCGCTCCCAGCACAGCTCCGTTGTAGAACAAGAGATAGGTGGTGGGAACGCAGATGGCCGGGCCTGTGGCATAGGCCATAATGGCTACCTGAAAATTGTGGGTCATCAGCTTTCCCGAAAAGGCCGCCGATGGGGGCGCTGCGATCTTGCCGCTTTTCCAAGCACGTACGCTGGCACGAAACTCCTTAGGAATAAACAGGTTGAGCCTTGGCGGCGAGGTTATTACCATCCAGTAGGCCAGCCCAATGCCAATAAGAAAGATGGTCAAAGCGGCAAGAAAATAGCCGCACCGACGCTGCAAAAGCGCCGGGAATTCATAGTTGTAGAAGTGGAGCACGGATCGAAACGGACTAGAAGAGGTCTCGGACTCGTATAAAATCGCTTGAGCGCGCCCCACCAACCCGTTGAGATAACTCACAATGTCTTCGCTAAGCGCATGCGCCGACGCATAGGCAAGATCAGAGGAGACACGCCGATAGAGCCTCATAAACCGCAACAGGTCTTCTCTATCTAATGCACGCACCCCACGGCGCGTATCGGCCTTCTGCACGATACGGCTTAACTCTTGCCAATCGGCCTCACGTTCGTTCACAAAATCCTGCTCGTTCATCGGTAGCAGTGCACACTCCAACGCGTCGGTCGTTCCACCGCCTTCGTATTTTCCATAATACCATAAACACCTATGAGAGAAATCAAGGTGAGTACGGGCTTGCATATCCCAGTGCTTACGCTGTCACCGTCTATTAGAGCTATCGTCCGCAACTTGACATCCAGACGTAAATAGGTTATAATTTTGAAGATAGACAAAATAGGCCTCTTGCATAAGAGTTTTTTTCTGTTAGATGCTAGAGGAGCTAATACAGAGACGTTTGTAAGTTTCGCACTCTGTTGTGTTTTGCCTCGCACCGTAGCGGACAACCGAGGACGGATACCTTCACCAGAAAGCGGTCTGCTCATCACATCTCCCCATACCTGAGGAGATGAGGCTTTAGGTTCCTCAAAAACGAGGAGCCTTCTGTGCAATCGGTCAAAAACCAAACATCTTCGGAGGCAAAATGAAAATGAAACAGATGTTCTCTCACCGTCATGTGCGGACAAAAGACGCAGTGCGAGGGTTTACCCTCATTGAGTTGCTTGTAGTTATCGCAATAATTGCGATACTTGCAGCGATTCTGTTCCCTGTCTTTGCCCAAGCACGGGAACAAGCCCGCAAAACCGCCTGCCTTAGCAATTCCAAGCAACTGGCCACCGCCATCCTCATGTATGGACAGGACTACGATGAAACTTTCGTGCCCTTCGTTGCTTTCCAAGAGCCCCTTCTGCGCGACAACGGCACCGTCTACCGAAACTATAGCCCATGGACAGCCCTCATCCAACCCTACGTCAAAAACAAGTTCCTCACCGTCTGCCCGGATGAGGCCCAACTTAGCTTCGTTATGAGCGGCAACAACCGCTCCCTCCTCTATGGCGGATATGGCCTTAACTACGGCTATCTGTCGCGCTATGCCGGCTCCGATGCCTATGGCAACGATCTGTGGATACCGCTTAAATTTGCGGCGGTGAACCGCCCCGCTCAGGTCGTGTTGTTTCTCGACTCGGTGGGTGTAGACTATGCAACGGCGGACCATCAGTATGTCTGGGTGCCCGTAGGCACCACGGTAGACCCACCCATCAACTGCTATGCCTACGCCAACACAGACTGCGACTCCTACAGCATCGGCTGGACGGGACAGGCTAACGACTACACAAAGTACTATGACTTCCCCGGATACGGTGGCGCCTCTTTCCGCCATAACAGCACCGGATATCAATCGGGAGTTATCCCGCAGGGCGGTGCCAATGTGGCCTTTGTGGATGGGCATACGAAGTACCAGAAAGTGGGAGCCTTGGTAGCCGGCACGAACTTCCAGCCCGACGGCAGCGGCAATGCCAAAGTGATAGACACCAACGCCTATGAATGGGATCCGAGCTACTAGTATGCGCAACAAAGAGAGCGACCTACAAAAGAGGTGTTGCCTGCGTAAGGTGCTTATAGGAGGTTGGATGTGCCTGTTGTTGTTGGGCGGTCTGTGGGGCTGTCAGTCGCAAAGTGATGAGGGCAACCCGCAACCAACAGGCAAACCGCCGCATCCGCCTCAGCTCTTACCGGCAAACCCAAATCGCCCCCGGCCGCATCTGAACATGGGAGGAGGTGGCCCTTCCCCCGGAGGTGGAAGCAGCTCAACGAGTTCCCCATAGAGGGTGAAGGAGGTGTTGCGAAGAGGAGCAAGAAGCTATCTTGCTCCTCTTTTTTGTGCCCCGTATGCGCCGCCTAGCGTAGGGTAGACAGAGAGATGGCTTTGCGTGTAACATAATCGCTTAAGGAGGGAGACAAGCAAGGCGTTATGCATATTCCAGATGGTGTTATCAGCCCCTCCACTTGCGCGGTAATGGCTGCCACCATGGCGCCCGTTTGGGTGACTGCAGGCAAGCGCGTCCGCAAGGAGATCGGGCTACGTCAGACTCCGCTGCTTGCGTTGGGAGCGGCCTTCAGTTTTACCGTGATGCTCTTTAACGTGCCCGCGCCTGGAGGGACAACGGCGCATCCGGTAGCTGGCACCCTTCTTGCGGTGATGCTGGGGCCTTGGGCAGCCTGCATTGGGGTTTCCGTCGCCCTCGCCATCCAAGCGCTTCTGTTTGGTGATGGCGGCATCCTCGCTTATGGGGCCAACTGCTTTACCATGGCCTTCGTATTGCCGTTCGTGGGCTATTTTGTTTATCGGCTGCTGGCCGGGCGCTCCCCCAGCAACTCGCTGTGGCGCGCCATCTGCGCCGGACTAGGCGCCTACTGCGGCATTAACGCGGCCGCCGCCGTGGTGGGCGTCTTATTGGGGCTTCAGCCGATGCTCTTTCACACGGCCGACGGACGTGCTCTCTACTTTCCCTTTGGGCTCGATATCTCTGTGCCGGCGATGCTCGCAGCGCATCTTCTGGTAGCCGGCCCAGCGGAGGCCATCGTCACCACTTTTGCTGTGCGCTACCTGCAGGTTGCCGGTCATCCTCTTTACAATACAGGAGATACGGCCTTAGAGCGCAGCGGTGTGCAGACACGCTGGGCGATTATCATCTTATTGCTGATGGTTCTGCTCTCTCCCCTAGGGCTTTTGGCGAACGGAAGCGCTTTTGGAGAGTGGGGCGCACAGGATATTAAAGCGCAAATAGAACATCTGTTGCGAAGGCCGGGCTATGTGCCTCCGGGCATGGCGAGATTTGAAAAGGGCTACCATGGACTTCTGCCCGACTATGCCCAACCGGAGACCGGTATGAACATCTGGGGTTATATAGCCGCTGGCTTCTTGGGCACTGCCGCTATAGCGGGGCTTCTGCTGTTAGCCGGCCGCCTCTGGATGCGCCACGAGGAGCAGCGCCAACAAAGGTCTGCAACTTTGTTGTCCCCTTCATCGCACTCATCCCCGTTGCCGTCGTGGCTCGCAACAAACACAGCCTCGTCAACAACCATCGAGAGTCGCGCGCTTCGAAAAGGTTCCCCCTTCTTAGAACGAACCCTCGCCGAACTTGCCGCAGGAGCTACCATAGCCCTTCGCGGAGAGGAGAGTGCTTCGCGCAAAGGTTTCCTCCAGCAGTTCGATCCCCGCGCTCGCCTCATCGGGTTGCTTCTGCTGGCCTTTTTGGCAACGCTCCAAGAACGTTTTTTACCCCTCCTTGGACTAACCTTACTGGCCCTCGTTCTGACGCAAATCTCCCAGATTCCCCTTCCGGCCTTCCTTAAACGGGTTTGGCTTACGGCGCCGGTCTTCGTGCTGCTCGTTGCTTTGCCGTCGGCTCTCAACATCGTTACGCCTGGCCGCCCCCTGCTAGTGCTATGCCATCATCCCTTCCTCTGCCTCACCGCCTCTGGAATGCAAGGCGTGCTGCTGCTGGTATTGCGGGTGGGCACCGCGGTCTCGTTTGCTGCGCTTCTGCCGCTTACCACGCGCTGGCGTGACCTTCTCTATGCCATGCAGTGCCTCGGAGCGCCACGTATCTTTGTGCTAGTTTTAGGGATGGCCCATCGCTACCTTACTGTACTGATGCAGGCTGCCGATGAGATGTTCACGGCCCGCAAAAGCCGTCAGGTCGGCCGTATAGAGCATGCCGAGGGGCGTCGCTTTGCAGGCAGGAGCATCGGGAGTCTCTTTGCGAAGACTCTCTACCTGTCCGATGAAGTACACGCCGCCATGATCGCGCGAGGCTTTACCGGCCGGGTGCAGGTGATGCGTACTCTGCGTTGGCGTTTTGCCGATACCCTGTTTCTTCTCGCCGTATTTTTAGTTATGGGCTTTACTTTCCTAGGAGGGCGTCACTTTTGATGAAACCACAACAGGCATCGTCTCCAGTCTCCTCTTCGTTAGACAATCTGTTTGTTCTAAAACAGGTAAGCTATCGCTACAACCCAGAAACTCCGGCGCTCTCCAACATCTCGGTAGAGCTGCGCGCGGGGGAAAGCGTGGCGCTATTAGGCGCTAATGGCTGTGGGAAGTCTACCCTCCTAAAGCTGCTCGGAGGGCTGCTTTTTGCACAAGAAGGGGAAGTGCTTGCTTTTGGCGAGCCGCTAACCGAAGCTTTTCTCAACGTGGAGCGCAACGCCCATCGGTTTCGACGGCGCGTGGGCTTCGTGTTTCAAAATGCCGATGCCCAGTTGTTCTCCGCCACCGTGCGCGAGGAGCTAGCTTTCGGACCGCTTCATCTGGGGCTGCCTTACGAGGAGGTCCTGCAGCGCGTGCACGATGTGGCTCGCCTTGTTCAAGTGGAGATGCTGCTAGAACGCCCTCCTTTCCTCCTCTCCCACGGAGAAAAGCGACGTGTTGCTCTTGGGTGTGTTTTGGCCACAAACCCCGATGTGCTCCTACTCGACGAGCCGACCACCGGCCTCGATCCGCGCTCCCAAGTGCAGTTTTCGGAGCTGTTGCAGGCGCTTCATAGGGCTGGAAAAACCTTGATCATTAGCACCCACGATCTTCACCTCGTGCCGGAGCTTGCCCAGCGTGCCCTCATTATGGCGGAAGACCACACGCTTGCTGCCGATATTCCCGCCGCCCAGCTATTCGATCACCTCGATCTGCTTTACCGCGTCAACCTCATTCATGAACATATGCACCGGCATGGCTCTATCGTTCACTCGCATCCACACTATCATTCCGGCGAACATGCCCATTCGCATCTACCACCACTCGAAACGCCTCCTCAAACGCAGGAAGAGAACTAAAGTGCCTCGTCTTCGGGTGGAGCGACAATAAGGATGTCTATGTTGCGCAACTCTTGGGTAAGCCGATGAATAATAGAGCCCTTGAGAAATTCTTGAAAACGAGAACGGCTTGAATGGCCGATCACAATCTGTGTAATCTGATGCTCTTTAGCATAGGAGATCAGCTGATCGGCCACTTCACCGTGAAGGGTAACAACAGGGATCTTGAGTTGGTCAGCGAGCGCTAAAACGCTGCGAAACTGTTCTTGCTGTTCGGGCGTGAGGGGCCGATTCTCCACGTAGACCGCCACGATATCCGCGTCGAGCCTTTGGGCGATGCGCCATCCGCGCCGTAGGAGTCGCATCGATGCCAACTCAGGGGCAATACACACCATAATGCGGTCTTTCGTTGCCCAGGTCTTCTTGATGCGCTGCTCTTTTCGATAATCGCTGAGGTCACGGTCTACCTCTTGAGCCACTTCCCGAAGGGCTATCTCACGAAGTGCATTGAGGTTGCCTTCTCGAAACCAGTTGTTGAGAGCGGATTGGATCTTGTCGGAAGGATATATCTCTCCGCGCTCTAATCGGTGAATCAGCGCGCGCGGGGTGATGTCTACCATCACGATCTCGGCCTCATGTAGCAGGCTATCGGGAACGGTCTCGCGCACACGAATACCGGTGATGTCGTAAACCGTGTCGTTGAGACTTTCCAAATGCTGAACGTTCAGCGTGGTCAGCACACTGATGCCATGGTCACGTAGATACTCTACATCTTGCCAGCGCTTCGGCCGCTCAGAGCCGGGCACGTTGGTATGGGCTAGCTCATCTACAACCACCCATTGAGGCTTGCGGCGCAGAATGGCTTCCGTATCCATCTCTTCAAAAACCCTACCGCGATACTCTATCTTCTTTCGCGGAATGATCTCGAGATCGCCTATCTGTGCCTCTGTTCCCTTGCGACCGTGCGTCTCTACATAGCCGATCACCACATCCTGCCCACGCTGCTTGCGCCGATTCGCTTCGCTAAGCATCTCATAGGTCTTGCCAACTCCTGCAGCAAAACCGAGAAAGATCTTCAGGCGCCCTCGTTGCTGTGGCTCTTCCGCTTTAATACGGGCAAGCAATGCATCGGGATCGGGGCGTTCCTCCTGAGCATCCGACACCATGAGGCTTCCTTCTCCTAAACAGTGGTCAACACGGCATCAATCCAGCGACGCATGCCGGTTGTCAGCTCTTCAACCTGCAACAGGTTGTTGGGAGGAAGTTCGGCATGCTGCCAAAGATAGTTGGCTAACGCCTCTTCACAGAGGGCCTGCCAAAAACGATTACCGCCGGCAAACTGCTCCCTGTCGGCATAAGCTTTTACAAGCTCTATGATATGGGGCAAGAGAACAACCTTACACTGGCTCTTCTCCCCTGAAGGGCTGGTAACGGTGAACGTCTGTTCAAACTTACCCCCGGTATAAAGAGCGGTATCCGGTTGAAACTCGATGTGGTAGCCGTTGACCGTGGTAAACCCGTAGGTCAGCCCCTGCGATTCAGCCGGAGCTGCCTCAGTCTTATTCAAGGCGGCCTCCACCGCACCGCGAAGGGTTTTTGCCGTGAACGGTTTTCTCAAAAAGTCGGTCGCCCCGAGCTTCATAGCAGAAACAGCAAGGTCTATCGTTCCAAAAGCAGTAATCATGATGATCTTTGCATCACTATTGCGCTCCTTTAGCTCTTTCAGAACGTATAGGCCCTCCACGTCGGGCATTCTTTGGTCTAACAAAACGAGGTCCCATGCGTCTCCATTGCCGAACTTAGCGATGCCTTCAAGGCCGTCATAGGCCACTTCAACCTCATGGCCGGCCGCTTTCAACGTAAGCTGAAGCATACGGCAAATATTGGGTTCATCATCTATTACAAGAATGCGGGCCATTTTCAAAGCTCCTTAACAGGTAGATAGAAGGTAAAAGTGCTGCCTTTTCCTGGAGTGCTCTCCACGGTTATCTGACCTCCATGGGCCTTCACAATGGTCTGTGCGATAGAAAGCCCTAAACCGGCGCCGCTGCGCGCTACGCCCGGCACCTGTACAAACCGCTCGAAGATGCGCGGAAGATACTCTGGCGGAATGCCAATGCCCGTATCCTGCACCGAAAAGAAGACCTTCTCATCCTTTGGATAGACCTTTATATGAATTTGTCCTCCCTCGGGGGTAAAACGAACGGCGTTATTGAGCAGATTGAGGAGCACGCGGTTGATCTGGGCAGGATCGGCTCGAAGCGGAGGCAATAGGGGAAACACTTCGACACGTAGGTGAAGATTCTTTGCTTTTGTCTGAGGCTCTATGGCCTCAACGGCGTTTTGAACCAGCTGTTCAGCCGATACGATCTCGAATCGCGGTGGAGTTGCTCCCGTTTCAAGACGGGTGATGTCGAGGAGATCGCGCATCATGCGATCGAGGCGCTGCAAATCCTCTTTCTGACATCGAACAACCTCTTGTTGTTCGGGAGTTAACGGGCCGAGAGTGCCCTCTTGAAGGAGATCCACCGAGAGCTGCAACGAGGTCACTGGCGTGCGCAACTCATGAGAGGCAATGCCGATGAATTCCGTTTTCAGTCGGTCGAGTTGGCGTAGGTGCGTGATATCCTCCAAGACGGCGACGGCACCAAGCAGCTCTCCCCCCTCCGCCTTCATAGGGGTTGTGCGCAAACGGTAGGTACGTGGAATGCCAGCATATTCTAGGTCCACCATGCCGGCCTCATCTTCAGCCACCGAGGCGCTTTGTTGATGAATGGCTTTATGTAGCGCTGTAACAATGCTCTTATCGCGGATGGTTTCATCAATCGGCTTACCGATAAGGTTTGCCTCTGGACCAAAAAGCCCCTCAGCTGCGCGATTCACATGTACCAGTCTGCCCTCGGCGTCGGCCACTATCACCGGGTCGTAAAGACTTTCCAACGCCGCTTCCGACATGCGCTCGGCTCGCTGATAACGCTCCTCTTCAACGCGCCGTGCCTCTTGAAGCCTCTCGGCCATCCGGTTAAAGGCACGTGCCAATGCGCCGATCTCATCGGATCGGTGAACCTCGATGCGCTGGTTGAAATGCCCTGCTCCTATCTCTTCGGCCTGACGCACCAAAGAACGCAACGGAGCGAGAGTTGAATTGACCATTCTGTAGGAGAAGAAAAGCGCCAAACCAAGCGCGAGAACCGAGGCCGTAATGCCCAGCCAAAAAGCACGTCGCGCCTCGGTTCTTGCGCGTTTATCCGCCTTTACAATGGCTTGTTGATTCAGATCGAGCACATCCTGAGCGCGCTGTTTGAGGCGCAAAAAAGCCGGCTCGAGCACATGAAAGTAGTACGCACGAGCCTGCTCGGGAGGCATAGGAGGGTTTGCGTAGAGCAGCCGCTCTATCGCTTTCTGATACTTTGCGAATTGGCGCTGGATGTCATCGGATAGCTGCTGCTCTCCCGGCTCCGTGATATTATGGGCCTCGACATCGGCCGCTTGGGCAAAAAGCGGCCGAAAGAACTGGTACTGCTTGCGCGCTTTCTCCACCTGCCCAGCCAGGTAGAAGGTGGCCGCGCTGTCCTGACGCTCCAAAAACTCCTTCATGTTCTCCGCGGCCACCACGCTAACGTAGTTGTTCTTCAAGATTCGGTCTACGGAGGTGCCTAAGTGGCGCACCTGCAGAATCCCCCCTATGATCACCCCCATCAGAATAAAGATGAGGATGAGATAGCCAATAAGGAACTGGGTGCGCACATTGTACATTTTGCTTCTATTGTCTCTTTGTGACAGGGTAGAGCCGATCGAGCGCAAGATTCAGGCGTAACACATTGACGCGCGGCTCGCCGAGAATGCCGAACTGCCGAGGTTGCGTATAGTCGTGAATAAGCCGCCTCACACGGCTAACCTCCACACCCCGTGCCTTGGCCACACGATCCGCCTGTAAAAGAGCGTTCTCAACGCTGATGTCTGGATCGAGTCCGCTTCCGGAACGGGTAACGGCGTCAGTGGGCAGCGGCATTGTGCTCGGCAGGTTGTTCTCTTGACGATAGGCGGTGGCTAAGTCTTTCATACCATCGAAGTTGTCGGTGGCCTTCGGGCCGTGATGCACGCCATTGATCAGTTTATCCGTCGTAGGGGCCAGATTGGTTCCTCCGGAACTGGTGGGGTCGTAGCCGTTGCCTGCCGCCGAAGGACGTGGATGAAAGTAGATCGGGAGCGTGAAGCTTTGTCCGATCAGCTCCGAGCCAACCACTCTGCCATTTCGCACAATGAGGCTTCCATGAGCTTGAAACGGAAAGAGGATGTTAGCCACCAGAGTGACAAGGCCAGGGAAAACAAACCCCAGCAAGATCGTCCAAGCCAAAACGCTAACCAGAGCAGGGCGTAATTGAGTTCTCATAGAGAGGTTCTCCTTCATCTATTTTTAGGCGAGATGTAACAGCACCAAAAGGCGGTCGAGCAGCCAAATGCCTGGGAAGGGGGCGATGATGCCGCCCAACCCGTAGATCAGCAGGTTTCTTCTTAAGATGGCCGCTGCACCTAACGGCCGATAGGCGATCCCCCTAAGGGCCAACGGGATCAGCGCGATGATGATCAACGCATTGAAAATAACCGCAGCCAAGATGGCCGATTCGGGATTGGTTAGCTTCATGATGTTGAGAGCATTCAGCGCGGGATAGATAGGTGCGAACATCGCTGGCAAGATGGCAAAATACTTGGCCACATCGTTGGCGATGCTAAACGTGGTAAGCGCCCCTCGCGTCATGAGCAGCTGTTTGCCGATCTCTACCACCTCAATGAGTTTCGTGGGGTTGCTATCGAGGTCTACCATGTTGCCCGCCTCTTTGGCTGCTTGGGTACCACTGTTCATGGCCAACCCCACATCGGCCTGAGCGAGCGCCGGAGCATCGTTTGTGCCATCCCCTGTCATGGCCACCAACTTACCCGCCGCCTGCTCTTGGCGGATCAGGGCTAGCTTCATTTCGGGCGTGGCCTCGGCAAGAAAGTCGTCTACGCCAGCCTCTTCGGCGATCGTTTTAGCCGTCAATGGGTTATCGCCAGTGATCATAACGGTGCGGATGCCCATGGAGCGGAGCTGCTCAAAGCGCTCGCGGATTCCCCCCTTTACCACATCTTTGAGATAGATCACGCCGAGAATACGCTCGTTTTTGGCCACGACCAGAGGCGTACCTCCCTTCTGAGAGATATTGGTGACGATGGGCTCCAGTTCACAAGGAATCTCACCGCCCAAGGAGAGCACATGGCGCTTAATGGCCTCTGCCGCCCCTTTGCGAATCTGTTGACCATCCATATCAATACCGCTCATGCGTGTTTGGGCAGAAAAGGGAACGAACTCCGCATGATGAGAGGCCAACTCTCTACCGCGAAGACCATACTTCTCTTTAGCAAGCACCACAATACTGCGACCTTCTGGGGTCTCATCGGCCAAACTGGAAAGCTGTGCGGCATCCACTAGCTCCTCCATACTCACATTGGGAAGCGGAATAAACTCCACCGCCTGGCGGTTGCCTAACGTGATGGTGCCCGTTTTATCCAACAAAATGGTGTCAATATCCCCCGCGGCCTCTACCGCCTTGCCCGACTTGGCCAGTACGTTGTGCTGCATCACCCTATCCATACCGGCGATCCCAATAGCCGAAAGTAGCCCGCCGATGGTGGTTGGGATGAGGCAGACCAGGAGCGCCACCAACACCACGACGGAGGGCGCTTGGCCCGACTGCGTGGCGCGCACGGCAAAATCGGCGAAAGGCGGCAGAGTGACACAAACCAGTAGGAAGATAATGGTAAGCCCCGATAACAGGATGGAGAGAGCGATCTCGTTGGGGGTTTTCTGACGTTGGGCGCCCTCCACCAGAGCGATCATACGATCTATAAAGGTCTCTCCTGGGTTGGCGGTAATGCGGATGACGATGCGATCGGAAAGCACTTTGGTTCCCCCTGTTACCGCGCTTCGATCGCCACCGGCCTCCCGAATAACAGGGGCCGACTCGCCTGTTATCACCGACTCATCCACGCTGGCGATTCCTTCGATAACCTCCCCATCACCGGGGATAATATCCCCTGCCTCACAGACCACCACATCTCCTTTGCGCAGTTGTGTGGCCGGCACCCGCTCCTCTTTTCCGTTGACAAGCTTGCGCGCGAGGGTATCCGTTTTGGTTTTACGAAGGCTCTCGGCTTGCGCCTTACCACGTCCTTCTGCCATCGCCTCAGCGAAGTTTGCAAAGAGCACTGTAAACCAAAGCCAAAGCGCCACCTGGCCCGTAAAAAGCGGTTGGCCTGTATGGGTAATCAGCTGCTTTACCCAGAAATAGGATGTGAGAAGACTGCCAACCCACACCACAAACATCACGGGGTTGCGGGCAACGAGGCGTGGATGGAGCTTGCGAAAGGCATCGCGCACGGCATTCTTCACCAAGGTAGGCTCAAACAGAGAGAGGGTTTGTCTTCCTGAGTGAGACGGCCTACCGGCAGTTGGATTCTTAGGGTTTTTCTGTACGGTTCGCACTGTTCGCTCCCTTAAAAGAGTTTTCCGATGTGTAGTTGGAACTGCTCGGCAAAAGGCCCAAGCGCTAACGCTGGGAAGAAGGTAAGCGCACCGATGATGATGGTTGTGCCCACGAGCAGAAATACGAAGGTGCTGGAGTCGGTGGGGAAGGTGCCGGCCGTGGCTGGTACCAGCTTCTTACGTGCCAAGCTGCCAGCGATGGCGATGGAAGGGATCAGCATGAAGAAGCGCCCCACCCACATGGCCAGCCCCAGGAGCAGATTGTAGATGGGGGTATTGGCATTTAGGCCGGCGAAGGCCGAACCGTTGTTATTGGTCGTGGAGGTAAACGCATAAAGAATTTCGGAAAAGCCATGGGGGCCGGGATTGTTCACGTTATTATAGGTGGCGCCGAGATAGGTTGTACTGCCGTTGACTCGGTTCCAGGAGCTGTGGGCGGAGAGTGGCAGATCGGAAGCGATGGCGGTAAAGGTGAGCACGGAGGCAGCATGGATCAGCATCACCAATACCGCCATGGTGATCTCATACTTTTCAATCTTTTTGCCAAGATATTCCGGTGTCCGTCCCACCATAAGCCCGGCAATGAATACCGCAATAACGGCAATAATAAGCATACCAGTTAGTCCTGCTCCCACCCCTCCAAAGATCACCTCACCGGTCATCATGTTCACAAGCGGTACCAGCCCTCCAATGGGAGTAAAAGAGTCGTGCATGGCGTTCACAGCCCCACAAGAGGTGTCGGTAGTGACGGTTGCAAAAAGGGCAGTGGCTGCGATGCCAAATCGCATCTCTTTCCCCTCCATGTTTCCACCCGGCTGAAGCGAGGAGGGTTTAAGGTCGAGTCTAAGAGGCCCGCTCTGCAGTAGGGCGATGCCCCTTTGTTCCTGCTGATAGCAGACAAAAACCCCCATGAAAAACATGGCGCTCATGGCTGCGAAGAGCGCCCACCCCTGCCGGGTATTGCCCACCATCTTGCCGAAGGTGTAGGTGAGAGCTGCAGGAATCAAGAAGATGGCGAGCATCTCCAAAAGGTTAGTGAGCGGAGTTGGGTTTTCGTAGGGATGAGCCGAATTGGCATTAAAGAAGCCCCCTCCGTTTGTACCCAACTCCTTAATCGCCTCTTGAGAGGCCACCGGCCCTTGGGGAATGAGCTGCGTGCTTCCCTCTACTGTGGCCACTTTGGTGTAGGGCGAGAAGTTCTGTGGAACCCCTTGCCATACGAGCAGCAGCGCCAAAATGAAGGTGAGTGGCAGAAGAATATAGAGAGTCGCCCGCGTGGTGTCTACCCAAAAGTTGCCGATTTCATGAACGGTACGACGAGCAAACCCGCGAATGAAGGCAACAGCCACGGCGATACCAGCAGCGGCCGACATCCAGTTATGCATGGCCAAAGCCACCATGTTGGAGAAGTAGCTAACCGTGCTTTCAGGGGTATAAGATTGCCAGTTAGTATTGGTAGTGAAAGACACAGCTGTGTTAAAGGCCAAATCGGGTGTCATCTGATCGGCCCCAAACTTCTGAGGGTTCCAGGGTAAATGCCCCTGTAGCCTCAAGAGAATGTAGGTGAGAAGCAACCCTACCACACTGAAGAGCACGAAGGCAAGGGCGTAGGTGGTCCAGGGCATCTCCACCTCCTCTTCAATACCGAAAAGCCGATAAAGCCCCACCTCGAGCGGGCGGAGAATCGGATGCAGCAGCGTTCTCTCCCCTTGGAAAACACGGGCCATATAGCTGCCGAGCGGTTTGGTGAATACTAGGATCAGCAGAAAGAAGAGGAGTATCTGTGCGACTCCATTGGGTGTCATGGTTTCATAGCCTCCTAGAAACGCTCTGGATAGAAGAGCGCATAGAGTAGGTACACAAACAGACAGCAGATAATAAATAGGATCAACGCGTGTTCCATCATCGCTGGCCTCCCTGCAGAAGACGATTGCAACCGTAAAGAAAGCCTACCGTGAGCGCCGTCATTACCAGTATAATAAAAATAGCAAATCCGTCCGACATGTTTCTCTCCTTAGCCTATGTTGTTGTTTTTGTTTTAAAAAGCAAAAAGGCCGGAAGTGACGGTAAGCTCTCCCATGAAAGAGCTTCCGTAACCTCCGGCCTCCTTCCCGACAAAGGCAGAATCAGCAGCCTCCTTCGGAACGGCAACCGAGCACGATGACTTATTATTAAGGTCTATCGCTTACGCGCGGGGAGGTTTGATGCATCCAGAAAGCGTTTTTCTACGTTCTCTTCCAAGATGTAGACCTCCACCAGTTCAGCGGCCTCTACGTTCACGTCACCGTAGCTTCGCAGCACCTTACAGCCTACGATATTGGCGATAATGGCTTCGATTTCGTTGCGGCTGATCATGCGGAGCTCCTGCCGAGCGCTTCGGATCAGCCGGCGCCCCTCCTCGGTCGCCACGAGGTGGGCCTCGGTAGGTGTGAGAATACCCGTGCAGCGTACGAGAAGTGCATCTCCCACCAGGTGTACTTTTACATCCGAGGGACCCCGCCCCTGTTGCTCCCTCTGAAATCGCGACACTGCGTTGGCGATCTCCGCCTCGATCATGCCTTTAGTTGGTTGGTTCATACACGGGCTTCTCAGACCATTTAGCAAAAAGGCCAGCATCCAACCTGCCCGTGCGTTCACGGCACACGTTCAGCTAGGATGCTGGCCTACAGGGATACCAGGTTTTTGAGCCCCTTATCCTTGTCCACCAGGACAAATAGGATTTTACCACACGTTGCACCAGATGTCAAGGGGAGCCATCAGAATTTTTTCATGCTTTTCGTTGAAGCAGATTCCAACTCATGGATGTTAGCCTAAAATTCGGTCGTGTCTTCATCTCCTTGCATCAGGAAAGGGGAAGCGTACACTCCCCCTTCTCCTCTAATCTATGAAACGTACCTGTATGTCGCTAGTTGCGCAAGAGCTCTTTAAAGGAAAGGTTATCGGCCCCTGCGATGCCTTCGGGCGCGTAGCGGAATCCAGATGCTACCTGCTACTAAGCTAGCAAAGCTAATGAAGCTGCTGGCCTCTGGAGTAGCAGCAAAGGCTATATCTTGCTTGCGCCCGTTAGCTTGAGCGCCAGCATTTTCAAAGACAGAGTTCCAGCTGCGCCAGTCGTTGGCAAAGGCGGTCTGCTCAATATTGTAGACTCCGGCCAGGTCGCCATAACTATGCTGGCCAGAATCCACCGCGGAAAAGATGCTGCTCCAGCTGTAAGTATGCTTGGAGGGGTTGTAACTCACTGAACCACCTAGAGAAAGATCCCAAATAGCAAGCTGGGCATCGGTCTTGGTGCGTGAAGCGGGCATGTTGGCATAGTGTGCCACGATATAGTCAATGGCGTGGATGTTTTGTGTCGAGATGGTGTTGCCATTGGTGCCGTTCGCGTAGTAAACGCTGGCAAGACCATGAGTAGAGTCGGAAACGGTAGTGCGTAGAGCACTCCAAGTATCGTTGTTAAAGATACTGTCGAAGAGGTCGGTACAAAAACCGGTATAGATTTGTTGGCTCCCATTGATCTGAAAGTTGTATTGGCCCGCAGTGGTGCTCTCGGTGTGGCTTTGACCGCTGAGGACGTAGGTAACATCCACACTGTTAGAACCATTGGCGTTTAGAAAATGTAGCGTGTCATTCGTAGCAAATGCCAAATGGCTCATTGACAAAGATGCTCCCAAAAGCGCACATCTCCCTACAAGGCGAACAAAAGTTTTCATCGTATGATTTTCCTCTACAAAGTTTTATATAGTGTTTTAAATTTATGGTGCTGCTACCAACAGAACCGGTGTCTCTCACAATAAGCTCATAAGCAGGCAAAGGGACAACTTTTACCACAATAGCTGTTCGCGCCAACGTTTTTCTGGTTCTACGCCCTATATACCAAATAAGTTACTAAAATAGCAAGAAATTGCATAAAACAGGTATTCATACTAAAATTCTCAAAAGCGAATCAATCTGTGGATTTTTTGCCGAGTGAGGCAGGAATCATCTATTTAAATGCCTAATGGTAGCTTGAACCTAGCACTGGAGAGAAAAGATGCCCAAAATTCGCGCCTTCCATATTGTCCCTGCCCTACCCGAGCCGCTTCAAAAGCTACGAACGCTGGCCTATAACCTGAGATGGGCCTGGGACCATGAGACGATCGAGCTCTTTCGAAGTCTGGATCGCAATCTTTGGGAACAGTGTGAGCATAACCCGGTTCGCATGCTGAGCTTGATCTCTCAAGAGCGCCTTACGGAGGCGGCTGCCGACGATGCCTTTCTCGCTGAGGTAGACCATGTGCACTATAGCCTTCAAACCTATCTCACCACCACCAACACCTGGTATCGGCGCCAATGGGCGGACAAACTTCCCCCCGAAACCTGCATCGCCTACTTCTGCATGGAGTTCGGGCTTACAGAATGTCTACCTATCTATTCCGGCGGGCTTGGCGTTCTAGCGGGCGACCATCTGAAATCGGCTAGCGACCTCGGCCTGCCGCTTGTGGGCGTGGGGCTGCTGTATCAACAGGGCTACTTTAAGCAGACCCTCTCTCCCGATGGCTGGCAACAGGAGACCTATCCAGAAAACGACTTCTACTCCATGCCCTTGCAGGCGGTACTGAATGAAAAGGGCGAGCCCCTTAAAGTGTGTCTCGACCTGCTAGGACGACAGGTTTCCATATGTGTATGGCGGGCTCAGGTGGGGAGAGTGCCTCTCTTCTTGCTCGATACCAACCTGCCAGAAAATCGCCCCGAAGACCAGGATATCACCGACCAACTCTACGGCGGCGATGCCGAGATGCGGCTGCGGCAAGAGATGGTGCTGGGTATCGGTGGCATGCGCGCTTTGCGTGCTTTGAAGATACGCCCAACAGTGTGCCATTTGAACGAGGGGCACGCCGCCTTTACCGCTTTGGAGAGGGCACGAGAGCTGAGAGAGGAGACGGGGTGCGACTATGCCACGGCGCGTGAGGTGGCCGCAGCTGGCAGTCTGTTCACCACCCACACCCCTGTCCCTGCCGGCTTCGATGTCTTTTCTGCGGATTTGATGAACCGCTACTTCGCCGCCTACGCCCAACAGCTAGGGCTGTCGTTTGATGAGCTTATGGGTCTGGGACGCGTGAACCCGTGGGACCAAAGCGAGCAGTTCAACATGGCCGTTTTGGCCGTGCGTCATGCCCATCAGGTAAATGGAGTGAGCCAGCTCCACGCACGGGTTACGCGCCGCATGATGCAAGCGGGCTATCCTGGCTTTCCCGAAGAGGAGGTTCCCGCTAGCTACGTTACCAACGGAGTTCATCTGCGCTCCTTCGCCTCCATGGAGATGGCGGAGCTGCTCGATAAGTACCTGGGCGGGCGCTGGTCGTACGACGGTCACCATGAAGGCGTATGGGAACGCATCGAGGAGATACCCGACGAACTGCTTTGGCGGGTCAAAGAGACGCGCCGAGAGAAGCTGGTTCGGTTTGCGCGAGCGCGCCTGCGGGCGCAACTGGAGCGGCGCTATTTCCGAGACGATCCGGAGTTTCGTGCCGCCGCTGAGGTCTTAGACCCTCATGCGCTGACCATAGGCTTTGCACGACGCTTTGCGCCCTACAAACGCGCGACCCTCCTCCTAACTGACCTAGACCGCCTCATCCGATTGCTTACCAACCCACAGAGGCCGGTACAGATTCTCTTTGCAGGCAAAGCTCATCCCCGTGAGGATGCAGGGAAGGAGCTTATCCGACAGATCGTGCAGTTTTCTAAGCGGCCGGAGGTCCGAGGACGAATCCTTTTCCTTGAAGACTACGACCTCAACGTAAGTCGCTACATGGTACAAGGATGTGACGTATGGCTTAACACCCCCAGGCGCCCAATGGAAGCCAGCGGAACAAGTGGCATGAAAGCCCTCGTTAACGGGGGGCTTCACGTCTCGGTGCTCGACGGCTGGTGGGCTGAAGGCTATGATCCGCGCGCGGGATGGGCGATTGGGCGAGGGGAGGAGTACTCCGATCCCCAAGAACAGGACAGGATAGAGGCCACCGCACTCTACAATCTCTTGGAAAACGAGGTCGTGCCGCTTTTCTACGATAGGGGCATGGATGGAGTACCCCGCGCATGGGTCGCTCGAGTAAAATACTCCATGCGCACGTTGTGCCCTCGCTTTAACACGCACCGTATGGTGAGTGAATATGCCACACGATACTATTTTCCCGCTACGTTGCGATGCCTAAAGCTAAGGGCGAACAACCTAGAGCGAGCACGTACGCTTGTGGATTGGAAACAGAGGGTTCGTAGCCTCTGGCCTCAAGTGCGTATCCAAGAGGTCATCACTTCGCCCGAAGAGGGCGCCACACTGCAAGTGGGTGATAAACTCAAGATAACCGTGAAGGCCTTTTTAGCTGGCTTAACACCGGAGGATGTCCGCGTGCAGGCCTATAGCGGCTCTCTGGATGCTGATCGGCGGTTGAAAGCGGAGAGTATTGTGGATATCCCTTTCACCGGCCAAGAAGGCGAGCTGTTCTGCTTTCAAGTGGAGATGCCCTGTAGCGCCAGTGGGCTTCGAGGCTTCTCGGTGCGTATTCTTCCCGCTCATCCAGACGCCCAACTGCCTGCAGAGTTACCCCTTATTTGCTGGGAATAGTTATTCAGCGAGGCCTGCACAAGAAACCTAAAATAGTTGCGATGTTCTGCTTTGCTCCTACCACGCAATACCATATCCACCGAGTAAATTGAATAACATATCCACCTAGTAAATTGGTATTTGACCGTGGCAATATCGTTTTTGTAGGGTAAGAGGAACTTGAGTATGTCGAAATACGTCAAATATTTGTAAAAAGAGCTGCGATGACACAAAAAGAGGGTTCTTCTTCAAGGCAAACGCTCGCACGCACGATCGCCGAATCGATGGCGGTAAAAGAGCGGCTTTTCGAGGCCTGCAGCTCCGTATTCGAGCAGCTCGTTGAAGCCACCGTCTCGGCTTTTAGCAAAGGAAATAAGATGCTGCTCTGCGGTAATGGAGGCAGCGCGTGCGATGCTCAGCATGTGGCAGGAGAGTTGGTAGGCCGATTTCTCAAAGATCGCCACCCGCTGCCGGCCATCGCTCTCTCTGCGGCCGATTCTATTCTTACCTGCGTAGGCAACGATTATAGCTTTGCTGATGTCTTTGCACGACAGGTGCAGGCCTTGGCGCAGCCGGGGGATATCGTCGTGGGTATATCTACGAGTGGCAACTCCCCCAACGTGATTCGGGCCATAGAGGTCGCTCGACAGTGTCAAGCCGTCTGTGTAGGCTTCACCGGTGCAGAGGGAGGGAAGCTTCGCGAGATCACCGATATCTGCCTCTGCGTGCCCTCTCAAGTAACTGCACGCATTCAAGAAGCCCACATCACGCTATGGCATGCCCTCTGTGAGGAGATCGAAAACCGACTTTTTGGTTCGTAAATTCCATCGTTCAAATCCAATGCCTTCAATCCAAAAACATCCTTGTCGTGTTCTGTTCATAGACCATACCGCTCAGCTCGGCGGCGGTGAAGTGGCTTTATTGCGTCTTACACAAGCTTTCGATCGCTCGCGAGTTGCGCCCCATGTGCTGCTGTTTTCCGACGGTCCTCTCCATACGAAGTTAGAACAGGCGCAGGTACCGGTGGAGCTTTTTGAGTTGAACACGCAGATCGTGGATATGCGCAGAGAGGCCTCAAGGCCTCGTAGCCTTCTTCAACCCAACCGATTGGGCGCCGTTTTAAGCGCTATTGGACGCTTGGCACGTTTCCTACGCACTAAACCTTTCGATGTCGTTCACACAAACTCCCTAAAGGCGGATCTGATCGGCGGTTTCGCCGCTCGGCTTGCCCACATCCCCCTCGTATGGCACGTCCACGATCGAATCGAGGCAGACTATCTTCCCAAGAATACGGTACGTATTCTTCGATTGCTAGCTCGCACGCTACCCACCTTCGTCGTGGCAAACTCCGCCGCCACACTCCAAACATTGCATTTACCCAAACAGAAGCCTTCCGATGTTATCTATTGCGGTATCCCCGATGATTGGGTACAGCCCCCCTACCCTCCACCTCCTTTATGCGGAAAATCGCAGGTACGTATAGGGCTCATGGGGCGTATTACCAAATGGAAGGGACAACATATCTACCTCGCTGCCGCCGCTAAGGTGCTACAACGTTATCCACAAACGCAATTCGAGATCATCGGCTCTGCTCTATTTGGCGATCAGCCCTACTTTGTAGAGCTGCAGAGTGAGGTAGCGCGGCTCCAGCTCGACGAACGAGTTGTCTTTAGAGGCTTCCAAGAAGATACGAAAGCTGTGCTCAGCGATCTGGATATCCTTGTCCACGCTTCCATCATTCCGGAGCCTTTGGGACAGGTGGTTTTGGAGGGTATGGCACTTGGTAGAGCAGTGGTTGCCACAGCCGGTGGCGGAGTGCTTGAGGTGGTGGTTCCGAATCAAACCGGGCTTTTGGTGCCGATGGGCGATGCCGAGGCGATGGCTGAAGCCATCCTATGTCTTCTTTCCGACCCCTCTCTGGCACAAACTATGGGGGAACAAGCACGCCACCATGTAGGTGAGCACTTTACGATGAGCGCTATGGCAGAACGCGTCACTGCCATCTACGAGACCGTTGCGGTAAGATAGGCAAAAAATGCCTAGCCTACTGGTAGTAGGCTAGGCAAACAGAGGCAGGTTAGTGGAGCAGGTAAAGAGGCTACTTGGCGCTGGCCATTTTGCTCTTCAGGTCGGGCGGAAGAAGCACCGCATTGATCACGTGGATCACCCCGTTACTGGCCTCGATATCTGTCTTTATCACCTTAGCGTTATCCACAAACACACCTTTTTTCCCGTGATGGATCACGATATCGGAGCCCTCAACCGTCTTCACCTTGGAGCCGTTCTTCAGCTTCACAACATCGTTGGCCATCACTTTACCGGGCACAACATGGTAGGTGAGGATGGCTGTTAGCGCCTCCTTGTTGTGTAGGATCGCGTCGAACTTCTTCTGACCTATCTTCTTGATCAGGTGTTCGAAGGCCTCGTTGGTGGGCGCAAATACTGTGAAGGGGCCGGAACTCTCTAACGTGTCGGTGAGGCCGGCGGCTTGAATGGCTTTGACAAGCGTGCTGAACTGATCGTTCTTCTCGGCGATCTCAACGATATTGGGCTTTTGTTCGCTTTCGTTTTGATCCTGCAACGAACACAACATGAGAGGTTTGTAGTGAGATCGCTGCGGTTGCGCCTGATCGGTCTAAGAGGGCGAACCCCAAAAATGGCAGGGAATCGTTCTCACGTCCCACGCGCTTGTCGAGATCTATTACCTCGCGCTTGCGTAGAGAGTAAAGGGAAACACGTTTAAAAAGAGTCAAGGGTATACTTCAAAGGCGATTTAGTGGGTGAAACTTTCGCCCCGATCGATATATCCAAACTATTGGGGAAAGGAAAAGGATGCTAGAAGAGCTTCAGCGCGAAGTTCATGATCTAAGGGCCCGACTTAACGAACTGGGAGGGCATCTTTGACTACGCCCGCAAAGAGGCCGAAATCCAGCGGCTAGAGGAAGAGGCGAGTGCGCCCAATCTTTGGGAAGACCCTGAACGCGCGCGAACCCTGCTTCAAAAACTGAATCAGGCGAAAGAGGCTATTGAGCCCTATCAGCGGCTCCAACGGCGTATAGAAGACCTCGAAGCCTACGGGGAGCTGCTTGCAGAGCAGCCAGAGCCGGATGCGGCCGCTTTAAGGGAGTTTGAAACAGAAACCAAGAAGGCCGTCGCCGACATCGAACGTCTCGAGCTAGAGACCCTGCTTTCTGGCGAACATGACGTCGCCGACGCCATCATCGAGATCGAGGCCGGTGCTGGCGGCACCGATGCCTGCGATTGGGTTACCATGCTGCAAAGGATGTACTTGAAGTGGGCAGAGACGCACGGCTATACGACCGAGATCGTGGAGGAGAGCGAGGCCGATGTGGCTGGTCTGAAAAGCACCACTTTCCTGGTGCACGGCCGTAACGCCTACGGCTATCTTAAGTCCGAACGAGGAGTACATCGGCTCGTGCGTATCTCGCCTTTTGACGCCAATAAGCGGCGTCAGACCTCTTTTGCGCGTGTCATCGTTTTGCCCGATCTCGGTGAGGAGGTTGAGGTAGAGATAGCTCCGGAGGACCTCCGCATAGACTACTACCGCTCGAGCGGGGCGGGCGGGCAACATGTCAACAAAACCGAATCGGCGGTTCGTATTACCCATATTCCCACTGGCATTGTGGTGACTTGTCAAAACGAGCGTTCGCAGCATCAAAACCGTGCTGTGGCTATGCAAGTGCTGCGAGCACGCCTGTACGACCTGCAACAACAGCAACAACAGCAACGCATCGCGAACCTGCGGGGGGTCACCAAGGCCAATGAGTGGGGAAATCAGGATAGATCGTACGTTCTGCACCCGTATACTCTAGTGAAAGACCATCGCACGGGCTACGAGACCAGCGATGTCAATAGGGTGCTGAACGGTGAGATCGATGACTTCTTGCAGGCCTACCTGCAATGGCTAAGGCGTCCTGTGGAGCAGAGGAGTTAAAAATGAAGCCGTTGGGTGGCACGAAAACAGGGCTGTGCTTGCTGGGCTTTGGTATGGGACTTGTTGGTCTCTTGCCGGCCTATGGCGCAGCCCCGCCTACCGCAAAGCCTTCTAAAGAGAGCACGACGCCCGCCACAACCGCCTATCGCACCGATGTAGCGCTTTCCGTAAATAAGATAGGTTCCCAAGAGACCGCCTTAGGAGGTCTCGTGGCGGATGCTTTGCGTGAAGCCGCCCATGCCGATGCCGCCTTCATCCCAGCGGCGTCCTTTCGCTCGGACGCCTCTGCCATCTCCCTCGGCAGTTTTAACCCAAACGACGTGGTGCAGATGCTCGATTTCCGCAGCGAAACCATCGCTGTGGTCAAGCTGACAGGCGCACAGATTCGGCGCGCTCTTGCGCATGCCTTCCTCCTCTACCCGCAGGAGAACAGCAGCTTTCTCCAGTACTCAGGCCTTACAGTGACGATCGCGCCGAATGCAGAGGACCAAGGCCGTATTGTCTCTGTTCGTATCGGTGGACTACCGCTGGTGGATACTCAAACCTACCAGGTGGCGATGCCGCTCACTTTAGCCAATGGCGCACTGGCTTACTTTAAGTATTGGGATAAGGGCGACATCGTGCAGACTCTCGATATCACGCTGGAGCAGGCCGTTAAAGACTATCTTAAGAACCATCCCGTTATCTCTAAAGGAGAGTACCGCCTTGTGGAAAAAGGAACCTAACTATCTAACGCACAGCCTGGTAGCGCTTTTTTTGTTTTCGCTCTTGTCAGGCTGCCATCAAGGGGATTCTTCTACGAAGGCCATAGCCTCTCCAGCGACTCCAAGCCCTACATCGCTGCAGACTTCTCCTTCTAACGATACCGCAACCGCCATAAGCTACCCCTCCTTTGACGCAGAAGAGGCCTTTACCTTACTGAAAAAACAGGTGGATTTCGGTCCACGGTATCTCGGCACGGAAGCCCATGATAAAACCCTTCAGTTTCTTCGCGACGAGATGCAAAAGTACGCCGATGTCACTGTAGAGCAACGCTTTTTCTACCGCGATATGCCGGTAACCAACGTGATCGGCATCTTCTACGCCAAAGGCCAGAACCGTCCCTCTCCACATCCTGTTTTGTTAATGGCCCACTGGGATACTCGACCCGTAGCCGATGGGCCTTACTCCGCGGAGCTGGCCAAGGGCCCCTTCAAATACGGGCCGCACGGGTGGAATCGCTTAGCACCCATCCCCGGTGCCAACGATGGCGCTTCAGGGGTGGCTGTCTTGCTGGAGCTGGCGAAGCTGTTCCATAAACAGCGCCCGCCTGTAGGCGTCTTGTTGCTGCTAGACGATGGAGAAGACTACGGTGATTTTGAGGCCAACAACTTTAAAGGGGACGGCGTGGAGCTTGGCTCACGCTACTTCGCCAATCATTACACCGAAGACCCTCGCTTTGGACATCCAGCCTATGGCATTCTGCTCGATATGGTGGGCGGTAAAGACATGCGCATTTACCCAGAACAAAACTCTATGCTCTATGCTCCCGATATCAACGACCGCGTCTTCGGAACGGCACAGGTACTTGGTTACAGCGACATCTTTGTGAGAGACACGGGGCAAACGGTGGACATAGACGACGACCACCTCGCGATGAATACACAAGGGCATATTGCTACTATTGATCTTATACAGCCCCTGCCCGACCCCAACCACCCCATCGTCGGAGAATATAAGCCCTGGCACACCTTGGAGGATGATGTGGCCCACTGCTCCATAAAGTCGCTCAAAGCTGTGGGCGACACCATCGCTCGCGTCATCTATACAGAAACGGCCAACTAACCGATCGCACCCCCACTTTGCAGAACCTACCTCCTTACCTACTCCAAGCCAGCCAAGCGCTTCTATCCGTTCGGTGGTCTATGTGGAGCTCTCTGGGCGTTTCTAGCTGCCGAGAATGGGCAGGAATCGATAGAAACAGAGTTGAAAATAGTTTTTGGCAAGGATTCACAGTTTTAGAGAGGTTTCGACGATGACAGAAGAAGAGAGGTACCAGTTCGACGTGTGGGGCTATATCGTTGTCGAGAACGCCATCCCTTCAGAAACGCTGCGCGAGATGAACGCCTGGATCGATGCCCAAGAAGCAAAAGACCCTCAATGGCAAAAGCAGTTCGCCTCCATTCTACAGTGGGGACCTCCGTTTCTTGCCCTGCTCGACAATCCACGAGTGTTGCCCTATCTCGTGGAGCTGTTGGGTCCGGAGTTACGTTTAGACCACGATTATCCCATTTTCTCAAAGGCAGGAGCTCCTCCTTTGCACCTGCACGGTGGGGGAACGCCCTACGATCCGGCGCAGTACTATCACTGCTATCGAGGGCAGATCTACAACGGATTGACTGTGGCCTCCTATGCCCTTGCCGACATTCCTCCGGGGGCCGGCGGTTTTTGCTGTATTCCCGGCAGCCACAAAGCGAACTTTCCATGCCCGCGCCCGCTGCAGAACATGGAAAAAGAATCGCCGCTTGTACAGCAGGTTCCCATGAAAGCGGGAGATTGTATTCTGTTTACCGAGGCGTTAACGCACGGCACACTCCCGTGGAAGGCTTCACACCAACGTCGGAACCTTTTTCTCAAATACAGTCCCAAGCACCTTACCTGGGCAAATACCTACTACTTCTTACCAGATTCCCACCCAGGAATCGCGGAGTTAGAGCCCCTTTTAACCCCTACGCAACGCGCTTTGCTGGCACCTCCTAGCGTCTATCGGCATCCGCGGGTGATATAAAGCTAGGGCGGAGGTGGTCCCGGCCGGCCGTTGCCCCCATTCAGCAAGGGGGTAGGGGCGGCAGGCGGTTGGGCACCTCCGGTATTGTTATCAATGCCCTGCTGGCCGGAGGTAGGCATAGGAGGTGGCTCAGGGGTAATAACGAGCTGCTTCGTCACCGCCTTACCGGTATTGTCGGTTGCGGTCAACACAAACGTCGTTGGTTGATTGATGGTTACCTCTAAAGAGCCGGTAGGCGCTAGATCGGTGGCAACCGTTTGGCCGTCGAGTGTGGATAGGGTAATAGAGACCGCCCGAACGACGCTCCAGTGCAGCTTGACCTTAGAACCGAAGTAGACCGTCTTGGGACTATAGGTGAAGCTTTGGATGGCAGCCACACTTTGATCAGGTGAAAGCACATGTACGGTCAGGGTCTTCTCAGCAGGCGGGATATTGGCATCTTGGCCGTAAACGCGCAAGGTATAGGTTATATCGCCGGGAACGGCAGGCACTTGCACGGTTTTGCTATCGGCAAAGGGCGATATCTCGATGCTGCCCGGATCAAGATAGATGTGTGCTGCGTTGCGTGCCCTCCACGAAAGCGTTACCGAATCGCCAGGATGCACCACCGTGGTATCGGCCGTAAAGCTCTGAATAGCGGGTTTAGGCGGTGCCGGTGGCGGAAGCACCTTAATCTGTACGGTGCGCTCATCGGTTCCTCCGCGCCCATCGGCATGGAGCGTGTAGTAAACGGTAGTAGGGGTTTTCACGAGGTCGGCGATCACGGGCATATTGCCGCTGAGAATGTGAGGCGGCATATCGAAGATAGGGGTACCGTTAATCCCCACGCGATGTTGCAGCGTAAAGCGTAGATGATCCCCTTGTACATTCCAAGAAAGCGTGATCGTCTGGCCGGACTGGGCGGTGTCGGGGTTTGCCGTAAATGCGAGAATCTTGGTGGGAGGGGGTGGAGAGGGACGGAAGAGAACGATTCCGGTTGCGGCCACCACGATGAGGGCGAGCACAAGAGCCGGAAGAGGCGAAATCAGGGCATGTCGCTCGATCTGCCCCTGTGTTTTCGTAGAGATGTAGGGATCGTCAGCTACACGTGCAGAAACAGAAAAGCCATAAAGTCGCGGGTTTCCGATGAAAGAGAGCGATTTAGGGCGTGCTGCAAGTAGAATGGTCTCCGACTGACCGGGTTTGAGGGTAACACGATCTACATCGAACTCGTAGGCGCACTCATCATCAGGGTCACTAGCATGCAGTTCAATGGTGCGTTCCACATTCCCCAAGTTGGAAACGGTCACCTCAAAATCGTGCAGAGGATGGAAAAAGGTGGAAACAGCGCGACGTGGCTCAAGCTCTATTTCGAGTCGGTCGAAAGGCTTCACAAACAGCATCGCCTGTGCCTCAGCGCTCTCACCTGTCTCCATGGCCTTTACACGGACAATAAAAGGATAGGAGCCAGCACGATTTTCGCTAGATCGAGCCACCTTAAAGTTGATACGGGCTTGTGCCTGCTCGCCAGAGGCCAAATTGAAAGCCGGTACCGGAATGTTGTACCACTCTATGTCGAGCCCTTCGACCTCCAATAGAAGGCGATCGGGTATCTCTTGGCGGTTGGTAATCACGACATCGAGGCGCGCAATGCCGCCTGGCTCAATAGAGACATCCGGCTCTACGAGGGCGATCCCTATCTTTTGTGCATCTGATACCGTTGAGGACATGAACCCTCACCGTGTCCTTTCCAATTGCCACGCTTAGGCCACGGCTTTTCAACGCCTTGGTCGCTGCGATATCTTTAAGACTCTCCCCAGAGCAACCAGGTTTCCCCAATCCCGGGTGAGGGGAGAACACAATCCGCTCGTATGGGTATTATAATCATCAAACAGAAGATTTGTCAACGAAAGGCCTGCGCCCTAAGCGGTCAGCACAACACTGAACGACATCACCTGAAACCTTTGAGAACACAAGGCCTTCTCATGGAATTGAATAATCACTCAAAAAAGAATACAATAGACATCGTATCCTCAACGAAGGAGCTACCTGTTTGAAACGTCGCGACTTTATTGGTCTCGGTCTTATAAGTACGTTCTCTTGGCTAACCGGAGGGTGTCGTCCCTCTCTGCCTTCCATTAAATCTCGTGTCATAGATAGATCCCAGCCCGATTCGCCTGCGCTGCCGGCTTCTCCTCGTTTTGTTGATGTGGCAGCGGAGGCCGGTCTGGATTACCGCTGGGTCATCCCCGGTCCTCGCCCCCTCAACATCCTTCAAACCATCGGCAATGGATGTGCCTTCCTCGACTTCGATAACGACGGCAACCTCGATATCCTCCTCGTCGGAAGCTCTCTCGCTCTCTACCGTGGCGATGGGAAAGGGCATTTCCAAAACGTCACCCGTCAAACCGGTCTCGATAAGCTGCATGGCCATTTTCTGGGCTGTGCGGTTGGGGACTACGACAACGATGGGTATGTGGACATCTACCTGACAGCCTACCGAGGGGGAGCGTTGTTACACAACGAGGGGGGGAGCCATTTTCGGGAGGTAACGGCACAGAGTGGCATCGCTCCACAACCTTGGGGCACTTCAGCCGCTTGGGTGCCGTTAACCAACGATGGTTTGCTCGATCTATTTATTGGGAACTACGTAGAGTTCGGGCCGCACACCGATCCGCAGCTTTGTAATAATGCTGGCAAGATGACTGCCTGCGGCCCGCGTTTCTATAACCCGATAAAGGGTGTGCTCTATAAGAATCGGGGAAACGGCCGTTTCGAAAACGTCTCGAAGGCATGGGGACTAGATGCACTACACGGTAAAGACCTCGGCGTGGCCTGTGCCGATTTCGATGGATCGGGCAGGCAGTCCATCTCCGTTGCTAACGATGAGGTGGAGGGAGACCTTCTGCAGAACCTCGGTGGGCACTTTAAAAATATTGGGGCAGTTTCAGGTACAGCCTATAATGCGGATGGCAACGTGCACGGCGGCATGGGCACGGATTGGGGAGACTACGATAACGATGGCCGCCTCGACCTCGTGGTAGCCACTTTTCAACATGAGACGAAGTGTATCTACCATAACGATGGCGGCGGCCTCTTCACCGAAAGCTCGGCGCAGCTGGGGATGGCGGATATCGGGCTTCCTTACGTCTCTTTTGGAACCAAGTTCTTCGACTACGACAACGACGGCTGGCTTGACCTTATCATCGTCAGCGGTCACGTTCAAGATAATATCGCTGACATTGATAAAAGCACCACCTATCGCCAACCCAGCCTGCTTTTACGGAACCAGAACGGCACGCGCTTTATTGATGTGACATCACAGGCCGGCCCCGATCTGCTGAAGCCCATTGTAGGACGTGGGCTGGCCATCGGCGATTACGATAACGACGGCCGACTGGATGTGCTTGCGGTAGATGCCGAAGGAGCTCCTCTGCTCCTCCACAACGAAACCCCCGCTGTAGGTAACTGGGTGCAGTGCCGTTTGCAGGGCACACGCAGCAATCGCGATGGGCTGGGGGCTCTGGTGTGGGTAAAGACGGAGGAAGGGAAGCGCTATCTACGCCTGTGCCAGACGGACGGTTCCTACATGTCGGCTTCGGACAAAAGGGTTCATTGCGGTGTGGGTACAGCGAAGGTAGTCGACATCGAGGTGCACTGGCCGAGTGGGCAGATAGATGTCCACAAACAGATACCGACCAACCACACCGTTACGCTTGTCGAGGGCAGTTCACAAGCAAAACTGGTATAGATGGTCATAGGCCTAAAGGAAGCGGCCTCCGCACGCACCCTCCATCTATAAGGCGGGACCGTAGCATCGTAGATGAAATCCCATGAGGCTGATGAAGGCAGGAAGATGACATATTCACGGTTTAGGAGGTACAATAGGTTTTGATCCGTTAGCCTCCCTCCGGCTTTTCCCCCTAAGATCGTCACGTGCGATGTAGGTAAACGTCCTTAATGTGAGAAACTCGTGGAAACGCGTTGAAGCTGTGAGGCGCTGCAGAGGTCCCCTCATGGGAAGGAAACGATAGATGTCCGACTGGCTGCTACTTTGTGCAAAGAGTAGAAAACGGTTTGCCGAACTCATTCTGTGCGTTGTTAGCATTGGGTTAATGGCTCTTCTCAGCGGCTGCGGGGGCTCTGGCTCCTCGCTACCCTCAAACCCAGGCCCTAATCCTCAGAGCAGTGGCCTGGTTTCTGGAACGGTTACCGACATTAACGGCGCGCCCATTGTCGGTGCCACGGTGACCATCGCAGGACAATCCACCACCACAACCCAAGAGGGGGACTACCAGATCTCCAATATCACGGTTCCTGCCGGTCAAAATTCGGCCATCTACGTGGTTCGAGCTTCCAAGGTCATTAACGGCCAGCAATGGAGCGGGCAAAACACCATCGAAATCCTCAATGGTGATAGCTTTACCTCCAACGCCAATGTGGTGATGTCGCCCACTTCCACTCAGGCAACTCTCTCTGGCACCGTGCGCGATACGAATGGCAACCCGCTTATAGGAGCGCGCGTGTTTGTGGCACCTGGCCCTGTCACCGACCAACAGACGGGAGGGCAGTACTTTACTAGCCTTAGCTCCTTCACGGCCTACACCGATACAAACGGAAACTACACTATTCCGGCGCTGCCCACCCTAACGGCCAATGGCACTCCTACTACCGCTACCTACACCGCTACGGCGTCCTTCGCAGGCTACATCAACCAAACCTTCACGAATCTCACCTTCACCGCAGGCTCTAACTCTCAACTTAACTTCACTTTGTCCCCCGGCGGCAGCTCCACTCTGCCTGCCATCACCGGTTTTGATGCCGATGCCTTCACGGTACCTCAAGTGGCCACACGTGCCGCCAATGCAACGCGCCTACAGCGGGCCTATCAGGCCATTAAAAACTACATCCTTAAAAAGCAGGGACTAGCCGATCATCGCGCGCCGGATCCGCGCAAGGTGGTGTTGCGCTATGCTCTCCATACGCGTAGCGCTCCTGCCGGTAGCATCGTCGAATGTGATCTTTTCTGGGACTATCAGCAGGTTCCTAACCTTTTAGGCTTC
The DNA here is from genome assembly GCF_000427095.1 of Chthonomonas calidirosea T49. Taxonomy (NCBI): domain Bacteria; kingdom Bacillati; phylum Armatimonadota; class Chthonomonadia; order Chthonomonadales; family Chthonomonadaceae; genus Chthonomonas; species Chthonomonas calidirosea. The sequence continues at coordinate 1,855,400 of NC_021487.1, forward strand.
GATATCCTACGCTCCCCTAACGACAACGTTCATTTTAGCTCAATAGCTCTCCTGCGCGATCCTTTAGGTGACCGTTTTGCCGACCAAGATCCCAGCCTTACGCCGGATACCATCTACTTCTACAGCGTCGCGCCGGTGGATACCATCAACTTTCCACAGAACGGCCAAGAGGGACAACCAACAACGCCTATCCAAGTTAGCCCGCTAGACTCCATTAACGTGCTAAGCCCTGTAAGCGGCCAAACGGTTAGCGCAACCCCAACTCTTACTTGGACGAGCGTTAGCGCCGCTGGCCAATACACGGTCTTGGTTTACAATCAGTTTCCAGACTATCAATCTGACACCAACGGAGTAAACCCCATTTTACAGCAGATCACGTCATCTACAAGCTATACGATCACCTCCCCACTTCCCCCAGGTACCTACTACTGGGCGGTCATTGCCCAATATACCCCCCCAAGTAGCAACGTGGGCTATGCGTTCTCCGTAAGCCCTATCGGTTCCTTTGTGGTTCCATAAGCGGCCACTATTCGTTAAGATAGCTCTTGATTTGATCGTCTTTGTCAGGCAGTGGACACTACCTGACAAAGGCGATCGCGTGTTCATCGGCGTTTGCAGGCAGGAGGCGTTCTGCCGCAAGGAGAATCTTTATTGCAGCTCTACGCTCTCAAAATCGGCAAACCTACAAGGGAGGAAAGTGGGATTTGAAAACGTACATGGCAGTATCTGCGCGTTGGGCGCTTGGCTTAGTGCTGTGGGCCTCTATCTTTGGAAAGTCTGCAGTGGCGCAAACCTACCATAATGTGTTGAACCAACCATTCCGCACGATTGGCAACGGCCCTCAGTCGGTTGTGGTAGTGGATGTAGCCCATCCTAACAACAAAGACGAAGTTCAGCAAGCGATCGCGCAACGCATACGCCAGGTCATGCAAACGCGCGCCGCCGCCGTTGCACCGGAGATAGCCACACTTCGGCGACTTCATGCCTTTCCTCTGAATCACCAGATTCCTGTAGTAGATATGGTGGTGGTGCGTCATAACGGTCAGATACTACTTCCTCAGGCACCACCGGCAGGCAGGAGCGTGCCGACCAACAACCAACTCACCTTTGTGGCCAACACTTCCGGACAGTACGCCTTTGATGTGCCCACCGCCTCTGCCCTCGACAACACAGTCAACAACCTCCTTTATCCAGCGCTAGTGCGTCGCATCGGCCCTCCCTTGTGGAACGGGCAGGTCACCATCCTCAACAAGGACGACAATCCTACCAAAGTATCCGGTATCATTGGGGTTACCGTGGTCATGAACCCCGATGGCTCTGTGGATATTGACCTGCCCAACTTCAGCACCGACCAAGATAAATATCTCGGTTTGTTACAGGCGATGGCACAGACCTTTCATGGCCCTCTCGCCATCGGGTATGACGCTTGGGAAATGGGCATGGCACGCGCCGCCGCCGTGGTTGTGGCGCAAGACCTCCAAGGCCAGTTCCCTACCACCCAACCCGTAGATCCCGCTGCTGATTTCTACTACACCCCCTACTACGATGTGCTGAATCAGCCGGCGCTTGGCAACAACACCTTTCTACCTCCTACCAAAAGCAATCAAACGCTTACCGGCCTTGGCGGCATGTTGGTTCCTCGCCTCCAGATGGCCTCAACCGCCTGGCTGAAATGCTTTATCCAGAACCCACAGTTTTTCATCAACTTCAACAACGCCTATTACGATGCCTGGCAAGCCGATCATACGATCGCGAATGACACGGTGCGTTTGCAGCAGCTTGCCTCTGCGGCTGTTGGTGGTACTGTGGAAGGGCAACCTTTCTCTAATTGGTTCCAACAGCAGTATGTGCTCGACACCAGCGTGACCCCAGGCCCAAAAGAGTTTCTCTTCGTTACCCCGACCCTGCCCGACACCACCACCCCCTCCGACGGGGCTGCCATCGTGGTGCTTTACTACAACACCACTTCTACCGGGGATGAGATCGATCTGAACAGCGTCTGCAACCCCATCTTCTACGACTATTCCTACACGGCCACTCTAACGCTCACAGGCGCCGATCAGCCCATCAACATCGTGGGAGGCGAAGGCTATACCTCTCCGCTCTTTTCTGGCATCGCGCAGGCACAACGTATTGAGGCCGATTTTCCTGTCAATAGTGTAAACAGTCGTCTCTACTACCCCGTCCATCAGTTCATAAACGGTAACGGCAGCCCGAACGAGTTTCTTGGGGTGGTCGTCGGCAGCGATAATGGAACCCTGTCGGCAAGCTTTACTGGGGGCAACGGAACGGTGGTGAACACGCCGGTAGCCCAAGGTGCCTTTGGGGCTGTAGGTGGCCCGGCCATCCCAGATAACTTCACGCAGGTCACCCTTACCTTTACTCCGGCAGGCGGTGGACAGCCCATTACCTATAAGCGCAATGTGTTTCAACGCAAGGCCAACCTGAATACAGGTTTATCAAACGTCTCTTCTCTCTTCATCCTCTACGCGCCCACACAAACCGAAGTGCTCTATCACGTTTTTTTGGCCGGTCCCCAGATGATCTCACTGCCTCTTCAGCCGCTAAACCCCGATCTCGCCCAGGTCTTCGGCTTGCCTCCAAGCCAAACCCTCCTTGCCATGTGGCGACAAGATGCCGGTGGCGACAACTACCTGCGCTATCCCTCCATGCCGCTCTATCAGCCCGGCTATGGCTTTTGGACGAACTTCCAAGGAGCGCTTAACGGTACCGGTCAGCAAAATGGCGTGCCCATATTGGGTGTCTCCACTGATGTTCAAGCCTCGGTGAGCGTGGGGTTAGAGTATGGATGGAACCAAATAGGAGATCCCTTCACACAACCTCTCGATCTCACTGCAGACCCTACTTTGGGCAACACAGGAGGAGTGGAGTTTCAATATCAGGGACAGGTGGCTAATTTGGCCGCTGCCATCGCCAATGGGTGGATCGCTGCCGGAGTGTTCGGTTACGATCCAAACGCCGCCACCTATACCGACATCACGGGAACCTTGCCGACGAACTCGCCGTTTCAGCAAAACAAACTGCTGCCTTGGCAAGGCTATTTCATTCTCGTTAAGGTGACCGAGGGGATCACTCTGACCTATGTCAATCCGAATCTGAGCACGCGCGGAGCACGTCTCAAGCTCCCTGTGGGCACACGTGCCTTGCATGTCGCCCCACGGCCACAACAGGGATGGCGCCTGCCGCTTTCGCTCGCCTCCGACGACGGACGCGTTGCCATCGCTACATTGGGACAGGCGCCCCAAGGGGCCGATACCTATGTGCCTGCTCTCGATGCCGCCTCCCCCCCTCCCTTCCTTACTGGGAACTCCTTGTCTCTCTTCTTCGCTCATCCGGAGTGGAACACAGGTCGTGTCGTGGGCACAAACTTCCTCAGCGATATACGACCGCTCAATCGCTCAGCCTCTTGGATGCTCACCGCGAATCTGCCTATGGGCAGCCATACCTACACGATTCAATGGGGCAACACGGCCTACCTGCCGCGCGGCTTGGAGCTGACTCTTACAGACCTTACCACCGGCAGTCGCGTGGTTATGAACGGTCGTACCAGCTATACCTTTACCGCCGCCCCCAACGAGTATACGCGACAGTTCCGTATAGATGCTAGCCCACGTAACCTCTTGATCCCTATTCTCACCGGGTTGCACGTGGACCTAGTTCCCTCAGGAGGACGCGCCGTAGGGCTGGCTGCTATCGTCTACGAGACCAGTACGTCCGGCACCTCTAGTGTCCAGATCCGGGCCTCTAATGGGCAAACCGTGCGGCACCTGCTGGCAGGGCGAGCGGTGTCTATGGGCCTGAATCGCGTGGTTTGGGACCTAAAGGACGATAGAGGCCGCGCGTTGCCCACAGGCACCTATTTGGTAGAGGTTACCTTAGAGACTACCGATGGTCGCCAAACCCGTTCTATCGTGCCATGTACCATCATTCGTTAAAATTTTTTGCAGCTGGAGCTATTAACGCAAAATGGGAAGAAACAGTATGTTGGGCAGATATAGGCAAGCCCTCTTAGGAGGGCATCTCCTCTGGTGGTCGCTTCTCTTAAATGTAGGAGGAGCTTTGCTGGCAGGCTGCGGCGGTGGTGGCGGTGGTGCTAGCAGCGGCAATCTTACCGTTATTGGTACCGTGCTAACGGTGGAGACCGATGCGCCACCTAATCCGCCCGCCACCGTAAGCATCGCGGGGCACTCCACCACCACTAGCACCAACGGCGCCTTTACCCTTACTGGCATTCCTGCGAGCGCTACCACGGCCACCGTCTCCGCACAGGGCGAGCAGACTCTTACCCTTCATCTTCAATTGCCCTCCCAAAGCACCCAGCCTGTCAATCTAGGTACCATTTTTCTCTCCGCCTCCGGCTACAATGCCTCTGTCACCGGTCAAATCGTCACCACCGTTAACGGGCAGAACCAACCCGTGGGCGGCGCTACCGTAACCATCGGCGGCTCCAGCACGCTTTCCGGCTCGGATGGCTCTTTTACCATCAGCAATCTGCCCGTCGGGCTAGGCAACGATCCCAATATACCCATTGGCTCGGTATCCGCCACCGGCTACGTTACCAAACAGATATTCGTACAGGCTCCTCTGATCGCTGGGGTCAATCCCCTCGGCCCCATCTCGCTTGGCGCGCCTATCAGTTCGAGCGTGCCAGGGCTTCCCTACACCATCATTGGTAAGGTGTTAAAAAACGGTCAGGGCCAGCCAAACTACCCTGTCATTTTGCAGCAAGGCAGCACCGTAGTGGGCAATACCCACACCGACAGCACCGGCACCTTTAGCTTTTGGGTGGTGCCCGGCAGCTACACTATTGTGGTGTTCCTGCCGGATGGCAGCAGTGTTACCCAACCAGTTACGCTGCAATCCACGAACCAGCCGGTTACCCAAAATGTAAACCTGCCCTAACTTCGGGCCTCCTCTAGCATTGGGGAGATACGTCGCGGGCGAGGGACTGCAAAGCTCTCGTTGTGCGAGCTAAAAGGGGGAGGGCGTCGGCCTTGGAGGGGGAGGGCGTCGGCCTTGGAGGGGAAGGGCGCCCCAGAAAATCGTACGATTTTCTGGGGTCCCCCAGTATTGGCCCCCAATAGGAAGGGCGTTAGGCCTTGAAGGGGGCGAAAGAGCGCCGTCCAATGGACGGCGCTCTGCTAGAAGTGCGGTAGTTGCGCCAAATGCGAGGGACGACCGATCTTGAGCAAAACCGCACCGTGTATCGGCACCTTAACGGTGATCTGGCCGTCGTAGGTGCCGAGGTTTTTATGGAGCCAAAGGTCACGAACGGGCTGCCGCCCCTCTAAGCCCAGCTCACTCCATGTGACGGTAACGGGCGTATCCCAATAGCCCATGTTGAGTAAGGCAACTGCCTTAGTGCCATCGGCGAGAGGACGTGCCCAAACCTCAGTAAGGCCGGTATTGGCAACCTGACTGGCCGGTCGCCCCAAGGGGTCTTGGTTAATCGCTAGGGCCTCATCGTTCGTCAGGAGGGCCAGTGTAAAAGGATCGAGCTTGGAGAGATCACAGCCGATCAATAACGGCGCCGAGAACATGCACCACATCGTGATGTGCATGATCTGTTCGTTGGGTGTGAGATGGCTAGGGTGAGGATTCCCCCAGCCTACACGGCCCACCACAAGCATGTCGGGGTCGTTCCAGTGGCCGGGGCCGGCATATTTCTCATGTCCTACCTGGCTGTTAATGATGCTACTAAGGCTGCCCCAGCTATCGTTGATGTCGCCCGTAGTGCGCCAGCAGTTGCCTCCCACCTCGGCTCCCCACTTCCAGACCTCGCCCATGCCATATTGGCAAAGGCTGTAGACGATGTCGCGCGGAACCTGGTCGAGGGCCTCGCGCATTACCCGATAGGGCTTCTCCAGTCGCTCCAACCCCTCGCCGGTGGCCACGTTCCCATAGGAGCACCAGTCGTACTTAAGGTAGTCAATGCCCCACTTGGCGTAGGTCTGCGCATCCTGCAGCTCATGTTGATAGCTTCCTGGATAACCGCCACAAGTGGTTGGCCCTGGCGAAGAGTAGATGCCTATCTTCAAACCCAGACTATGAATATAGGCGGCGAGGGCGGGAAGATCGGGGAACTTCTGGTTGGTCGTGATCTCGCCATCCGGTTTACGGGGACCCTCCCACGTGTCATCAATGTTGATGTACTGATAACCGTGCGCCGCTAAACCGCTACGCACCATCCAGTCGGCAGCCTCCTTCACCTTCTCTTGGTCTACTGCGCCGGCCCAAACGTTCCAAGAGTTCCAGCCCATCGGCGGCGTGAGGGCCAACTTGTGTTTACCCCCCACAATGATTAGATCACGATGCGCCACGCCGCGCGCCCCTCGCACCGTGATGTGAACTACCGTTTGCCCAGCATGTTCCAATCGCCCGCTGATAATCCCCTTATCCGCATCCAGATGTAGGCCTGCCGGCAGCGGAGAGGCAGAGAAATGGAAAGGCCCCTCGCCCGTTACCGGAATGAGAAAGAGAAACGGGTAGCCGGGAGTTGCGCCTACAACGGGCGCTCCATGAATGGCGGGACGAGGGTCTGGCTTGGGAATGGTCATTCGCGGTGGCTCATCCTGCCCTATTGGAACGCTTTGCGGCCGAACAGCGGTGCCCGGTTTCAGCAGTAGCAGAGCACCACCCCAGTCGGCATGATCAAAATCAATGCCATCGCCCGCATCGGTTACAAGCAGCAGCATGTTCTTTGCCCCATCTAAAGGCACTGAGAGCAGCTTTGGAGGCTCCTTACCGCGTAGCACACCGCTGTCGGCCACCTTCTTATTGTCTACATAGATCTGGAAGTCAACGGAACCGCGCCCCATCGTCTCATCGTCCACACCCACCATCGCCTCGAAGCGTGTGGCGCACCCGTTCAACTGCACAAGGAGGGCGCTGACGGCATGAGTGCCAATGCCATGCGGATAGACTACCCCACCGAGAGTAATGGGGTGATTGTCTACACTGCGCCCTGCATGCGGCTCTCCCCACCCTTGTGTCATATTACGGAGATTTACCTGCTCGAGCCAAAACCCGTTCGGCGGTGCGATGTCAGCTTGTAACTCGGCCGCCTCGTTCTGCCCACGCGGGACGAAAGAGAGGCTCAGCAGCACCAGCCCCATGCCACAAAACCATCCTATCGTTCGTCTAAGCGACATCTACATCTCCTCCTGAAGTACGCATCTACCAGTTGCTTTTTTTGTACTCTTTCCACACGCGAGAATAAACATCGTAGGTCTGTTTGGCAATGCGGTGCCAATTGAAAAAGGTTTTCACGCGTTCATAAGCTCGCTCCGCCATTTGGCGCGCATGTTCCTGGTCGTTCAGTACGCGCAGAAGTCCCCACGCTAGGCTGTCGGGGTTGTTAAGCCACGTTACCGTGCCGGTAACATCATGCTCCACAATCTCCTTTAACCCACCAGCATCCGAAACCACTACGGGCACTTTGGCAGCCATCGCTTCAAGTGCAACAATGCCGAATGGCTCGTAAAGGCTTGGGAAACAGGCCACGTCGGCCACCTTATAGAGTCGTAGTAACGTGTCGTCAGGCACAAAACCGGTGAAGTAAACGTAGGGTGCCACTCCCAGCGCTTCGGCCTGCTCCACAAGATGCTGCCGATAGCCACCACCGGCCACAACAAGCTTAACCTTCGGATAGCTTGCGCGAACTCTTGGCAGGGCATCAATAAGCACCTGGCATCCCTTCTCTCGCACGCCACGCCCCACAAACAGAATGATCTTCTCATCCGGTGCCGCGTACTGCGCCCGAAAGGCCGCCGCCTCCTCCGGAGGAAAATCGAAATCGAACTTCTCCCAGCGGATTCCGTTATAGATGATATCAATCTTATCGGAGGGGCATTGAAGTGCGTACTCCACCTCCCCTTTCATAAAGCCAGAACAGACGATCACCCTCCATGCCTCGGTAATAAGTTGGCGCTCAATATGGTCAATATAGCGCGACATATCGTTGTGGATGCCGTTATTGCGACCAAACTCCGTGGCATGAACCGTGGCTACCATGGGGATTTTAAAAGCATGTTTTAGCTCCACAGCGGAAAAATAGGCCAACCAATCGTGCGGATGAAGCACTATTCCCTGCTTTATGGGCAGCTTTTTGGGGTCTTTTGGAGCCTCTGACGGCGCCATTGGCGCAAGCCACTCTCGACAGAGGGCGTAGGCCCTATCGCGCATCGCCGCATTCAACTGATGAACCCAGTGAATAAAATCTTTGTGCCCTCCCGGAGCATCATACGCTGCCACCCGATGAACATGCACCTTTTGGCAAACCTCTTCGGCAGGCGCCCCAGGAAAATCACAGGTCACTACATGCACCTCTACATCTGGCAACCGTGCCAACTCCCAAGAAAGCTCCTCCACATGGCGGGCAATGCCCCCAACGATGCGTGGAGGATATTCCCAGGTCAGCATGATAATACGCACCGATGCCTCCCAAAAATGGTAAAAAGTCCCTGCAGCTTACACAGCGAAGCGCCTACTATTTCGACGTGAGCCGTTGCTTTTCCTACCCTTCAGGCAAACGTTTGGCAAGGGCTATTTCACCAACAGCACAAAGCAGATCCTCACAACGTTCGATTCCTTTTAGATGCGCCCGGCCCCGCGGGGTGTGCACCCCCTCCATCGGAAGCGCAATAGAAAGGGTACGCGCCAAAGGCGTAAATAAAACGGTCTGGCTGCCGGAGCGCGCACCAGAGACACGAAAAGCAGTCCCCTCGCGCTCTAACTGCTCGGCCACACGAATGCCAAACGAGGGGTCAATAAAGTTGCGCCCCTCAAAATAGCGCAGGGACGGCACATCAAGAGCTCCATCGGCCAAATTGCGAATATCGGGCACATCGGCGTTCACAATGAGCTGCAGATGGGGAGCATGACGTTGTAAAAAGACCGCTCCCTTACGAGCCACCTCCATCGCACACTCTTCAGCCATCACCAACATCGCCCCAACACGAGCGCTGTCCAAACGTCTCACCGCCTCCACAACCGCATAGAGCGTCGCCCGAGGGTCTATTGCCTTCCCATAAACCCACTCTTGCTCAAAGAGCGTAGGCTGCTGAAAAGTGAAGACCGTGCGATACGGCCTTATGCCATCGCCCTCTACCAATAAGCTCTCCTCATCTCCATACTTCTCAATCCTTCCCTGGATCGGATGGGCTTCATCTGCCCGTGATGCTAACCAATCTATGGCCTGAAGGGTATTTTCAGCGAAAAGCCTCGGGGCGTTGCCCCAAACCCTCGTGATAAACCCACCGCCTTCCGCCGGCCCGTAAACACATCCTCCGATCTCATCCATATGCGCGATAAAAACCACCTCTAGCTCCTCAGGAGTGCCTTCTTGCTTCTGGAATAGACAAAATCCATCCGGAACTAGGGTCTGAACGTAGCTTGCTCCAAAACGCTCGGAAAGCAAACTCAGCACCGGCCCGCAAGCGGTGCCAACGGCTGGAGCTTCCATCAACCTCCCCAAAAACTCTTTGTCCAAAGCCATCTTTTCTCTCCTGTTCGTTGCTGCCAACATTATGTACCATCCTTTCCTTGAACGCTTAGCAGAGGGCGCTAAGTTGAAAAATTTTTTGTTGCTTTTGGTGCAAAAAGTAGTTATAATAGGGTGTGACGGAAAGATGGATAGGGCTTTCCGTTATGTCTCTCTACACGGCAAGGAGATCAAAAAATGCTGCCCAAATCCTTTGAACTGCCCGGCTCTTTGGAGTTTGTGGGCGTGCCACGTGATTATGGAAAAGTCTACGGCAACGTTGTATGGGGCATGGTGTCGCTGGATAAAGTCTGGATTCCGGCGGCGCTAAACCAACTGCCAGACGACTATTTCGATGTGGACTGCCTGGATGAACCCATCCGTGTCCCTGTGCGGGGGTATGTGAGCTTTCCCGACCCCAGCCGTGCGTTTCTGCGCTTTGAAGTTGACCAGGACTCCGATTACCTGTTCACCCACTTAAATGGCGAGCTAAGCGCCATACAGGCCGCTCTTCAGCGACAAACCAAAAGCCGTGTGCTCTGGGATATCGTCTACACAGGTTTCCAGATAACGGGGGCGGGCATCCATTTGACATCCTACCATATTCCGTTCGTGGCGTTTAGTGCATGGGTGGCCGTGCTCGAAAGGCTCGATCCGACTTCAGGTTTCACCGTTACCGTGTTGGATAGCACACCACAACCACCGACCCTGCAGCAGTTCATCACTTTCAACAAGATGCCCTGCACGCTTAGGTCTTTTGAACCGCCCGTGTTTACCGGCACCAAAAGATAGCCATCGAGTGGAATAGCTCGCGAAATGGACGGTCGTCCCAAAAAGGGAACTGCCCTTTTAGTGGGAGATGTTTTTGTTCTCTGGAGTGCGGTGGCTTGGTATCTGCTTCACCGAGAGCCCCAGTCGCTTACCTTTCTGCACGTGTTTTCGTCCTCTGACTCTAGCATCATTAATGCAGACGGCGCCCACCCAGAAACGCTCATTCTAGGGCAAGATGGCGCCCTCTACGGCACGACCTATGACGGTGGCCCCTCTGGTTGCGGCGTGGTCTTTCGGTTAGACCCACGCTCTGGTTCTTTCTGTGTCCTACACAACTTTGATACAGTGGAAAATGTGTTCGTTCAGGACGATCTGATGCAGGCAAGCAATGGACTGCTCTACGGAGATCGCTACGATATCAAAAGCCAAACGGGCATTTTATTTGCCATGCGCCCCGACGGCAGCGACTTTAGAATACTCCACCGGTTCAATAAAACCGATGGAAGCCCCTACACCTTGTTCGAAGGTCCAGACAGATTTTTATACGGAGCCACTCAACAGACCCCCACACGGCCGCCAGCACTTCCTATCGTCTACAAGATCGCCCTTAATGGCAGCGGCTATCAGGTTTTACATCGCTTTAGAAAAGATAGTCAGCTTTATCAAGCCTCACTATTTACGGATCGTAACAATCTCTACGGATTTTATCATTTATCACCTGGCCTATTTTTGAATAGCTATTCGCTCTTTGTGTTAAGTTTCGACGGGAAACACTTCCGACAATTCACCTGTCCTTTTACTCAGGACGTTCAGGATAGCCAACCACACCCTTCAGCCTTAGCTTTGCCCGACGGAAGCTTCTTCTGCTGGGCTACTGACAGCTCAAAGTACGCTGCACTATGCCGCTTCCAACCGGCAGGCTGCGCCCTTCAAAGTCGCTATTCAATTAAACTGCTTCTAAACTACGCGAACCGTTTCAGCCCTCCCAAATCAAGCTCAGACAGCAGTCTTGTCTTGGGTTCGGACGGGGCCATCTACGGAAACCTCGATCTGGCTCATTATGAACCTCCAACTCGCTTTTACGAAGCCATCTTCCGTATCAACACCGACGGAACGCACTTCCAGATTCTGCACCTTTTCAAATCATCCTCCTCTTCCATGCCCAAGCCGTTGCAGAAGCTGTTTCCGTTTCTCCACCTCTCGGGCTCAACCCACCAATATGTAGAATCCCCCATCGTTAAGCGTCTCCTTTGGGGTGGCAATAACACCCTCTACGGCATCCTAATCGATCGTGCCCATCCCAACGGAGCCATCTTTCGTCTACAGGTGCCTCCCTCTTGAACTTTAGGCCTAAAAACGGCTAAAATAGAATATGACTACTGAGGCGGGACATGGATACCAGCAAGCGCAGCTAGAAGACCTCGCGAAGCGGATCTGCGGGCACATCCAAAGCGAATGGGCTGCATTCAACACGCAGGTGTTCTACCGCCTTCATACCGATAAGTACATAGATGTCACGGTTATTTCGTCTCTCTTTGAGGGGCAGATGGGGCCGGAGCGCGAAGGAGCCCTGTGGCAGCTTTTAGCGCCGTTCTCACCACAAGAGCTACTGCATTTAACGGGTTGCCTCTTATTGACTCCGTCGGAAGCACAGCGCCTTGCCATCGAGCGCCCCACATCTACAAAGGGAGAACTATAAAAGATGAAGGAGCGTTCTAGTGAAGCTTTTTAGCGGCCGTAAACGCATCTTTTTCGGGTTTTTGGCGCTCTTAGGTTTGGCAGCGCTCGCCGGTTGCGATGCTTTTCCTATTCACTACACGTCACCGGGCTACGAAAGCGACTTTGTGGAGGGAGATAACGGCACCGGTCGTCAACTCGGCGCCGGCGGCACCGGTGTAGGGCGCATTAGTCAGCAGGGTGGTACCGTTGAGCAGACCGGCACGACCACTCAACGGCTTAGTAGCGGCAATGCCGGCGTGGTCTCAAGCCCAGGCCCCGGCCGCTCAGGGCGCTAATCATTACAACGTGGCTTTAGGCTCTATCTTTTTTAGAGCAGGCCGTAGGTAGATTGGACGCGATCCTCAAAAGAGCTCTACCCCTTGGCGGCCTCTAACTCGCGCTCCACTGGTCGAATAGAGGAAGCGGGAACGGTGGGTGCAAGAGGAGCCGGCTCCAAAAGCATCTCTTTGGTGTACAGGAAATCTAGGCGATCGTAATCGGCCAATTCGAAATCTTTGCGCAAGACAATAGCCCCTGTGGGACACGCGTCCTGGCAGTAGCCGCAGAAAACACAGCGCAGCATGTTGATCTCGTAGCGCGCCGCGTAGCGCTCTCCCGGAGAGTAGCGTGCCTCATCGGTGTTATCGGCCGCCTCAACATAGATGCAGCGAGCTGGACAAGCGCCCGCACAAAGGCTGCACCCGATACACTTCTCCAGTCCATCATCGTAGCGAGTGAGGTAGTGACGCCAGCGCGTGCGTGGGTACTGTTCGCGCCGCTCTTCAGGATACTGCACCGTTCCACTCGGTTTCAGCTTGAGCTGCTGCTCCACATAGTGACGCAGCGTAATGCCCATGCCGATGGCGATGGCTTTAGCACCTCCCACGGTGGCCCCCGCCTGGTTCTTAAGGGCATTAAGGCGCGTTAGGAATCCCATGACCTTACTTTCCCTCCCTAGCTGTTCCCGAAGTCTCTTTTTGCAAAGGGGTCAACTCGATCAGCTTGCCCGCCCCTTGCGCCTTGATCTTCTCTTGCAGCTTCATCACAGCGTAGATAAGGGCATCTGGAGTTGGTGGGCAGCCGGGAACGTATACATCCACCGGAATGATCTGATCCACGCCCTGAATGATCGCGTAGTTATTGTACATACCGCCCGTGCTGGCACAAGCCCCCATGCTGATGACCCATTTGGGGTTGGGCATCTGTTCGTAGATTGAGCGCAGCACAGGCCCCATCTTTGTGGAAACCCTTCCGGCCACGATCATCACATCGGCCTGACGTGGCGAGGCGCGAAACACCTCCGATCCGAAACGACTGATGTCGAATCGGGTGGCGGCAGAGGCCATCATCTCAATGGCGCAACAAGCTAAACCGAATGTTAATGGCCATAAACTGTTGCGTCGCGCCCAATTCACCAGCTCATCGAGCTTGGCAAGCACATAGGGCGTGCCCCCGGGCCCAAAGCTCGGAACCGGCGTGGCCGAATCGTGCAGTGCAAGCTCAACCGTCTTATAAGCCATAACTCACTCCCGTAAACCAAGTCGCTGCAACATCTGTTTGCGCTACCCTCTTTCCGATACGTTTTAGCGCTGCCCTGGGTTCTGCTCATTATACCTCTTGTACAGTTTGTACGGTGGTACGCGGCTATTTTGGTACGGTAGGATTGGTGCCTGGACGCGGATTGAAGTCGGGCGGGATCTCGTTTTTGATCCCTAGCCGATAGTCGGTCGGAACGATTCCTATCTGGCGCAGACCGTAGCCACTCAGCTGTGGTAAGATGCGCACGACGTTTTCAGGTATCTCGACGTAGCTCGGTGGAAGCGCAGCGGCCTTCCCGGCCAAACGGGCTGGGTCAAACGCCGAAAGGAGGTCGGTGATATCGGGCGTTATGTCGTCAAAGGGCCCCATGTTCTGAAGTCCCTTCTGCTCCCCTATGGCACGCCCCTTCTTCTCATCCGGCAGATCGGCCAAAGGGGTAAGGCCGAACACGGCATCTACAAACTTCACCACGGAGGCGGTGTCACCTACCTCGTGGATAATAGCGTGCGTGCGGGCGAAGGGAGAGATGAAGATAAGCGGCACGCGTGGCCCATCCGAAAGCCACTTGCCGTCTGGCCCAACAGCCCGCAGAGGAGGCGGCACATGGTCGTAATCGCCCTCCGAATCGTCCCAGGTGATGATGATCGCACACTGTTTCCAATAAGGACTATGCGCAATATGGTTGATCGCCTCCGCCACCATCGCTTCGCTGATCTGCGCGTCAGAGTAGCCTGGGTGGTCATCATCGCCGAGAAAACTCTTTTGAACCTTGGGGTCAGGGTCGCCCGGCTTCATACCAAAGATATTGCGGTAGCCACCTTTTACATAAAACACACCGCGATCCGGCAGCTTTCGATGGTCAATGGCTTCAAAGAAGTCCTTAAGTCCGCGCAGCGATTTCGACATCTCCGGATTATTGGCGATATAACCGAAATACTGCGGACCGTTATGATGGGTGATATAGGACGCGTGGAGGCCTGCAGCGTCCGTGGGATCGGCATCGTTGTCGTCGGTTGGCTCCTTGTCAAAACCCTCCTCAAACCAACCCCATGGAATACGATCCCCTCCCGAGTTGGAAAGAAAACTCACATCGTCTAGCACGTCGGCAAGGTCCTTATCAGGGTCACGGTCGTGCTGAGTCACCTCTTTGGCCTGCTTCCCCGTTAGCGACAGTGGCAAGGTGGCAAAGGTGAGATTTAGTTGTGGAGGATAACGCAGATCCTCCGGATTGTAGGGCATGCGCCCCTCCGTAGTCTTATCTTCACTCGATCCCCAGAAGGGGTTGGCATCGTTCAGCACCGGCACGCCGGGGCTATAACCCCCTTTAAAGGCTAGCTCAGGGTGCAGCATCCATTGAGTCATCCCACTTTGTGCAGCGATAATGGAAAGATTACCTGGAGTGGAAGGGCCGGTCATCTGCTGAAAAATGTGATCGAACAGCACAAAGCGATTGGCATAACGCCAGTAGAAAGGAACCGTGTCTCCATCCACGTAGGCCATGGTAAGCTCGCCGAACTGTACCGCTTTCAGCGATGGATTGCCCTCTCGCGAAATGCGTCTCTCTTCCGTAAGCGCGAAGCGATCCATCTGCGGCTTTCCATCCACAATGTGCATCTTGGTGACGATGCCATCGTGCGAATGATCCACATCGTCCGTATCGGCGGCAAACTCGGCCGGTCCAATACGAAACGGATGAATGGTGCGCGTTAGCCCATCTACGCCGATCAGGGGCTGGTAAAACCCGGGCGTCTCCGCCGCCGGATGAGAGAATAACCCCTCGGCCCCCGGAAATGTCCCGAAATAGTGATCGAAAGAGCGGTTCTCCTGATAGAGAATAAAGACATAGCGGATCTTCTTGCGGACAAGCTGCAGCAACTCTTCTCGCGAAAGAACCGGCTCCTTATTCTCCGGCACCGTATAACGAGCGATCGCAGGGTCGGGTTTCACATCCGCTAGAGGGTTTTGCTGTGGAAGGCAAAAAGCGAGCCCCAGCGCCATCATACTTACCCCCGCCAGGACAGACCCCAATGTCCTTCGTAACATCTCGATGAACTCCTCTTACTGGGTGTTATAAAAACGATGGCATTAGTCTACTCCATTTGAGTTTAAGAGCAGATTAAGAGAGCGGGTCGTGGCGCCAATTTCCAAAACAAGCTGCAAATGCAGCTAGTAGAAGCAAAGGCACTACCTGCAAAAGCAGCCGGTCCATGCTGGTGGCGATATGCCAATGGAGATCGTGCGGTGTGATCAGATAGACACCCGAGTCGAAGGTCAGTAACAACAACCCCATCAGCCCGAAGAGCCGAGCCGTTTCTCGTACATGTCCTCCACAACAAAACAGACCCAAGCCTATCCACACCCCCAACAGTCCCCAAGCCGGATACCAAGGGCCGAAACGCAATAGGTGGAAGATCCACTCGGAAAGGATGTAGAGCAGATGGGGCAGCGTCTGGCTCGTGGCACGCTGCAGCACGCCGGGCACAAAAAGATCGCTGGTAAGCTGCCACCTATGTTTCATCAGTGCCCAAGGCAGGTAAGCTAACAGCAGAAAACTGAGCCATAGCGCGAGCCCTTGACGCTTTAAACGCAGCCGACCTCGTGTGCTGTAGAGAAAGGCGAGGAGCATGGCAAGAACCGCGGCCAAACCCTCGTTTTTCGTTAAGACAAGCCCTGCCAGTAACCATCCGGTAACCCAAAGCGCGCCTCGCTCTCCCCAAAGCGTTAGTGTACCCCCTACTCCTACCGCAATGAGATAGGCTGCGAGAGGAATATCGGCAAAGCCGGAAAGCGCCATATGACTGAAAACGGGCATAGCCAGCAGAAGCGCGCAACCAACCACAGCGGGAGTGCGCCCTACAACGCGCAAGCAGAAATCGGCAAACAAGGCGAGAATGTCCATAGTGAAGAGCAGCCCTATGCCCTGCACCCACAGCTCTGAATAGCTGCCCGCATGCGCGCATGTCCACCAGGTCTGTATGGGCACCAACAGCGGATAGTCGAGATGAGCATAAAAGAAGTGATAGCTATCGTGCAAAACGCTCAATGAGCCGCCCTGTGTTACAAAAGCTTTTGCCTTGAGCTGCCAAATAGAATAACCGTCCCAGTCAATGCCTAGCGCTAACCCCTGCCAAACCGTCACGCAAAACGCTATTCCCAGCACGCCCCATGCGATAACGGAAAGCACACGCTCCTGTGGGAAGTGAGGAAAGGCGGTCTCTCTCTGCAATACGGTGGCCTCTTGCCGGCCCCTTAAAAAGATATGGGATCCAGCCCACGAGAGCAGCACACCAGACACCAATCCCACATAGCCCTCCCAGAGCGCGAAATGCTGTGCGATGAACGCGATCGGCGAGCAACCACAGGTCAACATCGCCGCCCCCACCAGGTGCGCTACGGCAAGCTCGCCCCACCAAGTAGCCATTATCCGCGCAGGGGAGACCGCTCGAAGGGCACACCAGCCCCCTATCACCAAAACCATCAGGCTCACAAGCCCTAAGCATGCGGCGAGAGAAGCAGAGAAAAACCCAGGAGGCCTCTGCTCATGGCGGCGAAGATTGCCATAGCTCGAAGAAACGGAGAGTGAGGCGCGTTGCGCTCGCCCAACGAGTCTCCAACCAGGTGGAAGAGGCTGGGCTTGCGCCGCCCCATAGGTAATGAGAAAAGCGAACCGTCTGTTTGCATTTTGTGGCAGGACATCCCAAAACAGATCGAAGTTCCGCGGCAAAATCAGGTAGTGCAGGCGATAGTCGAACCAGATGGCGTTTGGGTTGCGATGCGAGAGCAACAGTGCGATGGCCGCCGGCCGCGCCCCGAAAGCTTCTATTTGGCGCGCCGCCCACTGCGCGCTCAACTCGTCCGGATTCCTTTTCCATGCTGCTTCGAGAATAGCGGTACGTCGCCAGGCGGCTAGGGTATTGACGAGGGCCACCAGTAACGAGGCGAAGAGCAACCCCGCAAGAATCTTTTCACGGCGCGCCTGTAAGGGTCTTGTTAGATGCAACTATCCGTCCTCATCCGCCTGAAGATCGAGCACCGATCGCTTCATCGGCAGGAACTCATCGGTTCTATGATGAATTTTATTTTAACATTGAACCCTTTCAAAACCTCTAGGAGGAATAGGCATGACTCATCCCAGACGATGGGAAAAGGTCTTCTGGGTGTTTGCCCCTCTTCTGCTCAGCTTTCTTTTCACCACACTACCGAGCCAAAAAGGGAACGCCCGCGTGCGTACGCGCCTAGACGACAACTGGCGCTTCCATTTGGGCGATATACCCTCCAGCCTGCAGGGAGTACCCATTACCCAGTGGTATTGGCAGCAAGGCGAAAACGACCCAAAGGATGTGATAACCTACTCCAACCCACAATTCGACACCTCTCAATGGAATACGGCCACACCAGGCCAAGATACGTTTCACGGCAGAGTGGGCTACAGCTGGTATCGCACCCTCCTTCCTTCCGTCACCTATCCTCAGCCCATGCTCCATTTTGACAGCGTAGACGACAACGCAACGGTCTATCTTAATGGGAAGTTCCTGCTTCATCATGAAGGCTGGGACGATCCTTTCAATGTTCCTCTACAGAGCGCATGGCGTCCAAATGGCCCAAACGTCCTGCTTGTGCTCGTGCAAAACACTGCGGGCGCAGGCGGCATCGGCAACACGCTCCTCATGCCTTATGTGAATCTAGATGCCGCCAGAGGCCCTGCCCTACCCTCCTACAACGATAGTCTGTGGCGGGTCGTTCACCTCCCTCACGATTTCGTGGTTGAAGGAAACTACGATGAAAAGGCCGATGGATCCCATGGATTCTTGCCAACCAACGTGGCGTGGTACCGCAAACATTTCTATATACCTGCCTCCGCAAAAGGCAAGAGCATTTGGCTCTACTTTGAGGGCATCTACAGGGATAGCCGCTTCTGGCTCAACGGGCACTTCCTGGGACGACATCAGAGCGGCTATATCGGGGTGCGCTATGATATCTCTCCCTTCCTACACTATGGAGCATGGAACGTGCTCGCCGTGCGCGTGGATGCGCGCCGCGCCGAAGGGTGGTGGTATGAAGGAGGGGGTATCTATCGCCATGTTTGGCTTACCATCGCCGACCCAATCCATATCACTCCTTGGGGTGTCTTCGTCACCTCCCAACTTCCCTCCTCTCGTCAAGCCCTGCTTACGATACAAACGACGGTCACCAATGCATCGCATCAGAGCCGCGGCCCAGTGCGCCTTCTCTCCCTCATCCTCGACGCCACTGGACAGACGGTAGCGCGTTCATCCTCAACCCTTTTCGTTCCTCCAGGGCAGACGCGCCAGCTCGTTCAAAATATCTCTTTATCTAACCCACATCTCTGGTCGCTCGAATCGCCCTATCTCTACACAGCCATTAGTCGCATCGAGCAGGGCAATGACGTGCTCGATGAGGTGAAAACCGAGTTTGGCGTTCGCACCATCGAGTTTCGCGCCGACACCGGCTTCTACCTCAACGGCAAGCCCGTTAAGCTCCTAGGAACCTGCAACCATCAAGATTTTGCCGGCGTCGGCATCGCCATGCCCGATAACCTCTTGTGGTGGCACATCGCCAAACTGAAGGAGATGGGGTCGAACGCCTATCGTTGCTCCCATAACCCACCCTCCGAAGAGCTGCTTACCGCCTGCGACCATCTTGGAATGCTTGTGATGGATGAGAACCGTCATCTGGGAGATGTCTATTCACCCAAAACGCCCCACGGCGCCCCCTACTCGGACCTTTCCGACTTAAAAGCCATGATTCAACGCGACCGAAATCACCCCTCTATCATCATGTGGTCTATGTGTAACGAAGAGCCGCTACAAGGCACGGAGGAGGGAGCGCGTATCTTTGCCGCCATGAAGCGGGTGGTGCTTTCGCTCGATCCAACACGCCCCGTGACCTGTGCGATGAATGGCGACTGGGGAAAAGGGATTTCGAATGTGGAAGACCTTCAAGGCGGAAACTATAATCCCGGAGGCTATGACTGGTTTCATGAGCATTTTCCCAATAAGCCCTTCTTTGCAAGTGAAGCCGGCAGCACCGTATCCGACCGCGGCATCTATGAAAACGACCCCCAAAAAGGATACGTCAGCGCGTACGACCTCAAT
This sequence comes from Chthonomonas calidirosea T49, assembly GCF_000427095.1. Classification (NCBI taxonomy): domain Bacteria; kingdom Bacillati; phylum Armatimonadota; class Chthonomonadia; order Chthonomonadales; family Chthonomonadaceae; genus Chthonomonas; species Chthonomonas calidirosea. Next base: position 1,875,047 of record NC_021487.1, read on the forward strand.
GCGCCTCCATGGGCACAGACCGCCGAAGATACCTGGCGCCCAGTGGCCGAAAGACCTTTCGTCGCCGGATGCTTCGTATGGACGGGCTTCGACTACCGTGGCGAACCGACCCCCTATTGGTGGCCCTGTGTAAACTCGCACTTCGGCCTTATGGATATGTGCGGCTTTCCAAAAGATAACTACTATTACTACAAAGCGTGGTGGGGAGATAAACCCATCGTTCATATCCTCCCCCACTGGAACTGGCAGGGACAGGAGGGAAAACCTATCTCGGTGTGGTGCTACAGCAATGCCGATGAAGTCGAGCTTTTCCTCAACGGCCAAAGTCTAGGCAAGAAGCCCATGCCGAAATGGGGCCATGTGGAATGGAGCGTTCCTTACCAGCCCGGCACGTTAGAGGCCAAAGCCTACAACGCCGCGGGCCAAACAGTAGCTACCGATGTGGTTGAAACAACCGGCCCTGCAGCGGCTTTGCGACTTCGACCAAGCACAACCACACTTCCCGCCGATGGAGAGGAGGTAGCGCTTATTGAAGTGGATGTGGTGGACGCACAAGGTCGCACGGTTCCAACCGCCGATAATTTGGTGCATTTCCAAGTGAGCGGTGCAGGCACCATTGCCGGTGTTGGGAACGGCGATCCGAGCTGCCATCAGCCAAACATCGCCGACTACCGCAGCGCTTTCAACGGAAAATGTATGCTGGTGGTAAGAGCTGGTGAACATGCCGGCCTCATCCACGTGCGGGCCTCAGCCGATGGGCTTGCACCGGCTGAAGTTACCCTAACAACCACGCCCTCTTCTCTGAAATAGGTTCATAGATGATGAAGCGACGTCACAAACCTTCGGCTATCAGCCGAAGGGCCCTGTTTCAGGCTCTCGCATCGTTGTGGCTAACGAGAAAAATGGGCCTCGCAGAAGGCAAAGGCAACCAAGAAAGGAGCGAACAGAACATGCGATTGTGGTATAAGCAACCTGCACGCGCTTGGGAAGAGGCGCTGCCGCTGGGAAACGGGCGCTTGGGCGCAATGGTGTTTGGCGGTTGGCCGACCGAGCGCCTGCAGTTGAATGAGGACACCCTTTGGTCTGGCGCCCCACGTGATTGGAACAACCCACAAGCGCGGGAGGTGCTTCCGGAAGCGCGCCGCGCCCTGCTAGCCGAAGACTATCACGAAGGCGATGCACTTTGCCAGAAAATGCAAGGCCCCTATAACGAGTCTTACCAACCCCTCGGCGATCTCTACCTAGACTTCGATGCGGGGCCGGCGTCGCCCGAAGACTATGTACGCGCCCTCCACTTAGACACGGCGATCGCCACCGTTGACTATCGGCTCGGTACCACCCGTTTTACACGCGAAGTCTTCGCCTCCTATCCTGCCAATGTCATCGTGATGCGCCTAACTTGCGATACACCAGGGGGCCTCACATTTACGGCACGTCCCACCAGTCCGCACCCCTCCACACTCGAAGCCGTCTCCGCCGACACATTGCTGTTACAAGGGCGCTGCCCTGCCCATATCGCCCCAAACTACCTCAACGCTCCGAACCCGGTCATCTACTCCGATACTCCTGACGGGCCGGGCATGCGGTTCGCCCTCTATGTGCATGTCAACGCAAAGGGTGGTCATCTGCAAACCTCCGCCAACGGTCTCCATGTGGAAGGGGCGGATGAGGTTGTTCTGACCTTATCGGCCGGCTCAAGCTTTAACGGTTTCCGCCACCCACCCAGCACCGACGTAAAAACCGCCATCGCCCGCGCTCATGCCCCCCTCGTCAAAGCCCAAGGACGCACCTACGAGGCGCTCAAAGCAGAACATGTGCGCGATCACCAAAACCTATTTCACCGGGTAAGTCTCGATCTAGGCTCTTCAGAAGGGGAGACACTGCCCACCGACGAGCGACTTGTGCAGAGCAAACACCGCCCCGACCCAGGCTTGGCAGCGTTGCTTTTTCAATATGGCCGCTATCTGCTCATTGCTTGCTCACGCCCTGGAACGCAACCGGCGAACCTACAAGGCATTTGGAACCATGAGTTGCGCCCACCCTGGAGTTCAAACTACACGCTCAACATCAATGCAGAAATGAACTACTGGCCTGCCGAAAGCTGCAACCTCTCGGAATGCGCTGAACCGCTCTTCACGTTTATTCGTGAGCTTTCCGAAAACGGTCAGAAGACGGCCCGGATCAACTACGGGGCACGCGGATGGACTGCCCACCACAACGCAGATCTCTGGCGACAAACCGCTCCGGTTGGAGAGGGGCACGGCGATCCCGTATGGGCGAACTGGCCTATGGGAGGTGCCTGGCTCTGCCGACATTTGTGGGAGCACTATCTCTATACCGGTGACCTCCATTTCTTACGCGAGTTCGCCTATCCTTTGATAAAGGGCGCGGCAGAGTTCTGCCTTGACTGGCTTATCGAAGACGGAAAAGGACATCTGGTGACGGCTCCATCCGTCTCACCGGAGCTGCGCTTTATTGCGCCCGACGGACGGTCGGCTGCCTCTAGTGTGGCCACCACCATGGATATGGCCATCATTCGCGAACTGTTTGGACACTGCATCGAGGCGGCCGAAACGCTAAAAACCGACCGTGAGTTCGTCGAGCAGCTGCGTAGAGCGCAGGAACGACTTTTTCCCTATCAGATCGGCTCTCAAGGGCAGATTCAGGAGTGGTACAAAGATTTTCCACCGACCGACCCTCATCATCGCCATATGTCGCCTCTCTACGGGCTATTTCCAGGCAACGAGATAACGCCTGACCAAACACCGGAGCTGGCTCAGGCGGCCCGACGTTTTATGGAGATACGTGGCGACGCCGGCACCGGCTGGTCGCTGGCATGGAAAATCAATCTCTGGGCTCGCCTGCGGGATGGCAACCACGCGCATAAACTGGTAAACGACCTGCTTACCCCTGTGGATGTAACCGGCATACAGGTGCATGGCGGCGGAGTCTATTTAAACCTATTCGATGCCCATCCTCCTTTCCAAATAGACGGCAACTTTGGGTTTACCTCCGGCGTGGCCGAGATGCTCCTGCAAAGCCATGAAGGCTATATTGCGCTGTTGCCAGCTCTACCTACCGCTTGGCCAAAAGGTTCGGTTCGCGGGCTTCGCGCTCGCGGCGGTTTCGAGGTAGATATAGAATGGGATAAGGGCGCCTTGACGGGGGCGAAGGTGCGTGCGTTGCGCTCGGCTCCGTGTTATATACGCGCTGCAGCCAGAATGACCGTCTTTCATGCGGGCAAACAGATAACACAAGGCGATAAGGAGCTGCGCTTCGAGGCGCATGCTGGGGAGGAGTACACTATTTCTGCGGCCTCCTAGCCCCCACCCGAATCGGTCGGTAACAACAGCGTGCTACCCCAGAAGTACTCCTAACAGCGCCCCTCCAGCCATGCTTGCAGGCCCTAAAACCGGGTTGAAGCAGCCCACAATAGCCGTCGCCGCCCACATCGCTTGTAGCGTGATGGTGAAAGCGAGCAACCCCTAACAGCCTTTACAACAAAATAAGCGGAGAGCAAAAGCAGAATGCCTCCTATGATGCCAAACTGCGCTAACCACTGCAAAACGAGATTCTCGGGGTCGTACACCCCATAGTCCGTCACATTATCTTCCGTGGCCAACGAGATGTAACCCAGGCCGGCTCCAAACAACCAGTGATGGGTAAAACCCTCTAATCCGTTATACCATAGGCGTAGATGGCCTAAAGAGGAGCGGTCGGTAGAGGTTTGATCGACGCGCTCCCACATCCGTACTCCGTTGACGAAGCGGGCAACGCCCAAAGGAATTGCAAGCCCACCCCAAAACCCCACCGATCTCAATGGGTTTTGCTTGCGTTGTTGCGCAACCTGCTACAGCATCCAAAGCGCTGCCACCAAGGCCCCCAGTGTCGCTGCCCAGTTGCCAGAGAGCACGATCATCCCCATCAGCCCAACGCCATACAGCCCGCTCAGCCCTCGCTGCCAAAAAGGCCGCCGCTCTAACAAAAAAAGAGGTAGGTTATTGGCAACGCCGCAGCAGCCAGCAGACCCAGCATATTTGGCTCGTAGAATGTGCCGTCAGTGCGCCTCATGGTTCCCGAAACGATCGTCTGCTGCGCATGGCAATAGGCGCTAAAGGCATAGCCTTACCTCTTATGAAAAACCCCCTCTCTGCCTCGGCAGAGAGGGGGTCGAATACGCGAACGATCTTAGGTTACTTATCGCCCTCCGCGGCGTTCTCGATGGCGGCCTGTGCAGCGGCCAAACGCGCTATGGGCACCCGAAACGGGGAGCAGGAGACGTAGTCTAGCCCAATGCGATGACAGAACTTCACGCTATCGGGGTCACCGCCATGCTCTCCGCAGATACCCAACTTAATATCCGGCCGAACCCTCTTGGCCGATTCGGTGGCCATGCGCATCAGTTTGCCAACGCCCTCCTGATCGATCGTCTCGAAAGGATCGGTGGGCAGTATCTTCTGCTCCAAGTAGGGCACGAGGAACTTGCCCGCATCGTCACGGCTAAAGCCGAACGTCATCTGGGTAAGGTCGTTGGTACCAAAGCTGAAGAACTCGGCGTTGCCGTTTTGCGGGTCAGCCAGTTGATCGGCTACAAGCGCGGCACGTGGTATCTCAATCATGGTGCCGAACTTATAGTCTATGGCTACTCCTGTCTCCTCGATCACCTTTTTCGCCACACGTTCCAAGTTGGCGCGAACCGTTTTCAGCTCGTTGACATGGCCGACGAGCGGGATCATGATCTCGGGATACACGTCTATGCCGCGTTTTTTCACGGCCACAGCCGCTTGCAAAATCGCCCGCGTCTGCATCTCGACGATCCCAGGGAAGACGATGGAGAGTCGACAACCGCGCAAGCCCATCATTGGGTTGGCCTCGCGCATGCCTTCCACGGCTCGCAGCAGTTTCTCCTTCTCGGCAAGCTCCTGCGGGTTATCGCCGCGCACGCGCAGCTCGACTACCTGCGCTAAAAGCTCGTCATGCGAGGGCAGGAACTCGTGTAACGGCGGGTCAATGAGGCGAATGGTAACCGGTTTGCCGGCCATCACCTCAAAAATCTCCTCGAAATCCTTCTGTTGGATGGGCAGCAGGCGATCGAGTGCGTTTTGACGCACCGCCTCATCTTGCGCGAGAATCATCTCCTGAACGATAGGCAGGCGATCTTGCTCGAAGAACATATGTTCGGTACGGCAGAGACCGATGCCTTCCGCGCCCAACTCCACGGCTTGCCGTGCATCGCGCGGATTGTCGGCATTGGTCCGCACCCGCAGCTTGCGAATGCTATCGGCCCAACTCATAAGCTCGGCGAAGGCCCCGCTCACCTCCGGCGCGATCAGCGGCAAAGCGCCAAGATAGACCGCCCCCGTTGAGCCATCTAGGGTGATCACATCTCCCTCGTGTACGGTGGTTCCGTTGACGGTAAAGGTTTTGGCCTCCTCGTCAATCTTCAACCCCTCAGCGCCCACCACACAGGGGATGCCAAAACCGCGAGCGACGACCGCCGCATGGGAGGTTTTGCCGCCTCGCGCCGTCAATACCCCCTGCGACGCCAACATACCGTGCACGTCATCCGGGTTCGTTTCATCGCGCACCAAAATAACTTTTTCCCCCGCTCCTCCATGCACACCGAGTTTGGCTGCGGTATCGGCATCGAACACCACCTTCCCCACTGCCGCACCTGGAGAGGCGGGAATGCCGGTGATCAGAGGCTTCTTCCCCTCAAGAGCTTTGGGGTCTATGCGCGGATGCAGCAGCTGATCGAGGTGCGATCCGGTAACACGGGTTACGGCTTCCTCTTTCGTAATAAGTCCCTCATGCACCATATCCACGGCGATCTTCACCGCCGCTGGGCCGGTGCGCTTCCCGGAACGACACTGCAGCATGAAGAGGCGCCCATGCTCAATGGTGAACTCCAGGTCTTGCATGTCTCGATAGTGTCGCTCCAAGATATTGCATATCTCGACGAACTGCCGATACAGCTCCGGGTTTTGCGACTGCAGTTCCGAGATGGGCACAGGAGTGCGCACGCCAGCGACCACATCTTCGCCCTGGGCGTTCATGAGATACTCACCGAACATCACCTTTTCACCAGTGGAAGGATCGCGTGTAAAGGCGACACCTGTGCCCGAATCGTCGCCGGCGTTCCCAAACACCATAGCCTGTACGTTCACCGCGGTGCCGAGATTGTCGGGGATCTTTTCCGTACGCCGATAGACGATGGCGCGCTCGTTGTTCCAACTCTTAAACACAGCCTCGATGGCTAGCTCGAGCTGCTCATAAGGGTCGGTGGGGAAATCACGACCGGTTTTCTCACGAACATACTCCAAAAACTTTTCGGAGATGAGCTTCCAATCCTCTGCGCTCATCTCCAAATCGCTTTTGTAACCCTTTTGCTCCTTGTAGGCCTGCAAAATTTTGTTGTCGAAGTCGTGCTTGCTTAACCCCAACACCACGTCGGAAAACATCATGATAAATCGCCGATAGGCATCGTAGACAAACCGAGGGTTGTTGGTCTCTTCTATAAGAGCCTTTGCGGTGGTCTCGTTCAAGCCTAGATTAAGAATGGTATCCATCATGCCGGGCATAGAGAACTTAGCCCCAGATCGCACGGAGACCAACAGGGGCCGATAGCTTCCCCCAAACGTGCGCCCCATCTTCTCTTCCACAAACTTCATTGCGGCGCGCACGTCGTCCATAAGGCCGGCAGGAAGCTTTTGGCCGTTGGCATAGTATTCGTTGCAGACCTCAGTGGTAATGGTAAAACCAGGGGGAACCGGAAGGCCGATGTTGGTCATTTCGGCCAAGTTCGCGCCTTTACCGCCCAGAAGATCGCGCATCTTCGCATTACCTTCATGGAACAGATAGACGCGCTTCGTAGCAACTGCGGTCATAGATTTTAAATCTCCTTCTCCTCGTCGTGTCGAAACTCTCGGCTGCAAGGCCTTTGCAGCTTATGATCGCACGGATAACTTCATCTTTTTTCTAAGAGATTTTACCTCATCCGCTGTCTCGCAGAGTTTCGCTTCTGAGGCAAGCGATATTCCCTCTCAATCTACTTCTTGGGCTGTTGCTCTGGCGTGCCCAAAATCTGTATCTGCGTTGACAGGGTAAAGCGCTGCCCATCCTGCTCAAACACAAGCTCCCCAAACAGCGCGGCACAGCCTTGAGATGGCGTTGGCAAATGGCCGATACACACGTTGTTTTTAATCTCCATTGGCTCGAACGTCCAATGCGAATCGCGGAAATCCAGAGTCGGTGCGTACGTCCTCCATAACCGTGCCTCCACCGGCGCTGGCTCGCTTTGCACCTCCAATGTCGCCCCTTGCGCGTTCACGGTGTATTTCCAATGCATCTGAGGCCATCTTTTGCCCCCGGCAATGGCCCGTATAAACGCTATTAAGGTGGCATATACCCGCGACCGATCTTCTAACCCGTGCCCACTGTTGGGATCATAAAGAATCCACTTAGGCCCTTTGAGGCCGTCCCAATAAAGATTGAGCGAATCCTGCGACCAATACCGGTCGTTCGTACCGAGGATAATGAGCTTGGGCAGCGTCAGCCGATCACGATAGCTGTAGGGATCTTCCAGCTGAATCAACTCATGACCACGAGGGGTCTGCAGCTTTTGAGGAATGTCTGCCTTTGTGTAGTCATCCACCTGCTCGCTCAAAGCGCCGTACGCGGCCAGTTGATGGGGAATTTGAGCCGGCAAGTTCAGCATATCAATGACCATGGGGGCAATCGCTTTCACCCGTGGATCGCCGCTTGCACCCACCAACCAAGCCGTCCAACCTCTTTTGGAGGCACCGGTTACCAAGAACCCGGTGATCTCCGGCTTTTTTTCCTCTTTCATCAGCGCCTGGATAGTATCCATCGCCTTAATAACAGCCTTCGCCATGGGAAAATGCAGGGGCCAAGTCGTATCTCCCGTATCTAAAAACTGGAGCCACGTGTAGACGACCAGAGCGTCCTCCGTGCGCCCATCAAAAAGCGGCTGGTTGGGAATGTCGAACAAAATGGCAAAGGGACAGCCCGACATCTTAGCGGCCATAATGCCTAACTGTGTCTCCTCCGGCGAGCCATCACCCCCCGTGTTCAGCAACGTGCAGAAGTGCGGATAGGTGGCGTTATCCGGCACAAAAACTTGCAGATGGTGATGCCAAGTGATATCGTGCCATGTTAGAGAGGTCATCTGCAGATCGTAGAGGGTAACTCCGCCTGCATGAGAGGTCTGTGTTAGGCTCCAGTGGTAAGCAGGTTCCGGTTTTTTGATATAGTCTTGCAAGGCATCCCCCTTTGCGGCCAGAGATAGGCTCGTCATGAAAGCGAAGAGCAGTACTTTGCCTAGTTGTTTTATCATAGTTTCTCAGTCCTTTCTAAGAATCCTCCATCGCCGATGCCTGCCTCACTAGGGTTTTTTGCCCCCTTAAACTACTCGTAGAGCGTAGGGAAAAGGCGCCGAGAGAGCGCACTCTGCAGCAAACCCTCCGGGTCGCACTCCCTTTTTAGCTTCACAAAACGGGCGATGGTCTCTTCACCGAGGTAGGCGCGCGCGGTATCAGGGTCGAGGGTGCTGTCCTTGGCAAAATAAAAGCGCCCACCCGCCTCCAGCACAAGCTGATTCAGTTGCTTGGCCAACGCCCATACCCGCGCTCGCGTGTGCGGGTACATCGGAATGTCCAGCGCCAACGAATAGCCATCTACACTGTGGGTCATGAGAAACCGATCGCGCCGATGCCGTTTAAACACCCCCAACCACGGTACGATGCCCATCTGTTGGCAAAGAGTAAGCTGGTCAGCAAAACAACGCGCGGCTTGCTCGGCAGGGATGAAGCTTTGATACTGAATAAGGCAGCCCGGTTTGTAGGCCCACTTCCAATTGGGCACATAATCTAACAAAAAGGCAAACGCCGCATGCGATTGCCGCACCCGCTTGTGGTTGCCGATGGTGTTGCCCGCCGTGAATCTAGCCCAGTTCACAAGCCGCATGCCCAGGTTGTTCGCGAAAGGCTTCATGCATCGCCACATGACAGACTTTGGAATGATGCCCATCAACGTATCGGGCAGCTCCTGATTCTCTACCCGCAGCGTTTGCGCAGGAATGGGGTCTTCCCCAGGAGCAAGGTACCGTGCAGCATGTACCAGTCCCCGGCCTAGATGTCGCCCTGTTGCGAAGCAGTCAATCCAGCCAACAAGGTAGTCGTACGAATCCATGCGACGTTCAAACTGCTCCACGATATCCTCAAAGTTTTGAGTAGAGAAAGCATCCACCTCCAAAAGGCCACTGTAGACGCGCTTGAGCTGTAATGTTAGGCGGGTAAAGCAACCTAACATTCCAAACCCTCCGATGGCCGCATAAAAAAGATCGGAATGCCTCTCCGAGCTACAGGTCACGATCTCGCCTGTCGGCAACAGAAGATCGAACTCTAGAATATGCTCCCCGATGGGCCCTACCTTCCAGTTGTTTTTGCCATGGATGTTCATTGCCGCCCCGCCGCCCAGCGAAACGTACATTGTGCCGGAGACCACAGGCGGCCACCAACCGTCTCCAATGGCGTAACGCCAAATGTCGCCAATCGTCGCCCCAGGTTCCACGGTAATGCGGCCGGTGTGGGGGTTCCAATCTAAAATGCGATTCATGCGGGTGAGGTCTAGGCAGATGTTCTCGGCCAAAAGCGCCGCATCGCCGTAGCTGCGTCCCATGCCGCGTAGGCAGACTTTACGCCCATGGCTTCGCGCCAGAGCAAACACCTCCTGAACCCCCTCTAATGTGGAAGGGCGAAAGACATAGGCTAGAGCAGCGGTGTTCATACCCCAAGCCTCGATTCGCTCCAAGCGATCGGAGGGCAAAGGCTTGATGGGCCTATCCGCCAAGCAGGAGGTTTGCGGTGCAGGAGTGGTTTCTGAAAGACTCATAGTTCCTCTTCTGCCCTATACGTTAAGGCGTTTGAAGATGAAGGAGGGAATGAGGCGCACAATCGCCATAATCGGTCGCCAAATGCGCGGTACATAGACCACGCCATCTCGATGTGCTCCCTTTAGAATCAACTCTGCCGCCCTGTCTGCTGAGATGAGAAATGGCAAGTTCTTCAATCCCTTTACCAAAGGTGTGTCCACCGGCCCCGGCTTCACCGTCACAACGCGCACCCCATAGCGCCCTGTGCGATTACGCAGCCCCTCTAAGTAGGTATCTAAAAAGGCCTTGGAAGCGCTGTAGACCGGAAAATGGCGACGCCCCCGATCTCCTGCTACCGATGAGATACCTACTAAGGTTCCCGACCCAGCCCGTTCAAAGCGCTCCGCCGCCATGTCCAACCAAGCGACCGCGCCGCGCACGTTCACATCTATGGTCGCAAGGTCTTTTTCCAAACTGTACTCATGCTCTGCAAGAATGGGCATGATTCCGGCAGAATAGATGATAAGATCAAGCCCACCCAAATCGTGGGTGATCTTCTGAAAAAGCGCCGGCACGCACTCCACCTCGCACACATCATGGCGATAGAGAAGCGGTTTGGGAGCACCAGATGCCGCGATCTCTTCGGCGATCCGCTCCAACTGCTCCAAGCGCCGTGCCACCATCGCAACCAAACAGCCCTGGGATGCTAACCTCCGCGCCAGCGCCTCCCCAATTCCAGAGGAGGCTCCGATAATCAATGCATGTTGCCAGCTCTTCTGCATTCTTTGCTCCAACCATGCCATCTATCCTCAATAGCATACCTTAGGAGTGCTAACAAGCCCTCTACTCTTTGCGGCCCTGTTGCGTATAAGCGAGCCAATCCACAATCTGCCGAATATGATAGACATCGTGCGCTACCATCTGAGCGATCCAGCTCTCGATGGTCATAGGCCCCTTAACGCGTGGGCTCTCTTCCATGTAGCGCCCCTTTCGCTCCCATGCCCTGTTCGGCAACCCCTTAACGATCTCCACAGTAGCCTGCCGACGCTCTGCAAAGAGATCGCGCTGCCGATGCGGGTCGCTTGCCGCATAGTGATGTTGCTGTGCAAACTCGTCGGGATCGAGGTCGGGAAGTTTTGGAAGATATTCGTCACGAATGCGGATGATACGATTTTGAAAGACCTCTTCCCAATCGGCGAGATGTGCTAAAACTTCGCGCAAAGTGAACCGCTTTGGGTCTGGGCGTATGTCCCAGATAGGCGACCCAAGCGGCACAGAGGCCGTTAAGGCCTCTAACACCGTTGGTGTGTTCTGCAACGCACTCACCAAGTTGGCGCGCACAAAAGGGGGTAGCATAGCCATATCCCTCATTTTTTGAACCGTACTCCTCGCTTCACCAAGAGAGGTTGGCAGGGCAAAATCTTTTACCGGTAAAATATTACCTAGAAAAGGAGTTGTTCCCCTCCTTTGGGCGTAGTTACTTTTTAGAGACGCATTGCGCCGAGGTGAATTCCCCCCTCTCAGAATCGTTTTCGGCGCCAACTGCACGGAATTTTTGTAAGGAGAGAGTGCTTTCGTATGTCAAACTTCTCATTACGCGCCACCACGGCGCGGATGCTTCATCGTCCCCCCCGTGAATGGGGCGCCTGGATATTTCAACGGAGAACGTGGCTTCCCCTTTTGCTTCTTCCTATCTTGGCGATACCTTTTGGCATAGAGACCAATCTGCGCTTCGATATTCTCGCCGGCATCCTCCTAGTCGCCTTGGGCGAAACCATCCGCATTCTTGCCGTTGGCTATGCCGGAACCATCACTCGAACCCGCCATGGACGTCTCGCTCCTCTCATTACCGCCGGGCCCTACCGTATCGTCCGTAACCCCCTCTATATCGGCAATCTGCTTATCTTTGCAGGCCTTCTTGGACTTCTTGGGCGTTGGCTCTGGTTGCCGCTCCTCTTGCCCTTGGCGCTAGGCTACTATCACCTTGTCGTGCTGTGGGAGGAGCAGCATCTGAAACGTATCTTCGGTGAGGAGTACGAGGCCTACGCCCGCCAGGTTGGACGATGGTGGCCCCGGTTTGGAAACCTTACTCCACCCTGCATTCACCGATTCTATCTGGCAGTAGCTCTGCGCAGCGAACGCGGCACGCTGGGAATGTTGATGTTGGCTGTTCTCGTCTGCCTGCTCTACTGGACGATCCTCCTTTAGGAGCTGTCATACGATGAACCCTATCTGGTACCTTAAATTCTACCCCTATCAACGGCTGCTCACCCCCGAGGAAGAGGAGAACCAAGCGCTTTGGCTACCCCCTCATACGCCATGGGAAATACCTGACGACAGCGCCAAGGCGTTTATTGTGACCTCAGGCCACATGCGCATTGTACGCCAGATGCCCAACCATACCGCCCTTACCGTAGAGGTGCTCAATCCGGGTGAAATTGTGGGCACGTTTTCCGTAAAAAAAGATGGTTCCGACGGAACGGAACAGGCCATCGCGATGGCCGATGGCTGCAAAGGGGTGCTTCTCGACAGAAGCACCTTGTTGCGCAGGGCGGCTACCTGGGAGCTTCCTCCCATCACCGTCCGTTGCTTCATCGGATTATCTTTGGCGACCTTACAGACTCATCCGCTTCATCTGCTTTTTAGACCTTTAGAGGCTCGCATAGCCTCCGCGTTACTGCTTATCGCGCAAAGCGGTTCGGAAGAGGGGCAGGGACGTTTTCTTGTCATCCCACCTCCTCCACCGTCTCTTTTAGTGATATCTGACCTGGCCGGCTGCAACCATGAGCTAGCCTATGAGGTGCTTTCGCGTTGGCGCGAACAGGGTATCGTTCAACGGCCTTATAAATGGATCACCATTCTCGATAAAGAAGCGTTGATAGAGATCGCGCAAACTGCAGATGAACAGGAGGAACATGCGACCACTACCACCTAGCTGTTGATAGAGGAGGTATGGAAGCATGCTACAACAAGAGTTTGTTGAGCGAGAAGGTGCCGTGCGAAGCACCGTCGGTATTGAAGTGGACGCCCTTACCGGGCGCCCTATCTACCTTGCCGGCCAACGGGTAATGCCTGGCCGTTACCGCCAACTCGAAACCGGCCGCGAGGTTGTTCTCGAGCACGAAGATCGCTTGCCAGCCAGCCTCGACGGCCGTATTGCCTGTTATATCTGGCTAGGCCCTAGCTCCGCCCCTCGACTACCTCAAGAGCCAGCTCCGCCCAATCGGCATCACCCCGTCCACGAGCTATCCGTGCTGTGAGCCGATTGTGTACGAGATCGGCGAGTGGCATCGGGACGAGGCTTGTCCATGCGGTCTGCAACACAAGCTCCATATCTTTGCGAATAAGGGTTGCGGTAGCCCCTACCGGCTCGTAGGTCTGGTGGGCGATCATGCGTCCATAGTTCTGATAGACTGGGCAGGCGAAAAGGGTTGTGGAGATCATCTCATGAAGGGCCTCACGCGAGATCCCATTCTTCTCGGCCAACGTATAGGCTTCGGCCATCGCCTCAATGGCCGCACCAATGAGCATATTGCCGGCAAGTTTCACGATGTTGGCTGCACCGGGGTCTTCACCAAAGTCGAAGAGGCCCTGCCCCATAGCCCGCAGCACAGGCTGAACCCGCATCTTTGCCTCTGCCGGTCCCGACAACACGATCCAGAGCTTCGCTGCAGCAGCCGCATCCGGGCGCCCAAACACCGGTGCCGCCACGTAGTGGCCGCCATGTTGCCGATGATGTTCTGCCAAACGACGCGAAGTCTGCGGAGAGATGGTGCTCATTGAGAGATGAACTCCATTCTCCCCTAACCTATCCTGCAGTCCCTCTGCACCGAAAACGATCTCATCGAGAGCGGCATCGTTTGTCAGCATCGTGATAACGATGCCCCCAGGCTCCGCCACCTCGAACGGATGCGCGGCAGCGATCGCACCCTGGGCTACAAGTGGCTCCACTTTTTGAGGCGTCCGGTTGTAAACTCGCAGGCGGTAACCGGCCTTCAACAGGTTTGTTGCCATGGCGGCGCCCATGCGCCCTAAACCGATAAACCCTATCGTTTCCATAGAACCTCCATTTTAAAGAATTTAAAAGCATCCCAAATAGTCTAGAAGCGGCGGCACCAACCGCCGACAGCCCTCGCTTGCCATTGGGTTCTTGGCAAAGCAAGGCGAGAGAGGGTAAGATAGAGTTCAGTGATCCGGTGAGACCTACTAGCATCGAGAAACGTGCCAGAGGCCGCTATGGGAGAGCTATCTCATCCGTTGTTTGGTCTCGCGTCTACAGCGGCCTGAATCGCAAGTAGGCCTTCGGCAAAACACGATTCATACGAACATCTTCATCGGTCTCTCTTTCCCATTACGGATACGCTTAAGTGGGGCGTGTTTCGCCTTGTCTCTACAACATACCTCTAACGATGCCTCTGCAGAGGACGTATAGGGTAGTAGAAAAGTCCTGCTTTATGGAAAAACCAAAGGAAAAAGCAGGAATCTCTATTGAGAAAACGAAACTAAGTAGGCGAATCGCCCAAAAGGCGTATCTGGATCTGGAAGAAAACCGAGACCCGGTAGAATTTACATACTGGCCACACACTGGGAGCAAGCTATGGAGCTAACCCTTACTCCACAGGAGACGGTGCTACCCGCCCGCGCTCTCCTACACCTTATGGCTCTTGCGCGCGAAGGAGATCGTCGCGAGGGCATTCTACTTCGTCAAGGAAAAGGATGGTTTCAGGTTTCGGGCTCCGGCCATGAGGCGTTAGCCGCTCTCGTCCTCGCTCTGCGACCCGACGACTATCTCTTTCCCTACTACCGTGACCGCGCTATGGCGTTGGCACGGGGGGTTACCAACTACGAGTTGGCCTTAGGCTACTTTGCGAAACGAGATAGCAGCAGCGGCGGCCGACAGATGCCCAGCCACTACAGCGATCGCAAACGTCACATTTTTTCCGTTGCCACCCCCACTGCCTCGCAGTGTCTGCCCGCCTGCGGCATGGCGTGGGCGCTGCGCCTTGAAAAAAGCGATCGCATCGTTCTAGTAAGCCTTGGGGATGCAGCCACCCGACAGGGAGAGTTCTACGAGGCGCTCGCGTTCGCCATCCAAGAGCATCTGCCCATTGCCTTTGTCATTGAAGATAACCGCTATGGCATCAGCACCCCAACCGAAAAGTTCTTTCCCTATCGGCTTGGTGTGCTTGGCGACAAACACCTGGTAAAGCTCAACGCCCGCGATCCCTATCAACTGTTTACTACAGGGAAACAGGTTTTTGAACGGCTCCGACGGGGCGAGGGCCCCGCTGTGCTCTGGTGCGAGCTCGACCGTCTCTGCTCTCATACTAGCAGCGATGACCAGCGGATCTATCGCCCCGCAAAGGAGCTGGAAGAGGAGGCTCAACGCGACCCCATCGAGTTGTTGGCTCAACGACTTATTCAAGAGGGGCAACTAACCTTAGAGGAGTGGCAAACGGAACGCGAAGCCATTGCTAATCAGGTGGATGAAGACTACCGCGTGGCCGAATTGGCGGCCGATCCCTCCCCTTCAGAGGTCACTCACCATATATTCGGCCCGCCGCCCACTTCAGTCCTACCTCCTTTACCGATCAGCGGCACGACAACCATGGTGAGCGCCGTCAATCAAACGCTTCTGAAAGCTCTCGAGGAGAATCCAAAAGTCCTCCTCTTTGGGGAGGATATCGAGGATCCCAAAGGTGGTGTCTTTGGATTGACAAAGGGCCTCTCGCAGCGTTTTCCAGATCGCGTCTTCAACTCGCCCCTGGCAGAAGCCACCATTGTAGGAGCCGCGGTTGGGCTGGCCGCAGCTGGCTGGCGTCCGGTCTTCGAGCTGCAGTTCATAGACTTCATCTGCCCCGCCCTCAACCAGCTAATGACACAAGTCTCCTCCTTACGTTGGCGCACCTGTGGCGACTGGGCGTGCCCTCTCATCCTCATCGCTCCTTACGGCGCCTATCTTCCCGGCGGAGGGCTATGGCATAGCGAGAGCAACGAGGGCATGTGGGCGCATATTCACGGCATCCAAATCGCCATTCCAAGCACCCCCGAAGATGCCGCGGCGCTTCTATGGACGGCCATCCACGGCAACGACCCCACGCTCTTTCTGCTTCCGAAGCACATTTTTCGAAAACGTGTGCCGTTCACTCCGTCCCATGAGCCGCTGCCCTTTGGCCGCGCCGCTATTCGTCGCCCTGGAGAGGACGTTACGTTAGTGACCTGGGGCAACTGCCTTGAGCTTGCCGAGCAAGCGGCCGAACATCTTCAGGCAGAAAACAGATCGGTTGAGATCATTGACTTACGGACCATTGTGCCGTGTGACTACGCCACCATCGAAACCTCCCTCCGCAAAACCGGTCGTCTCGTGGTCGTGCATGAGGACTCGCGCACCACAGGCTTTGGACAGTGTATTATCACGGAGATGGTGTCGCGCCCCGAACGGTTCAATCTGCTGCTCTCACCACCGCAACTCGTAGCTCGTGAGGATGTTCCCGTTCCCTTCAACCCTCAGCTAGAATATGCGGTGCTCCCTGATGTCGAACGTATTCTAGAAGCGATACGGCTTACTTTGGAGTGATTGCGTAGCACGAGGGCAGTCCGAAGGCTGCCCTCGTAAAATTTTCAGCGAAACAGATAGTGTTGCTCTTATGTTACGCTCCGCTCGTCTGCTCTCTTCATTCAGCCCCGAAGCTTAGCAATTGACAAGGAGATTTGACTAGTTATTTAAATCTGAAATATCTTATATGACTATTCATACTGAGCATGAGTGAGCAATTATTCTGGAGTATCATTTGAATATCCACCTTCCTGCAGATATGTGATGCCTAATTAGTACTTTCCAAAGGCGGAAGTAACAAAACATGACCACGGAAAATGCTCAACCAGATATTATATATCAGTATCAACGTATCAAGAACGATATAAAAGAGGAAATAAAATGTATTTAAGACAGAGAATTTCTCCTATCCTCCCTTGGCGATAACGGTCGGGTGCAATTAAAGCTTTTAGACTATATTGACCGCGCTGGCACCAAAGCTCAAATTTTTACTCGACCAAGAACGTCCCAGCGCCCATGGCATCAAATCAAAATACAGAGCAATAACCATAGAGAGGTACAGTTTGAAATCACACCTGATCAAGAATATCTGATTACGTTTCATTAAAACGACATTAGGATGTACCTTTTTTGGTTATGTTATCTGCAAGAAGCCTACGCTGCATCCCCCTTTTTATTTCCGCCTCATAGCCTTGGTCCGTCGGTTCGTAAAAAGGTAGGCCCTCTACACCCTCCGGTAGATAGCTCTGGGCAACGTAATGGCCTGGGTAGTTGTGCGGATAGAGATAGGGTTGTTCGGTTAGATGCCCCTCCACCGAATGGGCATCCAGCAGGTGCGCTGGAACCGGTTTCGCACCGTGGGCACGTATTTCGGCAAGGGCACGCTCTATGCCCAAATAGGCCGCGTTGCTCTTGGGCGCCGCCGCTAAATAGGCGGTCGCCTGAGCCAATAAAATGCGCGCTTCCGGCAACCCTACCCGCTCTACCGCCTCCGCCATGGCCGATGCAACCACCAACCCCATCGGGTCGGCGTTGCCGACATCCTCCGCAGCCAGAATAAGCAGGCGCCTCGCGATAAAACCGATGTCCTCGCCACCTTCGAGCATCTTGGCAAGCCAGTAGAGGGCAGCATTCGGGTCGGACCCACGTACCGACTTGATGAACGCCGAGATCGTGTTGTAGTGTTCATCACCCCTCCGATCGTAGCCGAAAACCTCCAAATGCTGCTGCACTAGCTGCATCGTAAGATGGCGTCGTCCCTCTCCATCGGGCGAGAGCAGACTGGCAACGGCCTCTAAAGCGTTCAGCGCACGGCGCGCATCCCCATGGGCATTGATGGCCAACAGCTCTAAAGCCTCAGGTTCCGCCACAATAGCCAGAGAACCGAGACCTCTTTCTTCATCCTGCAGGGCGCGTTCGAGAAGTTTGTAGAGCGTTTGAGGCTCTAAAGGCTCAAAATGAAAGAGCTGCATTCGGGAAAGCAAGGGGCCTGCAATCGTGAAGTAGGGGTTTTCGGTCGTAGCGCCGATCAGCACCAAAGTGCCGTTTTCTACAGGCTCTAAAAGCGCGTCCTGCTGCGCTCGATTCCAGCGATGGATCTCATCGAGGAATAGAATCGTCCGCCTACCGCTTTGCTTCAAACGACGCGCCGTCTCAACGATCTTGCGCGCCTCAGCCACCCCCAATGTCAGGGCGCTATAGCTCTCAAAATGAGACTTCGTTGTTCGTGCAACGATCTGCGCCAATGTGGATTTTCCGCAGCCGGGCGGCCCCCAAAACAGCGCTGAAGGGATGTGATCCGCCAAAATGGCTCGGCGCAGCGGCCCCTGCGCTCCCACGATCTTATGTTGGCCTAAAAACTCTTCTAGAGAGCGCGGGCGCATGCGAGCTGCAAGCGGCATGTGGCCCTCTATCTCCTGCGCCCCCATGCTGGGATGCGATTCCAGCTCCTCCTCTTGAAAAAGGTGAGGCCCCTGCGATCCGCCTGTCGAAAACCCCATCTCTCTTCCCTCCCCTCATAGCCTATTCTACCTCCTTCATCGCTTTCAGCAACAGAGCCCAAAAGCGCTTCATGGTGGCAGAGGAGTTGCTTAGCAAAGGCTCGGGTGGTTGAGGAGATGGCCGAAACAAAATTCCAAGCCCTATTTTACCGGCCAAGGGGAAGGTAGAGATAGCGTCCAATAGGTGGCGGGATAGGGACTTGTAGCAAGCAAAGCGTTTCTTTTTAAGACATGGGGGCCGGACGCTATCTCGTTTGCGGTCAGCCCATAAAACTGGTTTTCAAGAATCTGTACCGGATCGGCTGAAGCATTGCGTATGGCTATCGGAGGATGTGCCGTTTGATCGTTAAGAATAGTGTTGTCCTGCACTATAAGAGAGGATGGATTTTTGAGATGGCCTTCCTCGCCAAAAGCGACGATGATGCCGGTCTCCGCTTTCGGCCCTTTCTCGATCAGATTGTTCTGAAGGCGTGCGATGCCGCCGTTGGGCAGGTCAACGCTGAAACTGGCTGTGCCATCAGGGCCATCGGCGATGACGGAGTCGGTGATGACGGTGCGCTGGGCACGGCTTTTGATGTTGTGCCCTACAACGGCCGCATAGAAATAGCTGTGCTGTACCACCAAACTGTCGGCATTGCCAACGTAGAGATTGTGTGTAAAACCGTCGCCGGCACCGTTATGTGCGAACTCACAGTTCCGAATGGTCAGCGTGCCTCCCTGGCCCAGAAGGCCGTCCTGATTATCATGAAAATAGCAGTGTTCGAGAGTTAAATTGCCACCCTGCCAACGAATGCCGGCATCGTTACCGCTGGGGCCTTTCGCTCCAGAAAACTCTAGGTTTTCGAGGGTGCAGTCGGTGTTAACGATGAAAATCCCCTTGTCGTTTGGAATAGGCTTCGTGCAAATAAAGTGCGCCTTCCCGCCAACGCCCACAATCCGAACCTTGGCATCTATGCTGGCGAAATCGTTGATGTAGGTGCCTGCCACTACATGAAGCGTATCTCCATCGTGTGCGGCCGCAAGCGCCGCCGCCAGCGTTGCAAACTCCTGCCCTGGCCCCACGGTAAGCACCCGACGGTTCGATAGGGATGGCATTGGCAAAAAAAGCGTTTCCTTGTTGCGGCCACCTATCCAACCGGTTACGAGGAGCGCAATTCCTATAAAACGCCAAAAGGTTGTTCCGAACATCTAATGTCTCCAAGATAGGCTAAAAAGCTTGCGGTGGCCCATCCGCTTGGAACAGTTTGGCCTCGGTCTCTGGCGACAAAGCGGGAGGCGCCGCACGATCTAACTCCACACGTGCCTGCAGATATGTCAGACACTCTTGAGCCGATGTAGCCACCGCTTGCGGTAGTGAAGGCAATTGAACCAGCTCTTTTAAAAAGGGGATGGCACGCGGATCGCCGCGCCGTTTTATGTCCTCAATGATCGCCAAAGCAATATCGGCTTCGCATTGCGCGCCAGATTGACCAGCGCGGAGCAGCTCTTCGGGCATCCCCTGACACGCGGTCATGGCCGGCCGCAGAAGCTGTTCCGGCCTAGCCGGCTCGGCCTGCGAGGCGCGTAGCAGAACCCTTGTCTCTTGCTCACGCCGCAGACGCTCCTCGATGCAGAGCTGCGCCTTAACCGCCGCCTGACGAACGTGAGGCAGATGACCGTACTTCCCCTTCCCACGCGCAATGACCTTTACATAAGAGAGCACGCTTCGGTTGCCTACTTTTGCAAAAGCCTCTAGGATACGTTGCACAAGCAGCTCGTTGGGGGCATTCAAAAGGTAAGAGAGCAGCTGCAATGTAGATGGTCTGAGCATGCCGTAGTGTGCTGGGGTTAGGAGGGGAAGCAGATGGCAGAGAGCGGTACGCGCCTGTAAACGTACGAACCGCATGTCGTGCACCGCCGCAACCGTGAGCAGGTCGAGCGTCTCCACGGCCTGAAGGGTCTGCAGAGCGCGTACGGCTTCTCCTCTGATCTGGGCGGCATGCGATCGTGCGGCATCCCTTACAAACAGATGTACGATGGGATAGACCGTAATGGCCAACGCGATGAGACCAAGCGGATGAACTGCTATCAGCCCGATAAAGAAGCTGATAAGAGCCGAGCGTTTCACAATGCTCCAGAGCGATGGGTTATATCGCTTGTTGACAACATCGGCGAGCGTTTGTATCGCGATGGAGCGCTGATGAGGCGACTGAGAGAGATTCGGTAGACACCAAGCCGCTAAGCGCGATTCGCGCCAATGGTATTGATGAGGAGACACAAGGGCCTGCTGGAGCTCTGTAAAAGCCGTCGCCGACGGCGTCGCGTTCGTGACGAGCTGCTCGGCTATCGCACGAATGCGGCTTCGTTGCGAAACCTGGTCGAGTAACGAGAAGGCATGACGTATCTCTTCGTTACTTAGAGGAGGCGGTTGCAAGGGCGTCTTTATCATAGCCTTCAATAAGCCTTTCTCTAGTGATATTACCACCGTTTGCCATCAAAATCGTTGTTGTGCACCCCCAACGATAATGGAGAAATAGAGCCTCGTGTTCCATCTCTGAATTTCTGCAGCGCTGCTAGGCTCTCCAATAGGGTGCTTTCCGCTTTTTGTCCCTCATGCGCATTTCTATCTAGCAAGCCGATAGCTTCGCGAAGAATGCGGAGGCCCCGAGGTAAAGCTCTGCTGAACGCCGCTCGTCGAAACAACCCTTCTGAGGCTGGCACATGGATACGGCAATGGGCAGTTCATGGACAATTGGTCAGATCCTGACAAAAAGAGGCGGAGACAAGCAGTGTAGGTCCTTGAAAAGGTGCGGGCTGTGAATACATGAACAAGATGCTTTTGGATGCGATGTTATCTGTTTTGAGCTTGCCTGTCTCGGCATGAGAGCTGGAACGAGATTTATGGGCGTGTTAAAACTCTCACGCTAGCCTTTGCCAATAGACGCGAAAGCCTGGTCTACGATATCGCCGACGCGATCTACCACAAGCAGGCCCATCCCGACCGTGCCCAGAAGGTTCCTATGGAGGAGCACGCTCCTACGCCGGCATCCTTTTCACCCCCGATAACAGCCCGCAGCAAAACATGGCACAACCGACGCATGGCACCGCGAGCGGGCTCCAGGCTCCCGCAGAGCTCACAACGCCGCAAGAAGACAACAAGCAAGTGGCCTTGGCCGTCGTCCATCAGAAAGTCGCGAACGAGTTACTACCCGTCCAGCCCAGCTTTAACGCTTCAAAGGCCTATACAGAAAGCACAACTGCGAACACCGCGATTCCCAACAACGTTTCCGAGAGCCGCAAGGCGGAAGCGTCGCAAGCCGGGCCCTCTCGTGAGAAGCTTGGCGAATATGCAGCGGCCATTCTAGAGTGTGCCACCCTTGAAGAACAGCACCAGTCCATCAAAGAGATTTTAGGTAGCTCCGTACAACGCTACCAGAATCAGATCCAGCAGCTAGAACAACGTCGTCAGCAGCTGTACCAACAGATCCAATAGCCTCAATGGAATCTCTCGGAAGAGAGTCAAGTAAAGATATCGATCACCTATCTTGACTATCATTCGGCCATCAAAGCCTTTGACGGCTATCTCCATCGCTCTCTCATGCCGCGCATTCGGATGCGACTTGCCGGCGGCTGGATCTGCTACGTTTGGAGCATCGTGTGGTGCAGGCCCATTGCGCTGCTGGAGGACAAACCAGGGCTAAACATGCTCTCTGAAGCAGCCCAAAAAGAGTTGCCCCGAGGAGAGCTTGACGGGCAGAAGACAACGCCGTAGGGTTTTCGTGGTATATTATTCTGCGCCAAAGCCCTGTTTTGGAGAGATGAATGCGTCGTTACCTAAACACCTTCAATGTGGTTGGGGTCCTACTGGTCATACTGAGCCTTTTTGGTTTTGCAACCGGCGGCCGTGCTCTCACGGAGCCGGGGTCGAAAACCGAGGCGATTTCGTCTTTGGTCTATCTCGGCACCGGGGTGCTCATGCTGATTAACGGTTTCGTCTCTGTGAAAATGCACCCAGCCGATCCTTCCTTAGAAAGCACAAAGAAGAGGTGAAAATGACAACTGAGGCTACTGTTTCAGGAGGACAGGTAGAGATGCCTAAGCCCGATGAACCTGTACAAGAGGTGCGTTGCTACAAGACAGGAAAACCTTTACCTAAAGTTCCCCAATGGTTGGCCACCGTTAAGGTAAAGTTCGTCAGCGACGAAGCTCGCCAAAAAGAGCCGCCTGCACCCAGCATATTGGATAGCCCAGCTCCTCTGCTCGCTCGTTTACCTTTGGTACATGACGATGACGACGCCGACCTTAGCGCCGCCGCTACTCTCGTTGAGGACGAAGAGATAGAGGACATCGCCCCGGAGGAGCTTGATGTTGAAGAGGAGATAGAGGTAGAAGGTGAGCTCGAGGAGGATTCCGCCTAGCTCTTCTCCGCTGTCGTCAGCAGGGGCAGCCGAAACGAAAAGGTGCTGCCCCTTCCATATTCGCTTTGAACTCCCACTTGGCCGCCGTGCGCCTCGATGATGTGCTTCACAATGGAAAGCCCTAACCCAGTTCCTCCGGTGCGCCTTGAGCGCGCCTTATCGGCCCGATAAAAACGTTCCCAAATGCGCGGTAGGTCTTGGCTTAAAATGCCGATTCCGGTGTCGCGAACCTCCACCGCGATCTCCATCTCCGTCTTTCTGGCGCACACCTCCACCTGGCCTCCTTCCCGGTTGTACTTAATGGCGTTGTCAATCAGGTTCACAAGCACCTGCTCCATCTGGTCGCGATCGGCGGAAATCGGTAAAGACGTCTCCAGAAGGCATTGTAAGCTGACCCCGTGTCGCTCGGCCTGTTTTTGAAAGCGCTCTACAACGTCTCGAATCATCTCCGCCAGATCGAAGGAGACGCGCTGCACCGGCTGCGATTCGGCACGCGAGAGCACTAGCAGGTCGGAAAGAATGCGTGTAAGCCGCTCCACCTCGCCGAGAATGATCCCAATAAACCGGTCGGCGACGTCGGGGTCTTGCAGCGCCCCATCCCGTAGCGTTTCGGCAATGGCGCGAATAGAGGTAAGGGGAGTATGCAGTTCGTGTGAAACGTTGGCCACAAAGTCGCGCCGTACGGTTTCCAGATGACGCAGGGTGGTGACATCTTCCAGAAGTATCAGAAAGAACAGGGTTTTCGTCTCATCATTCGGTGTGGGAGAGTGGTAGAGAGGGATCACGCGGACTTTGAGAATACGGCCGGTGGCCTCTCGGTAACGTATCTCCCCCTCTTGAGGTTCCAAGCGGTTTCGGGCGAGTTGCAGCAGTTCAAGCATGTCGTAGGAAAGGGTGGCTTCCAACAACGTGCGTCCGACCAAACCTGCATCGGGCGCGCCTAACATCTTTCTCGCCGCAGCATTGTCCCGTCGAATTCGGCGCTTCTCGTCTACCAGAAGCACCCCTATTTCTAGCTCTTGGAGAAGCGGCTCCAGCAAAAAGGCATCCATGCTATTCGGCGAACTTGTAGCCCACACCCCTCACCGTAATAAGTCGGCGCGGATTGGAGGGGTCTTCTTCTATCTTCTCCCGTAGCCAGCGGATATGCACATCCACCGTGCGTTCATCCACAAAAGCCTCCGTGCCCCAGACGCGATCGAGAAGCATTTGGCGTGTAAATACACGGCCGGGATGGGTAGCAAGAAAACGCAGGAGGTCGAACTCTTTTGGAGCGAGGTTTAAGGGCCTCTCACCCAATCGAGCTTCATGCCGACCAACATCTATAAAGAGGTTCCCTATCTTAATGGTCTCATCTTTGTCGTGCGAGGGCGCGGTACGCCGCAGCACGCTTCGCACGCGCGCAATAAGCTCACGCATGTTGAACGGCTTGGTAACATAATCGTCGGCACCGAGTTCAAGCCCTTTCACGCGGTCGTGTTCCCCCGTGCGAGCCGTTAGCATAATAATGGGGATGTCTCCCTGGCGACGCAACAGGCGACACACGTCGAAGCCACTAATGGAGGGCAGCATAATGTCGAGAATGACCAGAGAGGGCGGTGTCGTGCGCACAAGTTCAAGACAGGTCTCGGCATCGGCTGCCGTCTGCACAGAGAACCCCTCTTTTTTTAGGTTGTAGGCTATTGCCTCCGCGATTGGCTGCTCATCGTCCACCACAAGAATGCGAGCGGCTTCAGACATCTTTTCTCCTCTCGATTAGGTTCCCCCAGAGCTGGTGCTTGAGGAGGCATTCGGTGGGGGAGAACCGTTGCCAAAATATTGAAAGTTCTGTAGATGCGCCGTGAGGTCTTGCAAGGAAGCGTTGTCTGGGTTCATGCTCATCGCATCGGTGCGAAGCAGGTTGGCTTGCGCTATCGCTAAAGGGGCGCCTGCTTGCGGCGATGGAACCTGTACAAACACAGTGGCAGAAGCATAGTAAGAGTTTGCAAACACAAAGCGCGCTGCACGATAGATATTGCGAATGATGGTGGCCTGGGCGGTAGAGCTTGTATCGGTTGCATAGCTTGCCGGTGCTAACAGAAAAACGGCGACCTCCCCCCTCCCCAGGTTGTTTTCGCCAGTAAGCTGAAAGCCATTGGTCAGACCGGATGGGTCTGGAGAGGGCGCGGACGTTTGTGGCAGGGTGGTTTGAGGTTCATCGGGCACATGCGCTAGCTGGGTAGGCTGCACCGACAACGGAGCGGTGCCCTTTACCGGTGCCGAAGGCAGACTGGGCGGCAAAGGCGAGGAGGAGGCTGCGGATGTTCGATCGTTCTTGGCGGCCGACACCGCGCTGCTACTTGTCGGAGGCGCCTGAGAAGCCGCGGGGCTCTGCAGAGAGGATGGGGCGGAAATGGGAATATAGGGGCTTGTGGTGTAAGTGGGCGGCAGAGAGGCAACCCCGTTGCCGAACCCACCGCTGGTTTTCGGCGCCGCGTAATAGGAGGGTGATATAGGAGGAGAAGAGTGCGTTCGCATCGCGATGAGCATGAGGAGCACACCGGCGAGAAACCCTAACGATACCAACCAAAGTCCCAGAAGCCAACGCTGTGGTGGCAACCCCATGAGGGGCATGGTGCCGGCTCGCAGCTCTGGATCGGAGGGGATGGCGTATGGGAGAGCCTGTTGGCGACGAAGTAACTCCTGCTCAGCGCGTTGGAGACGCGCCTCATCTACGGCGCTTGGGCGAATCTCCACGGCCATACGGTACCAGCGCACGGCCTCAGCCCAATTTTCCTGATCACGATAGATATCTCCAAGCATGGAGTGAGCGGCCTGACAGTCGGGACGGCGACGAATGGCCGCAATGCAGCACTCCACGGCCTCAGCGTACTGCTTGCGCAAACGATGGAGGTTCGCTCTTACTAAAAGGTGGCGTATCCCTGCTTCGCCCGGAGGAATGGAGGGATCCTCTCCGATGTTCGCTAAAACCCCTCCCTTAGCGGTATCCGTCGGCTCTTGTTGGGTCGGAATACTTGAGTCGGGCTCTGATGGGGTCTCGGTCTTTCTTTCCTCTGGTGTATCCATCCGTTCGCTCCTTCGTGCACCTTGCAAACTCCCCACTACGTGGTATTTACTGTGCCCGGGCGACAACAAATTCCCGTGCTGCCAAACCCTCCATCGCCACGTTGCGTGGCGTCTAGTGTCGGCGTCTCTTCCAAAACAGCCTTCGTTACAGGAGAGATCACCAGTTGTGCAATACGCTCGCCGCGCCGCACCGTGAAGGGCATTTCTCCCCAGTTGATCAGCAACACTTTCAAGACGCCACGAAAGTCCGCATCTATCGTTCCCGGTGCGTTCACCAACCCGATGCCATAGTTGAGTGCCAAACCGCTCCGCGCTCGCACCTGCCCCTCGAACCCTGAGGGAATGGCTATTCGCAGTCCTGTGGAGATCAGTCTTCTTTCACCAGGTCGGATGATAACCTCCTCATTTTCCGGTAGAGCCGCATAGAGATCCAGCCCCACCGCTCCCGGCGTAGCGTATTCCGGCAAGGGCAGCCCTTCGGCCTCGGGCTCGCGTTGGATACGTACGATCACAGGCTGCACCGTTGTCTCCTTTTATTCTCTACGCAGATTCGGACATAACGTCATCGCCGCTAGCTCGCCTTGGCCACTTCATCCTGTTTCGGCTGTCGCAGCGGAATGCGGAACCAGAATGTGCTCCCTTTGCCAAGCTCGCTCTCAACCCACATATAGCCACCATGGCGGGCGATGAGATGCTTCACCAAAAACAGCCCGATACCGGTGCCCCCCACCGCCCGCACCTTTTTGTTGTCGGAGCGGAAGAACTTCTCACCGATTCGCTTGATCTCTTTCTCTGAAAGCCCAATGCCCTGGTCTTTCACGCCGATCCGCACGGAGCCTTGAGGAAACTCCTCAGAGGGCGGCTCTTGCCGCGCGATGATGCGCACTTCACCCCCCTCCGAATATTTGATGGCGTTAGAGACGAAGTTTTGAAGTATGTTCTGAATCTTGTCCGGGTCGGTTTCAACCTCAATGTGCTCTGGCTCAAAGTCAATTACCAACGTATGTTTATCTGTACGGCCTTTTTGCGTGTTGACGACGACCTCGGCAGCCTTCCGAAGGTCGGTGATCTCCCAGTTCATCTCAATGCCGGCCGCGCCCATCCGTTCGATGCGAGACACATTCAGCAGGTCGTTGATCATACGGCTGAGCCTATCCACGTTCTCCTGAATGATCTGGTAGTACTCCCTTTGCTCCTCTTTGGTGAGCCATCCCTCCTCAAGGCCATCAATCAACATCTGAATGAAGCCTTTCATAGGCGTTAGAGGCGTACGCAGCTCATGCGACACAATGGAGACAAACTCGGTTTTCATGCGCTCGATGTTTCGGATATCCGTGATGTCGTTAAAGATAAAGACGGTTCCGATCAGCTTATCGGCGCTCTCGCGTACCAAAGCGGCATGCACCTGATAGATATACTGATCCTCATCTTCATCGGTAATGGTGATCTCGTTCTGCTGGGCGCGCTCCTCTATAGAGGTTGAATCGGATTCGGGAAGCGACGGATTCATCAACTCCAGCATCTTGCGCTGTAGAATGGCGATGGCCTGCTCGTTTCGAATGACCTCTTGATAAGGCTTACCGATAGGGTCGAGATGGGAGGGGATCTGGAAAATAGCGCGCGCCTGCGCATTCATCTGGGCAATGCGACCGTCAGGACTGATCAGCAAGATACCGGCGGAGAGGCTCTCAATGGTATGAGCAAGCTTCTGCTTCTCTTCCACCACCTGCATATAGATCTGGATGTTGGCGATAACCGCCGCCGTGTTGCGGGCTAAGCGTTCGAGGAGGCGTAGATCCTCCTCGTTAAAGCGGTCTTCGAATCGCTTGTTGAAGCAGTGCAAGACGCCAACCGTCACCCGATCGACAATCTGATTGTTCTCATCGCGTTTTTCAAGGATGAGAGGAACCGAGAGGGCGTTGCGAACACCATAGGTATGAAGCTGTTCGAGACGCGCTCTCGGAGATGCCGATGCATCCTCCAAGAAGGCCGGCTTCCCTGTCTTATAGATTTCACCAGAATAGCCCACGTCGGGCGGCACTCGAAACCGCCTTACCTCCTCATCGGTCATGCCCCAGGCGGGCTTACAGGCAACCAGATCGCCTGTCTCTTCATCTCGTACCATGATCACGCACTTTTCGGCCTGCACGATCATGGCCGTGCGCTGTACCACCCGACGCAGGGTGGCCTCATATTCGGTGATCACCACGGGGGTTTCGGCGATCTCAGTGGGGGCGGGGGCACTACCTTTGGCTTGCTCTAGCTCTGTTCTGCGCTGACGCTCTGCGGCAAGCTGCTCCCGTACCTCAGCAAGCTCTTTGCGGAGCCTCTCAACCTCTGCGCGGAGGCCCACAATCTTCTCGTTTTCATTGCACATGGGATGGTTGCTCATCGTCCTACGCTGTCTTTGTTTGAGTCTCTCTCGATTTCGCTACGGCAGCACAAGCCCTCAACGCCATAGCGCGAAAGTAGTTAAAGCGACAGATAGAGTATACCCTTCAAAAGCATGCTGACCGAACGCTCCTACCAAAAATATGCCTTCCGAAGTTGGCACTCCGGAAGGCATGCATGACAGCCGCTCTGGGCAAAACAAAGCAGACTATGGCACTTTCACCCGGAAGCTTCCACCAAAACTCCCTCCCGTGTAAGTACCTTTCACCGATAACAACGCGACTCCAGATGACACAGAGTTCGGAAACGACAACGTGACCGTGCTCGAACTCCCTACACCCACCGTCCCCACACTCAATGGCACGTTGGTGGAACTTAGGGCATTCAGGCCCGCAGAGCTTATCGTCACGTTCTTTGCATCCGCCCCTCCCGTGTTCGCTACCGTCAGCGTCACATGAACGCCTCCGCTATCCCGCGTCACCGACACCACCTTCATTTGCAGAGCAGCTTGGCCTATCAGGAAGACCAAAGACTGGGTCGTTACCTGCAAAATCGGGTCGTAGACCTGCACCAGAGCACTGCCCGAAGTGGACAGGGAGCTCTTTGGCACGGTAACCTGCAAGTGATTGCTGTCAATCTGCGTCGTGGGCAGGGCCTGTCCGTTCCACAACACCTGGTCGTTCGTGCCAAAACCGGAGCCGACCACCGTGAGGCTCAGGTCTGAGCTGACCCCGGCAGCGCTGTGGTTGGGAGAGAGGGAGCTCACTGCTGGGCCTATGCGGATGACAGCTCCGCCTCCTAGCAATCCTCCTGCTTGGGTCACCCCATAAAGGTCACCGTCCGACAGTTGGATGAGCTGGGTGGCTGCAAACGGCAGTCCATCCACGTTGGTGCCATCGGGGTTTGGGGTGGAGAAGGTGTGAAGAATCTGATAGTTGTTGCCCGAGGTGTCTATTTGGAAGAGATAGGCCTTCATTTGCGCCGTTGGTTGCCACAGATTGGTATCTGGCAGGATGCTGATGCCGTAAAGCATGCCGTTTTTGGCCAGGAGCGGGGTGGAATCCTGGTACAACACGCCCGCTGGGGTATCGAAGTTGTAGAGCACGCTGAAGGTGCCGGAGGGGTCAATTTTGTAGAGCACGCCGGATGCATTCGTGCCCATGCCGCCATCGCGAGTGAACCCGTAGAGGTTCCCCTTGGCATCCTGCACCAGCCCTCCATAGGGCAGGGCGCCATCGGTGTCCTGGTTATAGAGGACCATTAGTGCCCCAAACGCGTGGAGGATCTGGTAGTTGTTTGGGTTTTTGGGGTCGAGGCGATAGACGGTACCGGTGTCGTTGGTGCCTCCGTAGAGGGTGGTGCCGTAGAGCATGCCATCTTTGCCCAATAGAACGCCGGATAAGGGACGCGCCCCATCCCCATTCGGAATGCCGCCAAAACCCGCACTGCCGCCAAAAGCGTGCAGCACTTGGTAGTTGGAGCCATCGGGGTTCACGGAAAACACAATGCCATAACCCCATTCCCCCCCATCAGAACAAGTTCCATAGAGCACGCCGTTGGCATCTTGAACGAGCTTAACATACTCAGGATTACGCCCATCGTTCCCAAACCCGCCAAAACTGTGGATCAGCGAGAAGCCAGTGGTGGGGCTCCAACGGTAGACCGTTCCTCCGCCCCAAAGCCCTCCGTTATAAGTAACTCCATAGAAGGCTCCATCTTTGCCTTGGATGGGTGGGGCGAAAGGTTCATATCCATCATCGCCGTTAGTACTGTCAAACCGATGCAACACCTGAAACTGCGAGCCGTCAGGTTTGACTCGGTAGAGCACACCGGAGAAATAGTCGCCACGGAAGGAAGAACCTGCCGAAGTATCGGCACCGGCTGCCGTGGTGCCATAGAGGAAGCCATCCGTGCCCTCGGTAACCCCTGTATAGGGCTGAGTGCCATCTGAGGGAATGGTGAAGTTGTGTAGCACCGAGAAGTTGTTCCCTGAGGTGTCCATCTGAAAGACCTCGCCCTGATTTTCACTCCCACCCTGCGTGGTCGTTCCATAGAGGAGGTTGTTGCTGCCAAGGGCAAGCACACATTCCGGATGAGCGCCATCCGTCCCGCTGAAGGTGTGGAGGATCTGGTAGTTGCTGCCATCGGTGGCTAGGCTAAACACGATGCCGTCATTGGAGGCTCCTCCTTGCCAGGTCACTCCATAGAGAGTTCCATTCTGGAGCACTAAAGCGGTGTAGAGATACTGTCCATCGTTTGCCACACTGCCAAAACTGTACAGCACAGAAAAGCTCGCTGTACTAGGATCATACGAGAACACGACCCCATTGTTAGAAGGAGAGCCATTTGCCATGCCTCCTATAACGGTAGTGCCATACAGCACCCCGTTGGCATCTATCACCATCGGTGCGGTAGGTTGAGCCCCATCCGCAGGATAGTTGAAATCGTGAACTTTGGTGAAGTCGAAGCCGGTTGAGGCGTTGGAGTCGGGAGTGAGTTCGAAGATAACTCCAGCGTTATTCGCACCTCCCGCTACCGTGGTTCCCCACAGATTGCCGTTGCCATCTTGAACCAGGGCGGCTCGCGGCCCGTTACCGTCCGACCCCCCAAAATCGTGAATGTCGTTATAGACCGAGCCATCGGTGGAGAGTTGAAAGACCACGCCATCATTATTCGCCCCTCCAAACTCAGTAGTCCCGTAGAGGTATCCGTCGCTGCCTAAGATGAGCGCTGCCCACGGACCTGCTCCATCAGAGTAGACAAAGGTATGGAGGATCTGATATCCGCTCCCGTCAGGGTTGAGCTTGAAAATAGACCCTGCATTAAATACCCCTATACCAATCGCGGTACCGTACAACGTGCCATCGGGGCCTTGCATCAAGGCGGCCTGAGGATAAGCTCCATCGTAGTTAAAACTCTCGAGTCCATCCAAATTCAAAAAGGTAGGCTCAAACACATGGAGTACCTGGAAGTTCGAGCCATCGGGGTTCATCCGGTAGATGACGCCCTTCCCATAGCCCCCGAGTGTAGTGACCCCATAGAGCATCCCATCTTTGCCAAGAATAGGGCTTCCGTTATACGGTTGCAAACCCTGTGCAAACGAAAAGTTGTGTAGCAGCACCGGCGGTTCATCTGGGGTGCCTTGTGCTGCACGCGAACCCAACAGACCCAATACCACCAAAAGGCCATAGACCCCTACCAGCGATATCCCTCTGCTGGGAAACCGCCTTATCCATTCCCGAAGTCTCATCGTTGCTTCTCCTTTGTGTAAGATAGTGCTTGTTAGCCTTTGTTAGCCTTTGTCCACGGGGCAGACCTTCTTCCTATCCCCATCCCACAACGACTAACAGCTCCATTCTACAAACCTAGCGTGAAATTATCGTGAAATTTTTGTCCAACAACCCCTCCTACGCCCGCTACAAGGCGGCTCCTCTCTTTCATGGAACGCTAGGCAGGAAATCAACGGTTCGGTGAAGAACGGAAGTGTGTCCTCAATCCTTTTGAACGCTTTTCAAAAAGCAGTGCCCTCACAAGGAGGAACCGACGCCATCGATGAAGATCACGGCCATTGAAACCCATGTCTGCAACGCGCGCATGCGCAACTGGATTTTTGTGAAAGTGCTGACCGATGAACCCGGCCTTTGGGGTTGGGGCGAAGCGACTTTGGAGTGGCATACGCGCTCCGTGGTGGGTGCCATCGAAGACCTAGCCTCCCTGCTGATAGGTGAAGACCCCACACGCATCGAGTATCTTTGGCAAATGATGTATCGTCAGCATTTCTGGCACGGCAACGGCATCGTGCGCGCCACTGCCATCGCCGGCATAGATATTGCCTTATGGGACATCCTCGGAAAATCGCTGGGTATCCCCTGCCACAAACTATGGGGCGGCCCTGTACGCGATTATATCCGCCTCTACTGCCACCTCGGCGGCGGCAAAATGGAGGACTTCTACGAGACCCACCCCGCCGATGCCAAACGCTTCGCCGAGTTGGCGCAGCAGGCGGTGCAGGAGGGGTTCACTGCTTTCAAAGCGATGGCCGTGCCCGAAACCATGCCGTTAGAGGGGCTGCGTCCCCTTCATTACGCGGAAGCCTGCGTTCGCGCCATGCGTGAGGCCGTAGGGCCGGACATTGACATCATGGTGGATTGCCATGCCCGCCCCTCCCCACGTATGGGGTTGCTGTTCGCCAAAGCCCTCGAACCTTATGGGCTTTACTGGCTCGAAGAGCCGTGCTGGCCCGAGGTGGTGGACGATATCGCCCTCATTCAACGCGCCGTAAAAACCCCCATCGCTACCGGAGAACGCCTAACCTCTCAACATGCCGTGCGAGAATACCTGGAAAAACGCGCCTGTAGTGTGCTTCAATGCGACATCACTCACTGCGGAGGCTTTACAGAGATGCGGCGTATTGCCGGCATGGCGGAGGCCTATCGGGTAGCGCTTGCTCCCCATAACCCTCAAGGGCCGGTGAGCACCGCGGCCTCGATAGAGTTCGGCTTCGCAACCCCTTCCTACATCCTCTGCGAGTCGGTGCACAAAGATGTGCCCTGGCGCCAAGATGTGGTCAGCGAAGGCTTTACGGTGGAACCAAAAGGGCAGATCGTCCGTCCCTCCAATCGCCCTGGACTGGGCATTGAGATCAACGAAAAAGAGGTAAAAAAACATCCCTTCCAACCGGAGGTGTTACAGCGCACCTTTTACCCTGACGGCAGTGTAGGCGACTGGTAAGTAAGCCGTTTCGGCTCCCCTGTGCCGTTTAGAAGGACACGATCTTTCTCCTTAAGGGCAGATATCGGCGCGGGTAAGCGGCAGTGAATCAACGACCTCCTTGCTAACCAGAGTTTGATGCACACCATGCGTCCCCACTCGAAAGGCGGCCGAGGCCCCACGCAAATAGAGCCGCCACATTCGAACAAAGCGCTCTCCGTACATCTCACGCACCTTCGCTACATTCTGCTCGAAACGCTCAGACCACCTATCCAGAGTAAGCCGGTAGTGAGGTCGAAGGTTCTCCACATCCAATATGATAAACCCTTGTTCGGATAGGTGGCCCAACATTTCGGGCAGTGTAGGGATGTAACCACCTGGGAAGATATATTTCTGCTCCCAAGAGACCGTGTGCTGCGCATATTCGGGTGTTGGGGTGCGCAACGTGATGTGGTGCAGCAGCGCCACACCCTGCGGCGCAAGCAACTTGCGTACACAACGGACAAACTCTTTGAGATGAGGCTTCCCCACGTGCTCGATCATCCCTATGCTGATGATCTTATCGAAGATGACCCCCTCATCGGCAAGCTGTTGGTAATGTTGTAATCGCACCTGCACGCGATCCTCCAACCCCCGTGCCTTAATCGCATCTAGCGAAGCGTTGTACTGCTCTTGGCTCAGAGTGATGCCCATGGCGTAGACCCCATACTGTTCCGCGGCGCGCAGGATTAAAGCGCCCCAGCCCGAACCGATGTCGAGCAGCCTTTCGCCAGGTCGGAGCCGCAGCTTCTTCAGCGAGTAGTCCAGCTTGTTGCGCTGTGCTTCCTCAATGGTGTCGTCGGGTGTGCGGAAAAAGGCACAAGAGTAGGTCATAGTCTCATCGAGCCACAAACGGAAAAAGGCGTTTCCTAGGTCGTAGTGTGCGGCCACATCCTTTTGCTGCTGTTTGAGAGAGCGCCTTTTTCCACCTGTTACACGCCTAACAAAGCGGAACATTCCCATCGAACGCCACGAGGACTCTAGCGCGATATTGCGCAGCGCCAGCGCCACTAGGTCGGCGAGATCGCCCTCTACCTCGATATCACCGTTCATGTAGGCCTCTCCGAAAGCAAGGGCAATGTTCTCGATAAAGGCTCCGATATCTACCGGCTTCAACAACTTCACAGTAAAAACCGGCTCCCCCTCATCTCCATAGCAGCCCGATGAACCGTCCCAATAGACGACACGAAAGGGCTCGCCCTTAGCACGAGAGAAGAGGTCATGCAAAAGATGTTTTGCATTCATTGGCTTTCTCCTTAAAAGCACAAAAGCCCTCAGCGCACGAGACGTTTTATCTCTTCCATCGTGTGCTAGCGGCTTCCACAACCTCGAACCTCGTTAAGATAGCGCCAGCAAGAGCGCTATCTACTTTCATTGTGAAGCTCCCAACCCACAAGGGGTGGGGGTTCCAAGTTCAGCGGGAACTGCTGACTTTCGCCAGTCTGACGTTCCCTCCCTTGTCGTTTTGACTCTCCGGGCTTCCCACGGCGAGTATTCTCATGCCCTCAAGGAGCAGATTGATGGCGGCGTTGGGGTCACGGTCGTGGATCACGCCACAGCCCCCACACGTCCATTGCCTGTCCGAGAGTTCGAGATGCTGACGATGGTTACACGGGTGGCACGTTTGGGAGGATGGGAAGAACCTATCCACCTTGACGATACGACAGCGATTCCATTCGGCTTTATAGACCAGCATCCGAACAAACGCCCCCAGGGACGCATCGGTGAAACTCTTTGCCAGTTTGGTTTTCACTAAGCCTTTGAGGTTCCAATCTTCGATGCAGAGGGTGTCGTAGCGGCTGATGAGTTTTGACGAAATCTTGTGAAGCCAGTCGTTACGCTGGTTTCTCACTCTGGCATGGTATACAGCCAGAACCTTCTTGCGCTTGCAACGTCTGCGGCTGGTCTTCTGGCTTCTGGAAACAGCACGTTGCAGGCGTTTGAGTTTGCGCTCTGCCTTGCGGTAGAACTTCGGAGGCTTAACCTTCTCCCCGTTGTCCAGGGTGAAGAAAGACTCCAGACCGACATCTATCCCGACAGGAGCATCCCACACGGGTTCCACATCAGGCAGTTCGATGTGGCTGATGAAGCAGACATACCAGTGTCCGTTCGGCTCCTGCTTGATGGTCGCGGATTTAATAGTTCCTTGCATCTCGCGGTGCAGACGGGCTTTCACCAGTCCCACTTTGGGGATGGATACCCTTCCGTCCACGATGGTCACGTTCTGCGGAATACGGAAAGCGTTCGGAGTCCGCTTCCTGCTCTTGAACCGGGGAAACTTTGTCCGCTTCGCGAAGAAGGAGACGAACGCTTTGTCCAAATCCATCAAAGTCTGCTGCAACGCCTGGGAGTGGCACTCTTTGAGGAACGCGGTTTCAGGCTGTTTCTTGAGAGCCACCAGTTCGGACGCCAGGGCGTTGTAGCCGAGGGTCTTCCCCGTCTCTTTGTAGACCGCTTGCTTTCGTGCCAAGGCCCAATTCCAAACAAAGCGACGGCAACCTGCAAAGCGCAGGAACTCTTGCTCCTGTTCGCGGGTCGGGTCGAGTCGGAACTTGTAGGTCTTGGTGGTAATCATGCAGGTTTGGACCTCTGATCCTCGATAGACATGGCGATGGTCTTGGCAGACACAGTTCCAGCGGAACCATAGTAACAGCCATCCGACCACAGACCGCTTCCCCAAAAACGTTTCTGCTTCAAGGTGGGAAAGGTCTTGAAGAGTGAGACAGCCAGGATGCTTTTCAGTGTTTTGGCGATGGTGACGGGAGCCGTTGTTGGCGGAGCCGATACAAACAGGTGAACGTGATCGGGCATCACCTCCAGAGCCAACTGCTCCCACCCATAGCGTTCACACAAAATCGGCATCTGCTCTTTGATGTGGTCTTCTATAGCCCCCGTCAGGACTTTGTTGCGATACTTAGTGACGAAGACGATGTGATAGTTGAGAGTATAGACGCTATGCGCTGTGGTCTTGGTCGGTGTCTGTATCCTCGTCCTTCGGCATGGGATAGGTGTGGACGATAGTCTCACGGATGAGGTCGGCATACGTCACATCCTGGTCACGCTTGAAAGACTCGTAACGGGCAACCCGTTTTAGGTTCTCAATCACCTGTTTGTCCAGTCGGATGCTGACAGGTTGAGTGTCGGTAGGCATGGTACGCTTCTTCGTTGGGTAGTTTGTTACTACATTCTACTGCATGGAAGCGGAAAATACCTGCCGACTTTGTGCGTTTTTGCGGAAGTTTTTTACACTGGAAGGGGAACACGGCTCTCATCCTCCCGCTAAAAGCCTCTACTCTAGAAAAACTGCCCCGAAATTCCGATAGCATTAACAGGGCTTATTCCCAACAGAGAGGCCATCTATCATGTCGTCAAACCGGTTCGTCACAGCCACACGTCCCGTCACCTATCCCCTCTTATCGGAGGGTGCCGTGGCCTTCAACGGCTCGACCATCAGTGTAGACCACAGCTCCTATATGGCGCAGCACGACCTCGTGTATCACATGATGCCAACGTTAAGCGCTTTGGCCATGCCTCTTGGTGACGGCGATCTCGGCGCCATGGTGTGGTGCCCGGAAAAGCTCACCGTTCAACTCCAAAAAGCCGATCTATGGGACGATCCGTTGCCCTTTTTAGAGCCTTCCACTCCCCTTGAACCAGGCGAGCCTATCGCAACTAATGCAGAATCGTGGAGAATGCTCTCTGCAGGCCAACTAGCCATAGATTGCACCCCTTCGCTTTTCGCCGAGCCGGTTCGCTATGAACAGCGCCTCTCTCCCTACTCGGCGACGCTCCATATCACGTCCGACTCGCCGGCCGGCTCCTGCCAGGTCACCGCATTCGTGGCCGCAAACACCGGAGTGCTCGTACTGCGGTACCAGGATCAGAGCCTACGTAACGTGCAACGGCGCATAGAGGTCTCCTTGTGGCGTCAGGCCCATCTGTTCGCACTAGGAGAGACGATAGGCATTCTTCAAGCACTGGCAGATAGGCGCTATGCCCTTATGGCACGCGTACAAGGGCGCGAGGTGAAAGCGGGGATGCGCGACTCGCATCACGTCTATCTTGAAATCGCTCCAAGCCGCTCGTGCGATTTCACTCTCTACGTGGCGGTGGCAACCGTTCCGCGCAACGGCGACCCTGTGAGCGCAGCGCGCGCCCAGCTGCAGTCGGCCATGGCCAAAGGCTACGACACACTGCTGCGAGAGCATCGCCAACACTGGGCCGCCTTCTGGCAAAAGTCTTTTCTCCGCCTAGATGGAGGCGAATACGACCCCTTCGCCGCCTATCTGGAGAACTTATGGTATTTGAACCTCTACTATCTGGCCGCCTGTGCGCGCAGCGCCGATGCGCCGCTGCCCAACGGCGCGCTTTGGCTTAGCCAACAGGATAAGCGCCCACACCCCGCTCTCTACAGCGGCACAGCCCTGCGC
This sequence comes from Chthonomonas calidirosea T49, assembly GCF_000427095.1. Classification (NCBI taxonomy): domain Bacteria; kingdom Bacillati; phylum Armatimonadota; class Chthonomonadia; order Chthonomonadales; family Chthonomonadaceae; genus Chthonomonas; species Chthonomonas calidirosea. Next base: position 1,912,528 of record NC_021487.1, read on the forward strand.
ACTCTGTTGGCGCCACTGCCTGTGGCCAATCATCCCGAAATCGGCGTGCCCATTGTGGAGACCTACCACCGCCTCTTGCCGACCATGGCGGCCAAAACGAGCCGCGACATGGGGCTAGGCGGCGCCTATTTTCCGGAACGTTTCAATCGCTTGGGGCAAAGTTTCGATGCCTCTTGCACTACCCATAACAACGGCCTCTACACAGCCCTGCTGTTATGGCAACTATGGCGCCACGCGCCCGATCCGTTTTTGCTGAAGGAGCGGGTCTACCCTCTGTTGCGTGCCTGTACGCAGTTCACCCTGGAGCAGCGTGAAGCGATGAGAAGCAACAACCCTCTCAGCGACGCCCAGGAGGACTTCCGAGAGCGCGCGGCGCTCTCACGAGCCCTACGCGCCCTGTTGTGGATGAGCACGACGCTCGACATCGGAGAAGAGGAAACACGTGCCCAGTGGCGCCGGGCGTTGCAGGAATTGGGTGGGGATATGCCTTTCGACCCCCTTCAAGACCTCTTACCCTTCTCGTGCCAAAACGCCGAGCAGCTCTCGCTGCAGCTACGTCAGTGGCTTCAAGAGAGGCATCAGACACCACAGGGTTGGCTTGCTCCGGAGATGCATGTGCCGCAATTGGACTACAGCGCTCAGCTGCTTCTGATCATTCAATCGTTACTCCTGCGGGAGGAATCGCTGCCTAGCCTAGCTCTCACGCGCTCCGACATTAACCCTATCGCCTGGGAAGAGGGTTTTGGCGGAGAAGTTCCCACCGCCATCCACCTGTTTCCGTCGCTGCCCTCTCACTGGAGTGCGGCCTTTACCCTAGCGGCACCGGGTGGTTTTCGCGTAAGTGCCGAGGTTTTAGAAGGCAAAGTACGGTATATCGCCGTTCGCAGCCTTGTTGGTGGTCTATGCCGATTGGTGAACCCTTGGGGAGCGGGCGCTACCGTTCGCATTCTGGACGGCCGGCAAACGCTGGCCGAGGTCTCCGGACCCATACTTGCGTTTGAAACCGTGGCCGGAGGCACCTACCTCATAGAGCGCAGCGACTTTCCTCTTTCTCGCGCGGTGCGCATTCGTTTTCATGGAAGACGAAACGAAGCTTGTAAGACCGTGGGGCGTCTTTTGCTCGGACTGCCAGCACTGCCAACCTCGTAAAGAGACCAGAATGTTGGCTGGAATTGTAGAATCGCACAAAAACGCTTGCCAAAAGCTTTGAAAGCGTGTATAATACAATTTGTAGGAAATCCCTCTCTCGATGAGTCTGCGCTCGTTCCCCCCTTCTACGAGTGTAGGTTTTGTTTCGCCAGCTTTTCCGGCCGGCAAAAAAACAAACAACATACCAAAAGGCAGGACTTCGTATGTTCAGAAGCGTTGCAAACTACTTACGATGGGTTATGCTTACCTCGGTGCTCGCGCTGCTCGTGCTTGTAGGGGCGCTTATTAGCGGTTGTGGCGGCGGTGGAGGTGGTGGTGTACCCGCAGGCAACGGCAGTGGCGGTGGCTCCTCATCGGGCTCTTCTGGCGGCCCACCGCCTGTAGGAAACCCTAACCTCGCCACCATCACCGGTCAGGTCACCGATATCGCCGGTAATCCGGTTGCCGGAGCCGCCATCAGCATTGTTGGAACCAACCTCACCGGCAGCAGTGCTTCCGATGGCTCCTTCACCATCTACAACGTTCCGCTCACGGCCACACAGTTCACGGTAACCCCGCCTAGCGGCTACTATAGCTTCGACGTGCGCTATCTGGGAAACGACTATAACCTCCAAAAACCGTGCCCCCTCCCCCTGCCAAATCCGCTACAGAAGGGTGCCGATCCGTTGCCCGGCCCTGTTCAGCTCTATCCAACGAGTGGGCCGCCACCAGCGCCCACCTATGGCTGTCCGTAAGCTACTGCTGACTTATTCTCACACGGTGCGCATTAGCCGCACCGTGTTTTTTTGTTCAGAGCCCTCCTTTCAACTTCAGTGCAGGCGAAACTCCTATCGGACCTACTTCAACGGGAGGTGTGTTTTTTGCCGCTGAGGAAAGCGCATGAGAGGTAGCTCTAAGCTCTCCGTAAAAATAGGCGAAACATTACCCCCTACTCTTGTATTCTATATATAGAGGCTGTACGACATATCCTACGAGATTTTGGAGAAAGGACTGCAGAATGGTTTTTCAGACGGTTAACCGATGGCTTGTTGCGCTGTTTGCCCTTGGTCTTTTCGCTTTTGGCGGAGGCCGTGCTGCCATCGCAGTGCAGAGTACCGTTTCCTCTCCCGATCAGCAGGCGTTTCATATCCAAGCACAAAGCGACTTCTACCAACTTGCTTGGAACGGCACAAGCGGCACACTTACCCAGATAGAGCCCTCCAGTGGACAGCGCACTGTGTATCTACTGACCCTCTTGCGCATAGATAGCGGCCCTGTAGGCTATGCACACTATCTGGTTTGGTTTCTGGCGCGTAGTCCCCAGAGTTTTGCCATTCTTTGGTGCTATCTTAACGATACGGGAAACGACTTCTACTGCTGGCTCTATCGCTATCCTGGCACCCAACTCAATGGCGTTCATTTTCGAGGGGACTATTCGATCCCTCCGCAAGTTCCTATACCAACCCCTCTATCCATGCCCACTCTGCAGCTTCCTGCTCCACCCATCTATACCGGCCCTAGCTTCACTTACCGCAACTGGACCACTCAAGGAGGAACCATCCCACGGCTGCCTCTTTGGACCGCCGACCACTCCAGCTTTGCACAACCCGTCGCTCAAACCGATCAAAAACCGGAACGCGTCCTCACCGATCTGCAAGTAACCCCGCTCCATCAGGTAAATGTGACCCCGAATAACGGCTGGCGGTCAGACGGATGGAGCGAACTGCACGCGCTTGCCTACGATTCGGCCAAGAATCCCTACTATCTGATCCTCTATTCCAACACCGCACACGGCTACGTGATTGACCTTAAAGAAGGACGCATCTATGTGGCCGATTTTGGTACCCCGGTGGTCTTTGCACCAGGAACCACCCTCTTCGGCGTTGCACAAAACGACTTCTCGCCCCCGCCGTCCCCGCGCGTTCCTGCCTATAGCCTACAGGAGATCACTCTGTATGCTTCCGGGCACTATACAAACCCCTATACGCAGGTGCGGTTTGAGGTGGAGTTTAGCCGCCCAGATGGACAGGTTGTTACCGTTCCTGGATTTTGGGACGGCGGACAGACCTGGCGCGTGCGCATTGCCCCAACGCTGATAGGCGATTGGCAGTGGAAAACGCTCTCGAACGACCCTGGCCTTAACGGCCAAGTAGGCCGCTTTACTTGCATTACGGAGGCCAGAGAGATTGACGGTTTTCTCATTGTAGATCCGGAAAACCCGCGCGAGTTCCGCTACGCCGGCGGCAGCCATTTTCTGCCTGTGCCCGTTTGGCTTTCACTGACATCCGGCGCCCCCACAGCGCCGGCACCTAACGCCGCGCCGAAAGCAGCGACAACGGCCTCGCTGTCTCCTAAGCCGGCGTCCTCTTTCGACGATCCGCCGCAGACGAATGCGGATGTGCTTACAACCCTACAAAAGCTGCATGACCTTGGTGTGAATCGCCTTATGGGCACTTGGATACTGGACGCAGGTTCGCAGGCACTGGTTAACGATAACCCAGATTCCATCAATCCAACCTTCTTTCAGATGCTCGATGCAAAGGTGCGCGCCTGCAATCTGCTTGGGATCGTGCCGGATATTGGGTTGAGCCGAGCCGATTCGCCTCTGCTTAAAACCATGAGCGCTGAACAGCTGCAGCGCTTCTGGAGCTATGTGGTGGCGCGGTACTCCGCCTATAACGTCTGCTGGAATCTGCTCGACGCCTCGTCTGGCTTTTCCAGCGACGTGCAAGCTCTCCTCCAAAACCTCATTGAGCTCACCCACAAGGTGGACATCGAACAGCACCCGATCACGGCCATCCTGCCCGGCATTACCTCTTTGCCCTCTGCCCCTCAATTTCTGGGCATGCCCTCAGATGAGAGCACATCCGAAGGCGCCATCTTTATCAGCTCGCCGGCGGGGATGCCCCTTTGGCCAACCAACACCAACGCGGACGAGCAAGAGCTTGCGATGGAACGGCTCGTGGCGGCGCAAACTCCCAGCGCACAGGTACACGACCTCGATATCATCACTATCAAAGGCGGCAACCTGCTATCGGTAGCCGCCGATCAGACGTACCGAAAGCCCATCGTCATTTGCGATCCCGTCTCTTCCACTGATGAGGCGCGCAGGCGGCTATGGGAAACACGCCTTTCTGGAGGCTATTGGGTGGCCGAGGGCGCACCTATTTTTGAGGGCACTCAGATATCGCCCATTATCGCTCAGAGCCTTGCTAGCGCTCATCTTTTCAACATGATCTCCTACTGGCTGCTACGCCCCCACGATGACCTGCTCTCCGCACCAGACGGCGGCCAGCTTCTCCCCGATATCCACGCGTTGGCCAATCCGGGCTGGTTTTATGTGGTCTACTTCCCGACCGGAGGTTCCGTGCAGCTCGACCTTCTTGAAGCGACCGGCCAGCTCGAAGCGGCTTGGTTTAACCCAAGAACCGATTCCATCGCCAACACGTTCCGCTTCAGCGGAGGACAAAAACGCGTTTTCCGCACCCCCGATTCACAGGACTGGGTGTTGCTGATACGCTACCCCAACTAAATTCCGTATTTTAGCAGGAAGTCGCACCTTAAACGGTGAAATGAGATCGTAATGGTTTTTCGGAGTTATACCACGCATGTCGGGTGAACAGGTCGCTTGGGAGCGGTTGAAGACCGGTGATATTCTTAACGAGCGTTACCGCATCTTACGCATATTGGGCAAAGGGGGTATGGGCACCGTCTATATGGCGGAGCACCTACACCTCAACACGCTTGTGGCCATTAAAGAAGTACGCCTGCCCAAGGCTAGCGACTCAGAGCAAGAGCCTAAGGAGCAAGAGGCCGTTCTGCATGAAGCGCAAGTTCTCGTGCAGCTTCATCACCCTAACCTGCCCAAAGTAACCGACGCCTTCATCGAAAACGATAAGTTCTACCTTGTTATGGAGTACATCGAGGGCGTTACTTTGGAGACGTTTCTACGAAACCAAGAACGTACCCACCTCGATGTGTCCAAAGTAGTGGCCTGGGGAATTCAGATAGCGGATGTGCTTGATTACCTACATCGTCAAGACCCTCCCATTATCTTTCGTGACCTCAAACCCTCCAACGTCATGCTGCGAGCCGACGGCAGCATCTGCCTCATTGACTTCGGCATCGCTCGCCGTTTTCAGCCGGGCGCTAGCCGCGACACCGCCCTGCTAGGGAGCGTGGGTTACTCGCCACCCGAACAGTTCGGTAAGCGTCAAACCGATATGCGCTCCGATATCTATGCGCTCGGAGCCACTCTCCATCACCTTCTGACAGGCCACGACCCGGCTTCACAACCCTTCAAATTTCCCCCCATGCGCAGCCTCAATCCAAAGGTGCCGGAAAGCCTCGAGAGGCTCGTTGCTGCCTGCCTTGCCCTAGAACCAGAAGCGCGCCCGCAAACCGCCCGTGAAGTAAAAGAGGCTCTTGAAAACATTCAAAAGGAGATAGTGCTCTCTGGCTCTCTATCGGGCTCCTATTCACCTAGCGGCAGTGTGGCAATTCCTTCCGCTTCTGCCGCTCTTACCTCAAGCCATCTGGAGTCCACCACCAAGAAATGGGCGCAGCTCGGCATCGTCGTTGGTGCTATCATCGTCATCGGGCTCGTCGGCGTGGTCATCGCCGTAACGCGCCAGCTCCATAAAGAGGCGAAACCCTCCGTTGTTGTCACCACCCAAGTGCCCTCGTCTCCCACCTTGCCGACACCAGACACGTCTCCTCCTAGCAACTCCACCACGACCCCCTTAACAACCGTGCCTGTTGAGCCAACAGCCCCACCACCACAACCGCTCATAGATACCTCTACGGTAACCCTTGCGCCCCAACCGGCTCTTCAAAAACCGAACAACCCCGTTTTGCCGATCACCGTTAGTGGGAGCATTGTGGGACATGCTGGGACAAACGCTATGATAGTCGTCTATTTCTATCGTGACGATAAAGCGCTCGTGCCTCTTCTCGCCGCAGACCCTACCAACAACTCTTACGCCACCACTAACGGGCAGCTCGGCATCGCGGCTCAGCTAACAGTAACCTCCGATCCCCAGCCCTTTACCTGGAACACCGCCGTTCCCCTCAAAGAGATCCCAATAGATGCAGTCTCTGCAGGACAGGTCTATGCACGTGCTGAAGTGCTCATCGGAGGACAACGCATCTGCATCTCGCCTATAGTCAACCTTATGCTCTACCTGCCCCCGCCTACTCCGGCCAACGGCAGCAATCCATCTAACTCGATTTCGGGAGGCATGTCTACCGCCAATCCTCTTTACGGCACTACAGGCCAGCCCTAATCTGCAAGCCCTACAGCGTCATCAAGTAGGAATTCTCACAAAATCGGTCGAAAAACTTGACAAAGGAACCGACTGAAGCATACAATAGTTTTGCAGCGTAGCCTATGTGCTGCCATTGGTTGGTTTTACTCGCGAAGGTATTCCGAACGACCGAATGTCACTTTCGCAGTCCCTCCCCGTCTACGAGGAAAAGTAAGAAGGGCCTCTTTCACAGAGATGGCGACGGGGCAGAATAAGGACAGTTAGTCTATTAACACTATACATTAGGGGTGGTGACTCTTTGAAAACACGACTGGATCACGCGGAAACCGAGTCTGTACAAGCGATCGTTCCTTCAGCTGCACGCACACACTCCGTTCTTAACGGCCATCTTACCTCCACCATCTCTCTAGAAGCGATCCGCCAAGCCCTTCGCGGCGCCATTCACTACCTGCGTGATCGCCAACAGCCCGACGGCCACTGGGTGGCGGAACTGGAAGGCGATACGATTTTGGAAAGCGAGTATATTCTCCTGTTGCAGTTTCTAGGTAAGAACGACCCTGAGAAGTTCCGTAAACTCGCCAACTATATCCGCAGCAAGCAGCATCCGGAGGGCTATTGGGCCATCTATCCCGGAGGGCCTCCCGAAGTCAGCGCATCGGTGAAGGCCTATTTCGCCTGCAAACTGGCTGGTTTCAGTGAAAGTGAACCGTTCATGATCCGCGCCCGCCGCGCCATCTTGTCGCTGGGCGGCGTAACACACTGCAACACCTTCACCAAGCTCTATCTCTCCATTTTTGGGCAGTACGACTGGTACGGCGTTCCCGTTATCCCTCCCGAACTCATTCTTATGCCGAAATGGTTTTACTTTAATATCTATGAGATGTCTTCGTGGTCACGAGCCATTCTTGTACCGCTATCCGTTATCAATGCGCTGCGTCCCTACCGCCCCATACCGGCTCACGCAACCATTGATGAGCTTTTTGTAGGCGGGAAAAGCCGCAAACGGATGCGGTTGCCCTGGGATAGTCGCCCCCTCACCTGGCGTAACGTCTTTTTGATCGTAGATAAGATTCTGAAACTCTACCATGCCAGCCCCATTAAGCCGTTCCGTAAGCTTGCGCTTCAACGCTGCTTGCAGTGGCTTTTGGAGCGCGAGGAAAACAGTGGTGGACTGGGTGCCATTTTCCCCGCGATGACCCACGCGATCATGGCCTACAAGTGTATGGGTCTACCCGATGACCACCCCGCTATCCAAAAAGAGCTAAAGGAGCTTGCCGCTTTTGAAATTGAAGAGGGCGATACCATCCGCCTGCAGCCTTGCGTTTCACCCGTTTGGGATACGGCCATTTCGCTGAACGCCCTGCTGGATAGCGGATATCCGCCAGAAAGCGAGGAGATTCGCAAAGCCGCCGAATGGCTGCTCAGTAAGCAGACTCGCAAAAAGGGCGACTGGGCTGTAAAAGTGCGAAATGTAGAGCCAGGTGGATGGTATTTTGAAAACGAGAACGAGTTCTACCCCGATGTGGACGATACCATCATGGTGTTGATGGCTCTCTATAAAACCTACTGCCATGATGGACGCCCCTGGACAGAGGCGCCTCCCGAGGTGCGGGAGGCGATGCGTAAAGGCCTCAATTGGGTGTTTGCTATGCAGAATCGGGATGGCGGATGGGCTAGCTTCGACAAAGACAACAATCGTATTCTTTTCCAATATGTGCCCTACGCCGATCATAACGCGATGCTAGACCCCTCCTCGGCCGACATCACCGCGCGCGTTCTGGAGATGTGCTCCTACTACGGCATCGGTAAAACCGACCCAAGGGTAAAACGCGCCATCGCCTATCTCTATAAAGAACAGGAGGAGGATGGCTCCTGGTTTGGTCGCTGGGGCGTGAACTACCTTTATGGCACGTGGCAGGTGTTGCGTGGTTTGTCGCGTATTGGAGAGGATATGCGCTCGGAACGCATCCAGCGCGCCGTTCGCTGGCTGCACTCCGTGCAGAACGAAGACGGCGGTTGGGGGGAAAGCTGCCAAAGCTACGAACCCGGTCACCCCAAAGCCACCGGCCCCTCCACGCCCTCCCAAACCGCTTGGGCTCTCATGGGGCTTTTTAACGCCGGCGACCTCTCAAGTTGTGCCGTCCAACGCGGTATCGAGTACCTTTTGAAAAACCAAACCGACGACGGCACCTGGTTGGAAGAGTGGTTTACCGGCACTGGTTTCCCGCGCGTCTTCTATCTGCGCTACCACTTCTATCGGCACTACTTCCCCCTCTGGGCGTTGGCTCAGTATCATCGGTTTGTAACGGGGGAGCCGGCCTATACTCCCGAACTTGCTCAACCCTCCACCGATCGCTTTGCTAACTTGGAGGTTTGAGGCCGCAGGAAACTTTGAAACATCGTGAAGCACCCTCTTCGTGCTCCACGAATAGAGCGCATTTGCGCTGTGCTTATCTCTTTTTAGAAAGGAGCAGGTTGTGACAATGCACTATCGCCGACTTGGCCACAGCGGGCTCATGGTCTCCGAAATCTGTTTAGGTAGCTGGCTCACCTATGGCAATGCTGTGGAAGACGAACGTGCGGAACGCTGCATTGATAAAGCCTACGAGCTTGGTATCAACTTTTTTGATACCGCCAACGTGTATGCGCGCGGTCGCAGCGAAGAGGTGGTTGGGCGCGCCCTGCGCAAATATCCGCGAGATACCTATGTGATCGCCACCAAAGTGTTCTTCCCTATGAGCGATGGCCCCATGCCCAATAACCAAGGCCTCTCTCGCAAGCACATTATGGAGCAGTGCCATGCGAGCCTTAAACGCCTCGGCGTGGACTATATTGACCTCTACCAGTGCCACCGCTACGACCCCAATACGCCTCTTGAGGAGACTTTACGCGCCCTTGATGACCTCATTACCCAAGGGAAAGTGCTCTACATCGGCTTTAGCCAGTGGAACGCCTACCAGATAGCGGACGCCGTGAAGTTTCAGGAGGCCCACAACATGGATCGCTTCATCTCCAGTCAACCCTACTACAACCTCTTGGGACGAGGAATCGAAAAAGATGTTATTCCGGTGTGCGAGCGGGAGGGCATTGGTCAAATCGTCTTTTCTCCTCTTGCACAGGGCGTGCTAACAGGGAAATACAAGCCGGGACAGCCGCCGCCTGAAGGCAGCCGTGCAGCCGACCCAAAGCAGAACATGTTCATGAACCAGGGACGGCTCGATGACAGCGTGTTAGAGAAGGTACAGCGACTAGAACCTATCGCAAGGCAGGCGGGGCTTACCATGGCGCAGTTGGCTTTGGCCTGGTGTCTGCGCCTTTCGAATGTCGCCAGCGTGATCATCGGCGCCTCACGCCCCGAACAGATAGAAGAGAACGCTGGAGCCGCAGGGGTAAAGCTCAGCCCTGACATTCTCAAGGCCATTGACGAGGCTTTGGCTTAGCCTATAGAGAAACCCTCTGTGGGCTAAGCCAAACTTTTAGCCTAGCAATAGTGCGATCAACGACCAACTCTTCCGTTGAACGGCCCTTCTTGTACGCTGGCTTTGGCTTGCGCCTCTGCTTGAGAGCACGCTGCCGCCATTTCGATCATAAAAGCGCGGTCGTTGTCGAAGGTCACATTCCAATCCGCATCTTGCGCCGCAAAATCAAAAACCCAAAACGCCGCCAGGGGAACGCCATACCGCGAAAAGACATCGAGAAACTCCTGAAATAGCACGCGCTGTTGGGCGGGCGTTCCCTCCTGGCGACTTACGCCAAACTCCTCGATAACAAGAGGTTTTCGGGTTTTTTGAGCGACCTGATTTGCCAACGCAACGACTTCACCGAGGTTCTTGGCGCCACCCGGATAGATGTTTTTTGAGTCACGATAGAGATGAATGCAGATGGTATTAAAGGGGTTGGGGTTATCGCGCCGGAGGATGGTCTCGAACTGCGCTGCTGTATCGAGTTGCCAAGTATGGTCGTGCAGATTATGATAGGCGGACGGGCGCGGAATAGCGTTGCCGGTCAGTAGAATACGCTGCGGGTCGTATAAGCGAACGGTATGAGCAAAGGTCTCCAATGCTACCTGAATGTCGCTCCAGTGCAGTTCATCTCGCGCAGAGCGGCTGGTGGGCGTGCCCAAGGTGGGTACAACGGGCGGCCGGTGTTCCGAGGCGTTTGGAAGGTCGGCCGTCAGATTGTATTCGTTGCCGAACTCCCAGCCCCAAATGGCCTCCGAACCCCGGTATCGGGTGACAACCTGCTTGGTGAACTGGTGTATGTAGGCGTTCGTTCGACTTTTTGGATCGCCATAGGCCTGCATCGGTTCGCCCATAAGGTCGGGCACGGTGGAGTAGTTCCAAAACAGAGAGGGAATAAGCCCTACGCCGCACCGCTCCGCCGCATCTACCACCCAATCGAGTCGGGCGAAGAACTCGGCCGGTTTTTTAAGGTAGAGGCTCTGCTCGGACGGCCAAAACCCTCCACACATAAAGCGTACAAAAGGAATGCCGTGCTGCGCTAAACGGCGCAGATTCGCGAGCGAAGAGCTATCGCTGGGGTTCCTCAACAGCCGATAGAACAGGTCGAAATAGTTGGCGCCAATGCCCCGATAGGGACGTCCAGCTCGCATCAGCGTTCCGCGCTCAACGTAGAGTCCCTTCGGCCTTGCCTTGGCGGTTTGAGAGGGAGGCGCCAACAGACCGGTTAGCGCTCCTCCGGCAACGATCTCCAGAAACCCGCGGCGATTCAGCCCATCCCGGCTCATAAGGCCACCGTCTGCCCCCCATCTACCAAAATGGTCTGCCCCGTAACATACGCGGCCGCATCGGACGCGAGGAAGGCCACCATATGGGCTAGCTCCTCAGGCCGCCCAAGTCTTCCTAGGGGTATGGCGGCCTCCATCTGCCGACGCGCCTCCTCCACCGAGATGCCGCGCTCGCGAGCGCGTCGTTCCAACAGAAGTTTGATACGATCGGTGTCGAAACTGCCCGGCCCCACGTTGTTCACGGTGATGCCATAGGGGGCTAGCTCTTGCGCCAGCGTTTTACATAGTCCTACCACGCCGGTGCGCAAGGTGTTCGAGAGCAAAAGCCCAGGTATGGGCTGACGTACCGAGGTGGACGTAATCACCACAATGCGGCCCCAACCTGCCTGTTGTAGATGCGGCAGGGCCTCTCGAATGAGGCGTACCGTAGACAGCAGCGTGCTTTCAATGGCGGTGTGCCACTCGGCCTCGCCCAAAGAGGCGAACGTTCCCGGCGGTGGCCCACCGCTGTTGGGCACTAGAATATGAAGGGCTTTAAAATGTTCCACGGTCTTCGACACCGCGTTAGCGATATCCTTCTCCTTTGTTACGTCGGCCACGAGCGGCAACGCTTCGGCGCCGGTCTCCTCCCGAATGCGACGGGCAGCAGCTTGAATAGCCTCCTCGGTTCGCGCGAAGAGAGCCACTTTGGCGCCTTCCCGCGCTAACTCCAGCGCACAAGCAAATCCTAGCCCCTTACTGGCGGCAGCCACTAGGGCCACGCGATCTTTAAGTCCTAACTCCACTCTCTTCACTCCATCCTCTGTTCTGAAAACTTATTTCGTCCCTCCACTTCTCTCTTCCTGCCGACCTCTATCTTTCGAGCCCCTCGCCTATAGACGGAAGGTAAGGGAAAAGTGTAGACTCTCTCTACACGATTCTAAAAAATGGAGCGATCATGAGGATGTTACGTGCTCTGCAGGGAGCGCTTCTGTTGCTAGCAATCACCACTACCACCTATGCCTACGCCATCTCCCCATCGGTTCCTACCTTCTCCGAGGCATGTCGCCTGGCCTGGTACCAATACGATAGCGATCTACCGCTCCACCCCACCCTAAAACCCCTCGACACCACTTCGACCGGTATTCGCTACCTGCTGACCTACGATAGCATTCACGATCAGCGCGTTACCGCCATTTTAGCGCTCCCCAAACAGGGTAAAGCTCCCTACCCGGCCGTCATCGTGATGCACGGTTCGGGAGGGAATAAAGATAGCTCCTATGTAAAGGCCAGTGCCGAAATGCTCAACGGTATCGGCTGTGCCGCTCTTTCTATAGATGCACAGTATTGCGGCGATCGAAAGCGCCCCGAACGCAGCGGCGATATCTTCCTGCCAAACTCCTACACAGCCCGCGATGCCTGGGTACAGACCGTGGTAGACCTGCGACGGGCCATAGATTACCTGCAGAGCCGCCCCGACATCGCCAAAAACCGCATCGGCTATCTTGGCTTCTCCATGGGCGCCATGCTTGGCAGCGTGTTAGGGGGCGTGGACAGTCGAGTAGCAGCCCTCTGTTTGGCCGTTCCGGGCGGAGGGTTCGTGCAGATCGCCGAACATATCGCCTCCTACCCCCTGCTGCGAGCTCACTGGCCGATCACCATCAACCCACAGGTGATGAAGGTCATTCAAAGCGTGTCCCAGATCACCGATCCCATCTACTATATTGGGCGCATTGCCCCACGGCCCATGCTCATCTTCACCGCCAAGTACGACGAGATCATTCCGCCGGCCGCCTCAAAAGCGCTCGTCACCGCTGCGCGCAACGATAAAAACCTACGCGTCATCGAGGTAAACTCCGGCCATATCCTTAATCCGGAGATCATTTTTACTATCCGCGACTGGTTTCAAAAACATCTTCTTCGTTAAACCACAAGCCTCAACCTTCCTTAATACCTTTGTCGCTCAAATCTGAATTTAGGTTTGACATGAGAGGCAAAAGGCTTTTGTTTTGGCATTTTCGCCTTCGCAAAACAAGATGTGCCTTTTGCTATCTCGCCGCTTGCTCATCGGCAGCAGTCAGACAATTAAAAATAGCTTGATAAAATCTTTATTGACATTGGAAGCAAACCATGTCATAATATTTGTAGGCTATTCGCATGGAACTCGCCTACAACAAAAAAGAAAAAGGAGATATCTATATGCAACGGGCTTATCGTGGGTCGTTGATCCCATTCTGCTCTGTCTTTGCGAGCTTGTGATCTTAGGTTCACATGCTTTTGCACAAACGGTCAAGACCAGCGGATTACCTATTCCGCCTACGGGCGTGGGACTTGGACAAACATACTCCATCACCGTTCGAGCCACAGCACCCACTGGACTTACTGTCATGAGCGTGACGATAAAATCTGTTCAACAAGATGAATCCACAGGTAACTGGCATCTAGGTGGCGCCTACACCTTCAATGGGAGTGGGTTAGGGCCGACTATCATCCATACCTTTTCAGTAGCCAATTATTCGTGCGTTGAAGTTTACTGGTCTGGAGAGGCACAGTGGTCGAATGGAACAGTTACTGCCTGGGTACCTCCTTTACAACCTTATGGTTCGGGTTATGGTCCCTATATAACCTATGATCCGAGCTGTGGCAATGTGCCCTAACGATAACTGAAGGAAACGATTGTTTTAAGCTGCTGCCCATTAAGGGCTCGCATGGAGACCAAAATGCAACTAAGAACTCTGTGGGTTCACCAGGGCACCGCCCTGCTAGCTCTGCTTCTGCAAGGCTCCCTTGTTCTCCAAAAGGCCGTTGCAGCCCAAATACCAAACCACGAAGATGAACCGCCCCCCGATCTCGTCGAAAAAATGAGTTCATGGCTCAGCAAACAGCGCTGTATTGATTGGAACGATCTGCAAGCCTTTGGAAAACTAACCGATGCCCAGGTGGATTTACTGTGGTATCAGCGGGTTAATGAAAACCTGCATGCAGACATCCCAGACTTACAAAAAGGGCGTGAACCCTCTCTACATCCCGTATGGAATCGATGGGCGTTGCGCCTGCTCGCTTCCCTCACTCCCCAACAACGCCAGCAAGCGAAGTCGCCTGCCGGCCTTTCCATCAATGGGCTTACACAAGAACAGCGAACGCTTTTCGAATTGGTCGCAAATACCGGTGTGGATGTCCATGCACTTCCTCAAAGCAAAGATAAGCGACCGGTACTCTACCTACAGGAAAATAGATGGCCTAATGGCGCTCTGCGATCCCTACAGTTACATACAGTAGATCTGGAACCCTACTGCCATGAAACATTTGTAACGCTACTGCTTAACAGCACCGCTCAAGGCGGCTATTCCGGCCCTGTGCACTGAGAGAGGCTCAAAGGGTATTGCCTTAAGCCTAGCCGAAATACCTGCATTTAGGTTTGACGCAAAAGGGTAGGGTGATGTCTGTAGGGGCGCATAGCCGGGCGCCCCTACTCTCTGTCAGCGATAGCGACCGGTTTTCGTTTTCTAGCGCTCCCCGACAGATGGCGAGGTTTGTGCCTCAGCCTCCTGAGCGCGCTGCGCCCATTTATGCCATAGGGTGGGATCGGCCAATAGCTTGATGGCGATGCCACCAACCACAGAGCGCGCTTGAAAACCCATCTGCTTTGCCGTGATCGTGTCGTACCAGTCGGTAAGCGGAACGCGATTCGGGGTGTTGTTCATAAACGCCTCGATGTGGCGCATAAACACATCGAAGTCGGCGCGGCTTTCCGCAAGGGTCGCCGTCCACACCTCCCAATCGAGTTTGGTGTAGGTAGCCCGATTGTCCAGTGGTAGACCGTAGGGGTTCATCTTGGTGAGATAGAAGGCCACCTCCTTGCGTGCGACGCTTTCAGGGAAAAGGTTGAGATGAAGAATTTTATCCCAAACCAAGTTATACTTTTGGCTCCAGGTGCCCGGCTTGTCAAAAGCAAGGCGATAATGGTCCCCGTCGTCGGCCATCTTCATCCACTGCTGCGCCATCGAATGCGCTAACTGCGCGTACTCTTGCGCTTGCTCTGTACGCCCTGTCATCTGACAAAGCTTTGCGAAGCAACCCAAGGCTACAATGGCCTTAATCGAAAGGTTGCAGTTATGAGCAAGATGACCGGCGAAGTCGTCGGTGCAGAGCTGGTTGGCTGGGTCAAGCCCGTTCTGCCTTAGATAGTTGGCCCACTTCTCCAGCTCCGGCCAGTAGCGTTCGGCAAAATGGGCGTTCCCATCAATGCTGGCCTCGGCCGCCATGAGGATAAGCAGATTGCCACTCTCCTCCACCGGCATCTGATCCACCTCGCTCTTCTCCCCTCCACCATACACCTGGCCATTGGCGAGCGGATAGGTGCCGAGGTCATGAGGAGCGAAAGGAAACTTCCAGCGCGGAGAGGCCGCATAGTCCATTACCGGCGTCAACAAAGCCTTGAGCAGGTTGGTGTTGAGGAGGAGGAACAGAGGTGCAGATGGATAGATAACATCCACCGTGCTAATGCAGCCGTTGCTGAAGTTCTCTTTCGGAAAGAGAAGGAGTTGACCCTCTGGGCCGGCAGCATAGCCGTGTGCCGCCAAACACTGCGGATAGGCCAACGTCATAAGGCGCTCATATGGCTGCCCTCCAACATGGCGCATATCTTCCATAAACTGCTGGTCAAAAAGACGACAGCGTTTTTCGAGCGCGGCGTAGTCGGCTAGCGCTGTAGGCAGCAGCTGAGATATCGTCGCCCCGTTACGACGCCAATAGGGGCGTAAACGCTGCCCCATCAATTCGATGCTGTAGCGCTCATCGTAGGCCAGAAGAAGCTGGTGCGTGACAGGCGAATCGGCAACAGGAAAGGTGGGGAACGTAACAGCCAGCACCGGCCAATGGTCATTGGCAGCCCGTGGCCATTGGGTGATAGGAGGCTGCTCGGAAAGCAGGCCGCCGGCCGCAAAAGCGCCTCGCGCCACCTGATCGCTCAGCAAGTGTACCTGCCCCTTTGATGCGGCCGCCAGATAAAAATAACCCCAGTCAATGCGTCGGTTATCGCCGGCGGCGCCAAGAATGGGCTGGGCCTCCGTGCCAAAACGTCCTACGGAGAGGCCTTTGAGGCTCTCTACCTGCCCCACCACAAGCTGATCGGGCGTGTTGACAGCCCATTCCGCCGAGCAGTCATAGTAGAGGCTGACCTCATGTTGCCTGTGATCGGTGGAGCGCACACGGAGGGTGAGATAGGTAAGAGGACGCGCGAGCACGTCGGGTTCATTTGGCAACAGGGGGTTGAAAAACTCCACTTCTAACTCCACACCGTTTGCGAGGAACCGATAGGTTGTGTGGGTGGGCGTAATGGTAAGGCCCTTCTGCTCCATTGGGGGGATTTCGGTGGGAAGATGCGCACCGCTGGGCAGCACCAACCCGACCTCTTGCGGCGTTTGAGGCAGGTTCGGCTGCGGGCCAGCCCACCGATAGACTTTGCCATCAATGCGAATAAGCCCACACATCGCGTTCACAGCGCCCGTCCAGTGGCGCGTCCAGTCGTCCGTTAAATGGTCGCTCATGCTCCAGACGCTGAAATAGGGGTCATGAACCACCAACGGCACAGCCGGCGGGCGATAGTGCGCCGTCTCTACGACCTGTGCGGCGACCGCGGCGCTTGGAAGCAGAAAAAGCAGCGGCAGCAGCGAATGCGCGAAATGGGTGAAAAAAGTCATCTCTTGTTGTTAAAACCTCCGACAGATTTAGTAGCCCTCACCCTCTTTCAGATGGAGAGGGAACGTATCTCCTGTTGTTGTGAAAAACCCCTGATAGATCTAACGGCTCTCACCCTTCCCTCTCCCAAAGGGAGAGGGGACGCAGCGCATGTTGTTGTGAAAAACCCCTGATAGATCTAGTAGGGATTGGTAAGTCGTTCCTCGACGACTTCAAGCTGATCGCCATCCTGGCTCACCTTACGGAAAAAGCAGGAGCGATAGCCCTCATGGCAGGCAGCTCCCACCTGCTCGACCTTGAGCAGTAGGCAATCTTTATCGCAGTCCACACGGATCTCCCGCACCCGCTGCACGTTTCCAGAGGTCTCTCCTTTTACCCAGAACTGCTGTCGGGAACGACTCCAGTAGGTAGCACGTCCGGTTTGGATGGTGCGTTCCACCGCCTCCTCGTTCATATAGGCAACCATCAGCACCTCTCCGTTTTCGGCATCTTGTACCACCACCGGAATGAGGCCATTTGAGTCGAATTTGAGATCTCGAGGCACCTGCATCGTGAAAAACTCCTGCGTTCAAACGTTTGGTTATTCTTTCGGAAATCATCTCTATACGGCGACTAACGCACACAAACTCCGTGCTCCGCGAGATAGGCCTTGATTTGAGCGATCGTGTAGTGCCCATCGTGTACCATGGAGGCGATGAGGGCGGCATCGGCTTTGCCTTGCGTGAGCGCTTCTAAGCAGTGATGGGGCGTGCCAGCTCCGCCCGATGCGATCACCGGTATTCCTACCTTTTCAGCCACCGCTCGCGTTAGCTCAAGGTCATAGCCAAGCTGTGTGCCATCGCGATCCATACTGGTAAGCAGTATCTCACCAGCGCCCAGCGCCTCTGCCTGTTGCGCCCATTCGATGGCGTCTAGCCCCGTGGGCGTGCGCCCTCCGTTCACGTAGACCTCCCAATGCGGCCGGCCGTCTGGATAGGTGCCCACCCGACGTGGGTCTATCGCGATGACCACACACTGCCTCCCAAAACGCTCGGCTGCCTCGGTGAGGATCTCTGGGCGCTTCACGGCAGCCGTATTTACGGCCACCTTATCGGCTCCAGCACAGAGAATGCGTCGGAAATCCTCCACGCTACGAATGCCACCCCCCACCGTGAACGGAATAAAAACCTGTTCGGCCACACGCTCGGCCACCTCCACAATAAGGTCGCGCTGCTCGTAGCTGGCGGTGATGTCGAGAAACACGAGTTCATCAGCACCTTCGGCGTCGTATTTTGCCGCCAACTCCACCGGGTCGCCCGCATCGCGCAGGTTGAGAAAGTTCACCCCCTTGACAACCCGACCTGCCTTAACGTCCAAACAGGGAATAATGCGCTTCGCCAACATCATTCGACCTTTCCGCCTTCAGATTATAGCACTTTTGCTCCCAAAAGCCGCCTCCTCACCGCATGCCTCCTTGACACCCCTGTCCATATTCAAGTATTATAGAAAATACTTGAATATGGAGTCTCTCAGAAGAGCGCCAACATCCATGCCAACAAGCGAAAAACGTTGTTTTAAAGAGGCCCTTTACGAGCAGTTTGCTCGCATTGGCCGTGCCTTGGCCAACCCACATCGCCTTGAGCTGCTTGATCTCCTCGCCCAAGGCGAGCGAACGGTGGAGGACTTGGCGCGCGAGACGGGGCTATCGGTTGCTAATGTGTCGCAACATCTGCAAATCCTACGCGGAGCACGTCTTGTAGATGTACGCCGTTCGGGCCTCTACGCCTACTACCGTCTTGCCGATCCTCATGTGTTCTCTGTATGGCGTTCCCTGCGGACTTTCGGTGAAACCCGCCTCGCCGAGATACAACAGGTGGTCGCGAGCTATTTCAACAACAGGGACAGTCTGCAGGCGATAACCCTGCAGGAGCTAAAGGAGCGCCTCGCCGAGGGCAACGTCATCGTCATAGATGTACGCCCCTACGAGGAGTATCTTCAAGGGCACATCCCCGCGGCGAAAGCCATGCCTTTGGAGGAACTGGAAAAGCGTTTGCAGGAGCTGCCACGCGATCAGGAGATCGTTGCCTACTGCCGAGGGCCTTACTGTGTGTTTGCCGATGAGGCGGTCGCCCTTCTTAAACAGCACGGTTTTAAAGCTTTAAGGCTGTCGGAGGGATTGCCGGATTGGCAGGACGAGGGCCTACCCATAGAAGTGGGAGGAGAAAGCCGATGAACACCATTTCAGTAGAGACACTGCAAAGATGGTTAGAAGAGGGACGACCCATCACTGTCATAGATATTCGCCACACCAAAGACAGAGAAGAGTGGTATATCCCAGGCAGTCTACACCTAGACATCTATGATGCGGTAGCTGCCCGCGATCCCTCCGTTTTGGCCGGCCTTAACTTCCCACTCGATGAGGCCATCGTTCTAGTCTGTAACATGGGGGTGACCGCTGCGATAGCCGCGGAGCTTTTAAACCAGCGCGGCGTCAAAGCCTACGTGCTCGAAGGAGGCATGCAGGCGTGGAGTTTAGCCTATAACACCGCAGAAGTTCCTTTTGAAGAGGGCGTGGAGATACTGCAGGTGCGCCGCACCGGAAAGGGCTGCCTCTCTTATATGATCGGGTCGGAAAAGGAAGCCGCGGTGATAGATCCCTCTGTGGAGGCTCAAGTCTATCAAGCCCTCGCACAGCAACGTGGCTGGACGATCAGAGCGGTGATAGATACCCATGTCCATGCCGACCATATCTCACGCGCTTTGACCTTGGCACGTCAAACGGGGGCAACCCTCTACCTACCGGAACAGAACCGCGTTCACTATGCCTTCACGCCTCTTCACGAGGGAGATAGTCTAGACTTCGGCCGTGCCCATCTCATCGCATGTCGTACGCCGGGGCATACCGAGGAGAGCACCTGCTACCTCCTCAACCACAAAGCCCTGTTCACCGGCGATACGCTCTTTCTGGACGCGGTGGGTAGGCCCGATCTTCATACCGACGTCGAAGAGGCACGAAGACGCGCAGAACTGCTCTACGATAGTCTTTTGCGACTGCAGTCGCTCCCACCCTCTACCCTCATTCTTCCAGGACATACCGATAGGCCGATCCCATTTGACGGCCATCCCCTTGTGAGAACCTTGGGGGAGATATATCAGACGACCCCGCTGCTAAAAGAGAGAGATAAGCAGACGTTTGTGGATACCATCCTTGCGCGTATTCCACCCACACCACCGAACTACCTCGAAATCATTCGCATTAACGAAAGCGGCAGCTTAGAGACATTGGAAAAGCCCGTCACCGAATTAGAGGCAGGAGCGAATCGTTGTGCCGTTCATTAACGTTTTTCGTGAACGCCACCATGCCCAACCCCAGCTCGGCATTCGCGCCAATTTGGCCCAGTTTGTTTTACTGATTGTTATTAACGCCTTCGTTGGAGGCATGGTAGGGCTTGAGCGAACCGTTTTGCCCCTTATAGGCACCACCCTATTTCGTCTCCCCTCCGACACCATCACGGTAAGTTTTATCGTGAGTTTTGGCATCGTTAAGGCCTTTGTGAACCTTTTCGCTGGTACCCTCGCAGATAGGTTTGGACGCAAGCGCATTCTGATATTGGGCTGGCTCTTTGGGCTTCCCGTTCCCTTCCTCCTTATGTGGTCTAAAAGCTGGTACGGGGTCAACGTTGCCAATATGCTGCTGGGGGTGAATCAGGGGCTTGCCTGGTCTATGACCGTCAACATGAAGATAGACCTCGTAGGCCCACGCCGACGCGGCTTGGCGATAGGGCTCAACGAGTTTGCAGGCTATTTCATGGTTGGCCTCACCGCATTTGCAACCGGCTATCTGGCGAGCCTCTACGGCCTTCGCCCTAAACCGTTCTACTTAGGCATCGGTTACGTACTGTGCGGTCTGCTTCTCTCCTGGTTTTTTGTGCGAGAAACCCAACAGCATGTCGCTGTCGAGGCCGCCCAGTATTCGCTCCCTCAAACGAGCGAAACACGGTTTCGGGATGTGTTTTCGCTAACGAGCTGGAAGAATCGATCGTTGTTCGCCATCTGCCAAGCTGGCCTTGTCAATAACCTCAACGATGGAATGTCTTGGGGCATCTTCCCTCTTTTCTTTAGCGCCTACGGGCTATCGGTAGAGCGGATAGGTATCTTGAAGTTCGTCTATCCCGCCATCTGGGGGATCGCGCAGATAGGAACCGGCCCGCTCTCCGATCGAATCGGCCGCAAGGGGCTCATCGTTTCAGGCCTCATTCTCCAAGCGCTCGCCATAGCTCTCATACTACTTGCCCACCGCTTCACCGGTTGGTTGTTTGGCAGCGCGCTCCTTGGTTTGGGAACGGCCATGGTCTACCCAACGCTCATTGCCGCTGTCAGCGATAATGCAGCCCCTCAATGGAGGGCGCGTGCTCTGAGCGTCTATCGCTTTTGGCGTGATATGGGCTACGCCATCGGCGCCCTATTGGCGGGAATATTGGCCGATGCCATGGGCTACTCTTGGGCGATCGGCACCGTAGCAGCCCTCACTTTTTTCTCAGGGCTGGTTGTTTGGGGGGGCATGCAAGAAAAAAGGTCTGTTGTTGGAAAACGCCCCTCAACGAACGCGTTATGACCTTGCTATCTCGCTAGCAGCGAGAGCCCAAGGGATAAGGTGTAGAGCAGCCCAAACAGCAGATGGGCTTGAGCGGTTCCCACGACATTGACGGTGCGATAGGCTTTCACAATGGTCGGCAGTGCCAACAGCGTTAGTAAGGCGATGGGAGGCAGCAGATGCCCTAGCACGCCAACCACCACAAAAAGAGCGGGAAGAAGAGAAGGCCCATCAGCAGCGCCTTTCCCCACGCCAAAGGCAGCAGATTCGCTAAGGTGTACACACCGGCCTGCCGATCATCCAAACGATCTCGCAGATTGTTGGCATGGAGAATGGCGTCCACAAGGGAGGCGACAGGCAGGCTCAGCAACAGGACGCGCTCAACCGAAGCGAGCTTCAGTGGGGCCATCTGGGTGAGATAGGCGCCCAGAGAGAAGCCGAAACCGAAGG
Organism: Chthonomonas calidirosea T49; assembly: GCF_000427095.1. Lineage (NCBI taxonomy): Bacteria > Bacillati > Armatimonadota > Chthonomonadia > Chthonomonadales > Chthonomonadaceae > Chthonomonas > Chthonomonas calidirosea. The sequence goes on from NC_021487.1 coordinate 1,934,372, forward strand.
TAAGCACAATGAGCAGATCGCCGAGGGCATAGCGTTTTAACACCATTGAGTAGAGCAGCGCTGCCAGAGCACCGACGACCACAAGCCCCACGATACCCCCCGTCGAGGAGGAAGAGCCGAGCATGAGAAGAAGCAGAAAGCCGCAGGCCAGCGATGCCGCCGACAGCAAGGTGCCAAACTCAAACATCTGTTTGGCGCTTAGCAAACGTTGCGTCAGCACACCACTGCCATGCTCGGGGCGTACATCCACATGGTTTTTATAGTCGTAGTAGTCGTTATAGACATTGGCAGCAGCATGGGCGAGCACGCCCCCCAACAAGGTGAGGAGGAAAGAGAGCAGATAAAAGCGATGGCTCTGTTGCACAGCTAACACGGTGCCTAGGAGAATAGGCACGATGCTGGCAGGAAAGGAATAGACTCGTAACGCCTGCCAGTAGATCCTAAAAGAGGTGGGTTTTTGCGGCACTATCTGTGTTGTCATCGCAGTGCTCCCTCAATAGTTTCGTTCGACAATATAGGCAGCCAGCATCTCTAGGCAGGTACGCGATGGGGTTTCGGGAAGCAGGGTCAACGACTGTTTTGCGCACTCCACATGGCCCTGTGCCAGCGTTTGGGTTTTCTCGAAAGCACCCGTGCTCTCAATCACGTTGCAGACGGCATCTACAGCCCCCTCATCGAGGTTCGGATTGCCAAAAGCGTCTAACAGCACGGTTTTTCTTTCAGCAGGCATCTCCTCCAGCGCAAGCAGGAGGGGCAGGGTGGCCCGACCGTCGCGCAGATCGCTTCCGCGCGGTTTGCCGGTGATGGCGGGATCTCCGATATAGTCCAACAGATCGTCTACAATCTGAAAGGCCATTCCTATGCGGAAGCCATATTCGGCAAGAGCCTCCTCCTGCGCTTCATTGGCCCCACCCAAAATGGCTCCGCAACGGCAGCATCCCTCCACGAAGACAGCGGTCTTTTTACGCAAAATTTCGAAATATTCCGGTATTGGGAGGTCCATACGTCCCGTGGCCACGATCTCCATCACCTCGCCCTCGCTCATGTCTATGGTGACTTCGGAAACAGTGCGAATGATGCGCAGGTCTCCATCGAGCGCCAAAAGGCGCATCGAACGAGCAAGAATGTAGTCCCCACTTAGCACGGCAACCCCGTTTCCATAGACGGCGTTCGCGGTGGGACGCCCCCGACGTATAGCAGTATTATCCACCACATCATCGTGCACCAAAGTGGCCATGTGCACAAACTCCATTGCCGCACCAACGGTGGCCACACGGGTGGGGTCGGCGTCGGGGTTCACGGCTCGCGCTGCCAGGGCAACCATGGCGGGTCGCAACCGCTTGCCTCCCGCTTCTAGCAGGTGGCGCGACAGCGAGGAGATGGTGCGCACGTCGGAGCCGAGTTCTGCCTGCATCCGTGCCTCCACCGCTTGGAGGTCGGCCTTTACAGGCTGAAGGAAGGCTGCTGTGGCAACAACGCCACTCGATTTTGTTGTTGAAATGGGGACAACGTTCATTGTAAAACCTCCCCGGTATAGGCCGGCCGAACCCCAATATGGATGCAAACCGTGCCAAAATTCAGATCGTAGATGGTAATTTGGGTTAGCCCTGCCCGCTGCATGGCCGCTGCAAGCTCCTCGCGAGAAACGAACTGGGCGATCGATTCGGGCAGATAGGTGTAGGCCTCTTTTCGGCTCAGCCATCCACCGATATTGGGCAGAATTTTGAAGAGGTAAAGGTCGAGCAGAGGGCGAAGGGGAGAAGGCCGCGGCCGTGTGAACTCCAAAATGACCACCCTCCCTCCAGGTCGTGTGACACGTACCATCTCCGCAAGGGCTTTCTCCAAACTGGCCACGTTCCGCACCCCAAAGCCCACCGTTACCACGTCGAAGGAGGCGTTGGGATAGGGCAGGGCCTGCGCATCGGCCACAGCCATCTTGATCTGCCGATAGCCTCTGTTACGTATCTTCTGAAGGCCGATCTGTAGCATCGGAACACAGAAATCGGCTCCCACAACCGTTCCCTGTTCGCCCACGGCGCGCGCTAAAGCAAGTGCGAAATCTCCCGTGCCCGTGCATACATCGAGGCAACGCTCCCCAGGCCCCACTTTCGCCAAACGTACCGCCTGCTGCCGCCAAGCGTGGTGTCGGTGGAAGCTGAGAAGGGAGTTAAGCTGGTCGTAGCGTGGGGCGATAGTGGCGAACATGGCCCGCACATAGCGGGATTTTTCGCCGATAACCAGCGGCTTTTTGCGGGCAACGCTCGACATGGCTATTTTAACAGACGTCCCTTCTTCCGAAAGGCATTTTATGCCCCTAAGTTTGTGTGCTTTTTCACAAACCTTCGGCGGAGTATACCTTCTCTTGAGAGAAGGAGTCAACGCATCGCAATATATTGTTCATCAATGATATTTCTATTCTAGAGAACGTTCCTTCTACCCCATTAGTTCCTTTACGGTACACCCATAAACCGTGCCAAGAGTAAATAAGGAAGGCTCCCTGCCTGCACCCATAGAGGAGATTCGGCCCTATTTTCCCGTTGGGTCGTTCTCAGTACTTGGCAAAGGAGGTGGTTGCGAGAGGTGCGGGTTTTTGAGAAAATCGGCTCGATAACGGCATTTTGCCACGATCTCTTGTTCGTACGGGGCCGCATCGCCGATGTTGGTTAGGTTGTGCTCCTGCATCACCTGGGCTAGCACAGCTGGAAAGGGATTAATGCTTCCGCGATTCACCTGCCGATCGAAAAGGGTGGCAAGGCCGGCCTCAGAATGGATAACATCGGAGACTTTGCCGGTGAGAGTCTGGCCGTTAACCTGTACGGTCACAGGGAAATCGGCGGGCCAATAGTTGGCAATAGCGGTCTCGATCTGGGCGATGCGAAACGGGGTGCTGAGACGTCCGGCTCGCTGGAACACAGCGGTGAGGCGCCGATCGGCGATCACCTTCATTACGGCTTGGGCGCCGACCAGCTCCGCCCCTGTATCCGGATCTACCACATCGAGCGTGCCATCTGGAGTCACGTCTATTCCAAAGCGATGAAAATCGTTCTGAAACGCGCTAGGGTTTTCGCTCTTTTCTCTCTGAAGCACCGGTATGAGATCGCCCTTTCCGTTGGCGGCGGTAATGAACTGAAGAAAGCCGACGGACACATAGCCGGTGTCATAGGTATTAATGGCATCGAATCCCCCTTCTAATGGGGAAACGGCGGCCAATACATGAGCCTGTTCGGGGGTAAGGTGGGCGGCATCGAAGAGCGCCTGCAGCTCCTGCTGGGGCATAGCCTTCAGTGAGATACCTGCCGTATCGGTGCCTTGTGGGAAGCGATAGTAGGCATAGGCCGGAGGCATATCTATGTTGTCTTGATAGGTAAAAGAGACGCCATCATCGAAGGTAACGGTGGTCTGAAGCGGCGTTACCGCGTTGGCAAAGGGCGGTGGATCGCCGCAGGCAGCGAGCAGATCAGGAGGAATAGGGCCAGGGAAAGGGGGTGGAGCGGCACGTTTCGGAACGGAATAGCCGAGGGCAGCGTTGGCTGCGTCGGCCACTTTTTGAGCCTGGTAACGATCCCAGGCGATCTTGGCCTGCACCCAAGCTTTCCAGCTCGCATAGGGCGATTGCGCCTGCGTGGGCTGTTGGGTTGGCGGGGCTGTCGCCGCGCCGATAACGATTTGGTAGTTCAAAAGCCACTTCGACCCATCGGGCGTGAGGCGCACCTGCCATGGGCCGTGCTTAAGTGAATCGGGTGGTAAACCTGTGCTTAAGCGCCCAGGCGCCTGCCAATAGGCGACGATCTGGGCGCACTCCTGCGGTGTGAACATGGGTGGCGGGGGAGGAATCTGCGGAGAGTTAGGTGCTTGCGCGAAGGCGATCGAAGAGCAAAGCAAAAAAGCGATTAGGGTCCGATAAATGCGATGAAAGGCCATTCCCTCTCTCCTTGTATCGGTGTTTGTCTTACGGACTTATGGCATATCATCGGCCCTTCGTTTTATTTGAAACCGATTTTTTGCAACGAACAACGAGGTGAGAGTGCCGTTTGCGTGCCCGAAGGTCTGCCGTTTTTTCATTATACCGCACCATCGCTAGGAGATAAATGCACAATAACGTGCATGGTTGACAACTTTTTCAAAAAGATGCTATACTCTCCAATGTAAAGCGAACAGCAGCGTAGCTTGTGGTTTTTACCTCGGCGTGAGCAGGCGCAACGGTGCGACTGTTTTTGGAATTGGAAAGACCCCTTTGACGTGGTCGGGCCGTTGATGCTGTTTTCCCTCATACGGCACTCCTCCTTTTGCGATGTCACTGCAAATGGCTTTTCTGTGCCTTTTGCAGGAGATCGCTTTTAAAAGAGTTTGCGACCATCGCGTGCGGTCTTTCCCGATCTCTACGTAAGCTATTCATAAACCATCCCTGCTGCATCGCTCTGTGTTCTATAAAAACCATCTACCACCCTTAAGGAGAACGCTAAATGACCACACCAAAAGAGGTAATTGAGTTCGCTCGGGAGCGCGAAGTGCGCGTTGTAGATGTCCGATTCACCGATCTGTTCGGACAGCAACAGCACTTCTCCATCCCCGCTACCGCCTTCACAGAAGAGGTGTTTTCGGAGGGCCTCGCGTTTGATGGCTCCTCCATTCGGGGCTTTAAAACCATTGACGAGTCGGACATGCTGCTTCTGCCCGACCCCAATACGGCTTTTATAGACCCCTTCTTCGATGTCGTGACCCTCAATATCGTTTGCGACATCGTGGACCCCATTACCCGCGAGCGCTACAACCGTGACCCACGACAGGTGGCTCATAAAGCCGAAGCCTATCTCAAGAGCACCGGTATCGCCGATACCGCCTACTTCGGGCCGGAGGCCGAGTTCTACATCTTCAACGACGTGCGTTACGACCAGACCACCCACTCCGGCTACTACTTCATTGATAGCGATGAGGGCATTTGGAATTCTGGGCGCGATGAGAAGCCCAATCTCGGCTATAAGATCCCCTATAAACGCGGTTACTTCCCGGTACCGCCTCTCGATTCGCTGCAGGAGCTGCGTACCGAAATGATGCTCAATCTCATTGAGGCGGGCATTGAGGTCGAGATGCAGCATCATGAGGTAGGGACTGCCGGCCAAGCCGAGATTGACATGCGCTTCGATACCCTTGTTCGCATGGCCGATAAGCTTCAGACTTACAAATACATCATCAAAAACACCGCCATTCAAAACGGTTACACCGTTACCTTTATGCCCAAACCGCTCTTCCAAGATAACGGCTCCGGCATGCACACTCACCAGTCGCTATGGAAAGATGGTAAACCCCTCTTCTTCGATGAGAAGGGCTACGGACAGCTCTCCGAGCTTGCCGTTTACTATATCGGTGGCATCCTCAAGCACGCGGCCTCTCTACTGGCCTTCTGCGCCCCCACCACCAACTCCTATCGGCGGCTTGTGCCTGGGTACGAGGCGCCCATCAACCTGATCTACTCCGCCCGTAACCGCTCGGCCTGCGTGCGCATTCCCATGATCAGCAAATCGCCCAAGGCTAAGCGCATCGAGTTCCGCGCTCCCGACCCCAGCGCCAATCCCTATCTGGCCTTCGCCGCCATGATGATGGCCGGTCTCGATGGCATCGAAAACAAAATCCAGCCTCCAGCCCCCATTGATAAAGACCTCTACGAGCTGGAGCCGGAGGAGCGCCACGGCATCGCCCAAACTCCAGGCAGCCTCGCCGAAAGCCTGCAGGCCTTGGAGGAGGATCATGAGTATCTGCTAAAGGGCGGGGTCTTCGATCAAGACCTCATTGAAACCTATATCGAGTACAAGCGTAAGCAGGAGATCGAACAGATCGCCCTGCGTCCTCATCCCTATGAGTTCGCCTTGTACTACGATATCTAGAAAAGCTTCTCTGTGCAGGAAAGAGCCTCTCTTTCCTGCACACCTCTCTCGTGGCGATGCCGACAAAGATCGGTCAAAAAAAACGCTTAGTAAGAAAATTAAAAAATTATCCAAGCTATTGACAAGCACGTACATTGTTTGGTAGTATATCTCTAGCTTGCAGAGTATGCTTGTGACTGCAAGTGTAAATCGGTCCCAGCGTTGGGATAAAGCCGGTTCGTTTACCTCTCTTGCGGCAGCGATGCCGTAAACGGCTCTGTCGCGAAATCCCCTACAGTGTTGTTCTCCATAGCGTTGTCGCTAATCGCCTTACGCCGGCGACTTTAAGTCCCCGTTTGTCTTCCTCAACTGGTCAATGTCGCCATGTTGGAAGCGCCTTTTCCCTATGCCCTCTCGCAATCGCTTTTTCACCAGCGCAGGTAAGCGATCGCTTTGGCAAGGAACAGGCGTGTCGCTTCAGGCTCTGTTCCGTTTCTTGGAGCTAGCCTGTCCTTTCTCTTGGCGAACAAGTGCTTCGCCATAGCACCACCACTCTATCCTTACCTAAAGGAGGACGCATTGAAGATTCGATTAGGGAGGCCATCCTCCCCAACAATCACACAGGCTTCTGTGTCTCAACGCTTAGCCCATGCTAAAGCGCTGACCTATCGGCTTGGAGTTTGCGGGCTTCTCTGGCTTGCGGTGCTAACCACAGCGCCGAAAGCGGCACGTGCCGACGGCAGCTCCGGCCCAAAACCCGGTGAGGTGGATATCTCCGGCTACCTCGACCTCTACTACCTGATCAACGCGCGCAGCCCCTATCCTGCCGCTGTGCTCACCACCACGGACGGAGAGAAGATCGGCATTGACAACGTCGGGCGCTCGTTCGACATCAACGACCGAGAACTGAGCCTGAGCCTCTTAGAGCTGAACATCGTCCGCAACGAGGGAAAGGGCATACCGTTCAGCATCACGGCCACGCTTACTACCGGCGATACCGCCCGTCTTGTTCATGCCACCGAGCCGGGAGGCACCGCTGCATGGCAGACGATCCAGCAGCTCTACCTTACGAAAACGCTCAATATCATGAAGCATCCGGTAACCTTCGACGCCGGCATCTTCGTGACGAGTTTTGGCTATGAGGTGATCGAAAGCGCCAAAAACGACGAGTACTCCCGCAGTTTCGGCTTCCAGTACGCGATACCGTTTTATCACGCCGGCCTACGGGCAACTACCCCCCTCTCAAAAACGCTCACAATTCAGGGAGGACTGGTTAACGGTTGGAACGACATTGCCGACGACAACGACGCCAAAAGCGGCTTCGTGCAGCTCTCTTGGGCGCCCAACGCTAGCCTCACGACCAACCTCACCTATATGGGCGGACTGGAGGGAACCGGCGCTTACGGGCCGGCTTTAGCGCCCATTCACAAAGGGGGCATAGACACCAACCTCTTCGAGATCCAGCCAACCTATCAGGTTACGAAAGACCTAAAACTGGCCGCGGAGGTGGACTACGGTCAGGGCGCTGGCAATGTGGGTGCGACGCACTACTCCGGCTATTGGACGGACATCGCCGGCTACGCCCGCTATCAGCTCACCCCAAAGCTGGCCGTGGCGGCCCGCTACGATCAGTTCGAGGACATCGCTGGGGTGGGCGGGGCTGGCCTTCGGCTTGGTCTTCCTGGCTACACCGTCCTTCGGGAGGCCACACTCACATTAGAGTACTCACTGTTTAAAAACCAGGTTCTCACTCGCCTGGAGTATCGGCATGACCATGCGAACAAACCCTTCTTCCTCGGAGGGCATGGTACCACCACAACCGACCAGGATACTTTTACCTTGGCCGCTGTGGTGAAGTTCTAAATTGAATCTAAAAAGCTTCGACGCTATGGAGGAGACGCAAAAGAATGACAACGTATCTATCACGCTTTAGGGTCTGTTGGACGCGAACCGCGCTTTTGCTAGGGCTTTTCGGGGTGATCTTCGCACTTTGTGCCCATACAGCCGCATGGGCACAGACGGTAAAACCCGACCCCGGCGGCACGAATACGGGCACTTATGCCGACGTCTTCGGCATGGCTACAAACCAAGGATCTTTTGGAAAAACCGATCCCTACGACTTTACGTCCACCGACACCAACAAGATAACCCAGATGATGGCACAGGCCAAGACCACCGAGCCATTTGCAGCCCATCTTGCCGATGCCGTTGGACGTTTAAAGGTGGCAACGAACTTCGGGTGGACGCTCAACACCGGCTACCTTGTTCTCTTTATGCAAGCCGGCTTTGCCCTGCTCACCTGCGGCCTGGTGCGCAAGAAGAACGCCGCCCATCTCATGATGTTGAACTTTGCAGCCTATGTAGTGGCCTTTATAGGGTACTACATCTGCGGTTTCGCCTTCCAATTTGGAGCAGCCGGCATCACAAACGGCATCCAGGTTCCGTCGAACCTCGGCGGCACCCCATCGCTGAATAGATGGCTTATCCCTCACGTGCTTGGGGGAACGGGCTTCTTCTTAAAAGGAGGCGCCTACGATGTAGGAGCCAATGCGCTCTGTCTCTTCGAAGTGGTCTTTATGGAGACGGCGGGCTACATTATTGTGGGCGCTATCTGCGAGCGTATTACCTTCGGTGCTTTCGTGCTGTGCGAGCTTTTCATAGGGGCTATTCTCTACCCTATCTTCGGCTGCTGGTGCTGGGGTGGAGGTTGGCTGGCTAATCTTGGCAACACCATGCACCTAGGGCACGGCTATGTGGATTTCGCCGGTTCGACCGTCGTGCATGCCGTAGGAGGGTTTGCCGCCATGGCGTTGGCCATTATTTTAGGGCCACGTCTAGGAAAATACGGGCCCGATGGAAAACCACGTGCCTTCCCCGCCCACAATATTGCCTTTGTGGTAACTGGCACATTCATTCTGCTGTTTGGGTGGATGGGCTTCAATCCCGGCTCGACCCTCGGCGATACCGACCTTCGTATCTCGGTGATCGCTGTCAACACCAACCTAGCAGCGATCTTTGGCGCAGCGGCAGCCATGGTGTTCTGGTACCTTAAGTTCGGCAAACCCGACATCTCCATGGCATGTAACGGCATGTTGGCAGGGTTGGTGGCCATTACAGCGCCCTGTGCCTTTGTTTCTCCTACCTCTGCGATGGTCATCGGAATTCTCGCTGGCATCACGGTCTGCTGGGGCGTTCTCTTCAACGACAACGTCCTCAAGATAGACGATCCTTGTGGAGCTATCTCGGTACATGGCTACTGCGGCTGGCTAGGCGGCATCTGCCTGGGGCTTTTTGCCGACGGCACCTATGGAGCCGGTTGGAATGGAGTGGGCGCGTCGAGCTACCTTGGGAAGGCTGGTTTAGGCGTTGTGGGCCTATTCCAGGGCGACACCAGCCAGTTCCTCGCCCAGCTTGTCGGCTCTACGGTCTGTGTAGCCTGGTCATTCGGGCTCACCTTCATCGTCTTCAAGATCGTTAATGCCATAAAGAGCATGCGGGTTTCGCCGGAGGTCGAAACGATGGGCCTCGACGAGCCGGAGTTCGGCATTGTCGCCTATCCCGACGACGTGCTTGCCACTCCTTCCACACCGAGCGCCTCCATGACCATCACCTCCGCTCCCAATCTTGGTGGTGGAGCGCCGGCCGGAGCGAAATAGCGAACGACCAGCGATGAGAATAGGCGGGGGACCGATAGAATGGGCCCCCGCCTATCCGATAAAAGGAAAAAACCTCTATGAAGACGAAAAAGAACAAAACACAGAGAAAGCAAGAGCAGGCCATCCGTGCACAGAAGATGCGGCGCCTCCAAACGGTGCTCGGTTACACCGTTCTCGGAGCCACCCTCTGTTGGGCGATCGTGCTTAACTTACAACATCGTTTAAGCCCAGCAGTTACGGTTGGTTTGGTCATTCTCTTGCTGTTTCGGCTCTTCGCTCTGAGATACGAGCTGAAGCGACAGACAGAGGAGGCAACACAATGATCAAAGTAGAAGCGATGATTCGTCCCCAAAAGCTTGACGACGTTACCGCGGCGCTCTCCGAAATAGGCGTGCGGGGTATGACCATCACCGAGGTGCGCGGTTCGGGGAAGCAAAAGGGGCTTACGCACCTTTACCGAGGGGTAGAGTACACGGTAAACCTGTTACAGAAGGTAAAGATCGAGATCGTGGTAAAGGACTCGGAGGCTCAACTCGTGGCAGAAACCATCGCCAAGGCCGCCCGTACCGGTGAGATCGGAGATGGCAAAATCTTCCTTTCGCCTATTTCCGACGTCATCCGCATCCGAACCGGTGAAACCGGCGAGACGGCGCTGGAGTAGGCTTTACAGCACCTCGTGTTTAGCCCCTTTCTGCGATGTCATCGAGGAAGGGGCTTCTTTTTGAGCGATTCCTCCACGCTCCATTTCTTTGTTGAAACCCGTGTGCGACTTATTGACATCGCCCCATCCCTACCGGTAGAATGGCATTCTACGACTACTGCTCGCTTAAAGGCGATCGCTGGTGTAGAACGCCTGAGGGGATAGTCCCTCTGTTAGGGTTCGTCTGTAACGGCGGAGTCCATCCTAGGGCAATCCCTATTGAACGACGCGCTTGTTGTCAACCATCTTGCACAGAAAGGAGGAAGGAGGGGAAGGGTAAGAGGCCATCTGGTCGCCTTGGATGTGACCAGGTAATCCCCCATGTCGCCTGCAGGCGACCGTCTCCTTTTCTAGCTGTTATGAGAGATTCCTCTTCGGTCCTGCCGTCCAAACGCTCGCCGCTAACTCCAGCGGCCATGCCCCCCGTTCATTTAGAAGCCTTTGAAGGGCCGCTCGATCTGCTCTTGCACCTTATTCGCATCAACGAGATAGACATCTACGACATCCCTATCGCGGAGATCACCCAGCAGTATCTACAGGTTATAGCGGCCATGGAGGCGTTGGATTTGACGATAGCTGGGGAGTATCTTGTTATGGCGGCCACTCTCATCGAGATCAAGTCGCGTATGCTGCTCCCTCAAGCTCCAATCCAGGAAGACGCGCCTGAGATGGAGGAAGACCCCAGGGCAGAGCTGGTGCAGCGGCTACTGGACTACCAACAGTTTCGCGAAACCATAGCCACTCTGCAACGGTGGGAGGAGGAGCGGCGACGCATCTATTTTCGCGATGCGGTGCAAAATGTGGAGGACTATCTGCTGCCGGTTCCCCAAGGGGAGGTGACGCCGGCGCAGTTGCACCACGCTCTCCACCAGATGTTAGCACGTGCAGGCCTTGAGGAGAAGCCACTCACCACCGTGGTACCACGACGTCGTCTTAGTCTGCGCCTCAAGATGGTGGAGATTATGCGCAAGCTAGAGGCTATCGCCCCAGAGACGGTGCCTTTCGAGAGTTTGTTCGTGCTGCCCGGGCCGGTTTATGATATTGTGCTGACGTTTCTGGCCATATTGGAGCTTTTGCGGCTAGGGCGTGTGCGTGTGGAGCAGGCCGAACCTTTCGCACCGATCTATCTCTACGCTTCGGGAGGGGCATCTGCCACATGAGCACCACCTTAGAAGCCGCGTTAGAGTGCCTTCTCTTTGTCTCCGGCGAACCCCTCACGGTTCAGGAGCTAGCCCGTGCCACCGGCGAGGAGCCGTTGCGGGTAGAGGAGGCGCTCCGTTCTTTGCAAGCAGCGCTTGTGGAGCGCCACAGCGGTCTTCAGCTGCTACGCATCGCAGGCGGATGGCAGTTGGCCACCCGTCCGGAGTATGCGGAGTTTGTGGGGCGTCTGCTAACGCCGCGCGCCAACAAGCTCTCTCGAGCCGCCTTAGAAACTCTTGCCATTATCGCCTATCGTCAGCCCATTACGGGGCCGGAGATAGAGGCCATTCGCGGGGTTTCATCGGACGGCGTTCTCAAAACGCTTTTGGAGCGGCGTCTCATTGCCGAAGCGGGCAAGAAAGCCAGTCCAGGCCGTCCCACGCTTTATGTGACGACCCCCGAGTTTTTGCACTACTTCGGCATTGCTAGCCTCGAAGAGCTCCCCCCTCTTGAGGTAGAACCCGCTTCGTCGCTCGAAGTGCCGGCCGAGTCGGCGGTCGTTGGGGTCTACCCACGCGGCGAATAGGCCGCTTAAAAGGCGAACGGATACTGGGGATAGCTCTTGACAAGAGCGAAGGCAGCGTTGTATCATAAAAATGCAGACACAAGAGAGATTGCCGGGTGGTGCAGTGGTAGCACAGCTGACTCTGGATCAGTTGGTCGGAGGTTCGAATCCTTCCCCGGCAGTAAATGCGGATGCCCTCACAAAAGGCATCCGCTTGTTGTTTTTAAAAACCCACCAAATTCTACAGCCCCACAGGCAGATTTAAACGCTGGACTTCGCCACGATCAATTCGCTCAAACGTATAGATGCTCACGGTGGGCGAGTGGTCGGTGGTTATTGCCGTGATTGCGTAGAGAAACCGACCTAACCTTCCAGAAGAAGTGTTTCGGGGTCTTCGATAAGCTCCTTGACGCGCACAAGGAACCGCACGGCATCGCTACCGTCTATCAGGCGATGATCGTAGGAGAGCGCCAGGTACATCATCGGCCGTATTACGATCTCGCCATTGACCACCACCGGGCGCTCCTGAATTTTGTGCATGCCAAGGATCCCTACCTGATTGCCGTTGAGAATGGGCGTGGAAAGCAACGAACCGTAAACACCACCGTTGGTGATGGTGAAAGTGCCCCCCATGAGCTCCTCAAGCTTTAGCCTACCCTCTCGAGCCCGAGCGGCAAGATCGGCGATCTCGGCTTCGATCTCGGCGAAGGACTTCCTATCCGCATCGCGAATCACCGGAACAGTTAACCCGCGCTCACTGCCCACCGCAATCCCGATATCGTAGTAGTACTTCTTTACAACTTCGTTGCCTTGTATCTCGGCGTTGAGGTACGGAAACGCCTTTAACGCCCCAACAACCGCCTTGGTAAAGAACGACATGAAGCCGAGATTAACCCCATAACGCTCCTTGAAGGCGTCGCGGCGGCGCTTGCGAATCTCTATTACCGCGCTCATGTCGGCCTCGTTAAAGGTGGTGAGCCGAACCGCGTTGCGCTCCGACTCTTGAAGGTTGCGGATAAGCGTGAGACGTAAACGCGAGAGGGGCTCCCGCTCCTCCCGCCGCCCAAAAGAGGCGGTGAGCGAAGATAGCACCGGCGGCAGCGTGCCGGAAGCCGTGGAGGCCGCGGGTTTCTGCACCTCTTTCTCAGTAGAGGATGGGGCGGATGAGGATGTATGGGCGAACTGGCGTACGTCCTCAATGGTGATCTTACCGTTCGGACCACTGCCTTTGCCGCGAAGAGAGCTCAGGTCAATTCCCTGCTCCTCAGCAACCTTCTCAGCCAATGGCGTAGCAATGGGAGGATGCACTTCCGTCTTTTCCGCTACGGCCGTTTTAACGGGCGCGTTTTCCGCAGCCGGTTTGGCCGCCTGCGGCGCCGACGACACCGCAGCTGCCTCCGCCTCCACCAAAATGGCAAGCACATCCCCTGGTTTTACCGTGTCGCCCTCAGGATGAACGATCTTTTGCAGTATGCCGGCGGCAGGTGCATAGACCGGTAGGCTCACCTTATCGGTGGCAAGCTCCACCACCTCCTCGTCGCGCTCTACGCGGTCTCCCTCCTTTTTATACCAGGTGCCGACCGTCGCTTCTACAACGGACTCGGCTAGTTGCGGCACTTGTATCTCGACGCCCATAGAATTGCGATCCTCTTTCCGAATTCGGTTTTGTATGGTCTCTAGCCTAAGGCCAAGCTTTTCATGATTTTTTCTTCATGGCCGACGCATTCCCCTTCTCCAAAGCCGCTATTTGGCTATCCGTGCGGCCTCTCGACGTGAGAGGGAGAGCGCGGGGATATCGGAGAGGGCTGCCCGAAGGATGCGCTCTTGAACAACAAGGTGGCGCGGGCGTGAACCCTCGGCTGTACTTGCCGACTCCTCTCTACCGATATAGCGAATAGGACAGTCCACCTCTAGCTTGTGGAGGAGAGCGCGCAAACGGGGTTCCATAAAGCTCCAGGCGCCCATATTTTGGGGCTCCTCTTGCAGCCACACCAGCTCGCGTAGGTTGGGATAGCCCCCGATAACCTTTGCAAGAGCCTCTACAGGGAAGGGATAGAGCTGCTCCACGCGCACAACGGCCAGACGCTCCTCCTTGAAAACCTCCTCACGAGGCTCACCGCTGGGCTGGTAGAGGAGGTTCATGTAGACCTTACCGCTACACAGAATCAGCCGTGTAACACGGTTGGCGCGCTTCCGTGCCTCCTCATCATCTATCACCGGTTGAAAACGCCCTTCCACCAACTCTTGTAAGGAGGCAGCCGCGTTTTTGTCGCGCAAGAGACTTTTCGGGGTGAAGATCACCAGCGGTTTCGGGCTGTGACGCATGAGGGCGGCCTGACGCCTGAGAACGTGAAAGTATTGGGCCGCAGTGGTGCAGTTTACCACGCGCATATTGTTTTCGGCGCAGAGCTGCAGATAGCGCTCCACACGAGCACTGGAATGCTCCGGCCCTTGCCCCTCATAGCCATGCGGCAAGAGCAGCACAAGGGAGGGGCTTTGTCCCCACTTCGCATAGCCGGCCGCAATGAACTGGTCTATAATCACCTGGGCTCCATTGGCGAAATCGCCGAACTGGGCCTCCCAGAGGGTGAGAGTGTCGGGCGCATGAACGCTATAGCCGTATTCAAAGCCGAGCACGGCGCTCTCGGAAAGAGGGCTGTTGTACACCGCAAAAGAGGCGCGCGCCTGCGGGAGATGCTCCAGCGGCGCATAGCGCTCGCCCGTCTCAACATCGTAAAGGGCGAGGCGACGCTGGTCGAAGGTGCCGCGCTCCGTGTCTTGGCCCGTGAGGCGAATCGGTATGCCGTCGGCAAGAATAGAGGCAAAGGCCAACGCTTCCGCATGCGCCCAGTAGATGCCGCGGGGTTGATGAATGGCCTGCCGACGCGGCTCGTAGAACTGTTTGACGGCTCGTGGGTTGACGTGAAAATCCGAAGGCCACTCCAACATCGCTTCGTTGAGCGAGAGGAGGGTTTCTGCACTTACGCCGGTCGCAATGGCATCCTCTTCCGGCGGAGGCATGTGCCCGTTTCCATTCTCCTCACCGTTCTCCATGCGTGAAGCCACATCGAGGGCTTGGCGCAAGCGCTCGCGCACCTCGTTGACCATAGCCGCTGCTTCGTCTCGTGATACGATGCCCTCCTTCTCCAGCTCGTGCGCAAAGATCTCGCGCACACGCGGATGGGCATCTATAAGCGCGTATATGCGCGGTTGTGTGGTGCGTGGCTCGTCCGTTTCGTTGTGGCCGTAGCGCCGATAGCCGATCAGGTCAATGAGAAAGTCTTTACCGAACTCCTCTCGATAGGCAAAGGCCATGCGAGCGGCAGCGATGCAGGCGATGGGGTCGTCGGCGTTCACGTGAACGATGGGGATCTCAAACCCCTTGGCGAGGTCGCTGGCATAGAGAGTGGAGCGACCTTCAGAGGGAAGGGTGGTAAAGCCAATTTGGTTATTCAAAATAATGTGGATGGTTCCCCCTGTGCGATACCCAGGCAGGCGCGAGAGATTCAGCGTCTCGGCAACGATGCCCTGTCCGCAGAAGGCGGCGTCGCCGTGAATGAGAATCGGCAGTGCGGCACGCTCGTTCTGTTGTGGACGACCCATGGCATCGCGTCGTTCCTGTGCCGCGCGCACATGCCCCTCCACAACAGGGTTCACATATTCGAGATGGCTTGGGTTGGGCACCAGCGTAATGGGCATTTCGGCCACCCCCGATTCGCGGAAGGCACGGCTGTAGCCCAAGTGATACTTCACATCGCCAGACCACCCTTCAAAGTTGCTGCCGGAGACCGAGGTACCCTCGCCACCGATGTTATTTTTGAACTCTTTGAGGATCACCTCGTAGGGCTTACCGAGCACGTGCGCTAGTACGTTAAGACGCCCACGGTGGGCCATGCCCATTACCACCTCGTGCATGCCCTCGATGGCAGCGCTACGAACGATCTCGTCGAGCATAGGCACGAGGGCATCGGTGCCCTCAATGGAGAAACGCTTCTCTCCAGGAAAAGTTCGCTGCAGAAAATCCTCGAAGATATCTACCTCAATAAGGCGATGGAGCAGGTCACGCTTGCGCCCAGCGTCAATGTCTTTAAAGAAGCGACGACTTTCCACCACGTCCCGAAGCCAGTAGCGCTCTTTGGCCTCTTGAATATGCTCGTCCTCATAGCCAATCGTTCCTGAATAGACCTGCCGTAGCCGAGCGATGGCATCGCGGGCGTTGGTGGTCTCCTGGGCGATGGGGCCGCCGATCAGGCTTGATGGCAGCTGCTCTAATATCTCTGGCGTGAGGTTATGAGCGCTCAGCTCCAGCTCGGTAGAGCTTCGTGGGCTGAGATGCAGAGGGTCAATATCGGCATCTAGATGGCCGCGCTGACGAATATAACGCGCCAAGCGCACCGTGGCAATAGCTGCATCAAGCAGCTTGTTCGAGAGATCGGTGGAAACGCTCTGTTCGAGCAAAGAGGAGAGAGGATAGGCCTCAAAGAAGGCACGTGTTTCTGGATCGACCGACTCCGGATCGCGTTGATAACGCTCATAAAGGTCGAGAACATAAGCTAGGTTCGCACCGGTAAACAGACTCAATTCAGGCATCGGGCGCTCTTTTGTGGCGTTGTAGGGCGCTCGTCTTCGAGCGCAACGCTTTTATATAAGGTAAATTTATCATACCGTCATTATCGGGAAGGTGTCAAGCAGAAAAAGAGGGTTGACATTTCAAAGGTTCACCGTGTATAATCTACGTCCGACATAGTTGGAAAGTGGCAAGGCGAAGAGAAGGTGGAGTAAGCAGGCGGCGCGGTAACAGCGAGCCGGGTTGGTGGAAGCCGGTACAAGCGAACCTGCTGAAATGGCCTTTGAGCCGCCTTTTCGAAAAGCACTTCGTTGGCTGAGTAGGGAAGGCCGGGGGGCTCCCGTTACAGGGCCAGGGTGTACGCGTTCGTAAGAGCGTCGTTGCACCCGCCGAGGCCGCAACCGTGAGGTTGTGGCGAAAACAGGTGGGACCACGAAGGCTTGAGCCTCTCGTCCTGTGTGCCTGCAATGCGGGCGCGCCGGTCGAGAGGCTTTTTGATTGTCTCTGCGCCGACTTCATACACTCTGTCTAGCTCATTGAGGAGGCTTATAACGAATGTCTGCCAAAACGTTGGGAATGCAGTGTCGCGAGTGTGGAAAAGAGTATCCGCTTGCGCCTGTGCATGTTTGTGAGCTCTGTTTTGGACCCCTCGAAGTTAAACTGAACTGGGAGCTTATTGAAAAAAGGGTGACCCGCGAATCGATCGCCGCCGGCCCTCCCTCCATGTGGCGCTACTGGGACCTCCTTCCGGTAGAAGGTCCGCCTACCGTCGGCAAAAACGTGGGTTGGACGCCCTTGGTGAAGGCGGAACGGCTCGGACGCGAACTCGGCCTCAATAACCTCTATGTGAAGAACGATGCTGTGAACCATCCTACGCTCTCTTTTAAAGATAGAGTGGTGGCCGTGGCTCTCACCAAAGCCCGCGAGTTTGGCTACGACACGGTGGCCTGTGCCTCCACAGGAAACCTTGCAAACTCGGTAGCTGCCCACGCTGCCGAAGGAGGCTTTCGCTCTTATATCTTCATTCCAGCCGATCTGGAACAGGGCAAAGTGGTCGGTACCCTCATCTATGGAACTAATGTGCTCGCGGTATCTGGCTGCTACGATGAGGTGAATCGCCTCTGCGCCGAAGCGGGCGACCGCTATGGCTGGGGCTTTGTGAACATTAACCTTCGGCCTTTCTACGGAGATGGCTCCAAAACCTATGGCTATGAGATCGCCGAACAGTTGGGCTGGAGAGCGCCCGACCACGTGATCGTGCCCTGCGCCGGAGGCTCGTTGATCAGCAAAATTTATAAGGGCCTGAAGGAGTTGGAGCGCCTTGGACTTCTCGACGGGCCGGTGAATACCCGTATGTACGCCGCTCAGGCCACCGGCTGCTCCCCCATCACCACGGCCATAAAAACCGAAGCGGCCGTGTTTCGCCCACAACGCCCCAACACTATCGCCCGCTCCATCGCCATTGGGAACCCCGCAGATGGCTATACGGCCATAGAAACCGTGCGAAAATCCGGCGGGTGGGCCGAAGACGTTACGGATGAGGAGGTCGTAGAGGGCATTCGCCTGCTAGCGCGAACCGAAGGGATCTTCACCGAAACCGCCGGCGGCGTTACCGTTTCCGTGACGAAAAAACTGGCCGAACAGGGCCGATTCGGCAAAGACGACGTGGTGGTGATCGCCATCACCGGCAACGGCCTTAAAACCCAGGAGGCCGTGATGGGACGGGTAGGACATACCATCCCCATCGAGCCAAACCTTAACTCGCTCGAAGCCGCCCTGAAAACGGAAAAGCTGTTGGCGACCTCTTCGTGACACCGCATTTGAATTTTGGAAGCAACATAGGGTAACACTTTGCAAGCGAAGTTGCGCCGTCCTACGGCGCCTCTTTTTCGTACATTTAGGATAAGGAGTGGATTGTCCATGCCTGTAACCGTTCTAATACCGACACCGTTGCGTCGCTATACCGGCGATGTGGATACGGTGACAGCGGCCCCCGGAACCATCGCGACACTTATCGAAGACCTGGAAAGGCAGTTTCCAGGCATCTCCGAGCGACTCGTAGATGAAAACGGAGAGATTCGCCGCTTTGTAAATATCTATGTTAACGAGGAGGATGTTCGCTTCCTAAAAGGGAAAGATACTCCCGTAAAGGATGGCGACTCCGTCTCCATCGTCCCGGCCATCGCCGGAGGCTAGCACCTTTCCAAACAGCATCGTTTCGTTCTATATAAAAATGTAGAAACATATCTAGGAGGACATGCAATGGGTGTTATCGAGTTCGTACAGAACTATGACGATCTGTCTACAGATCAAGGTTTTCAGTTCCGATTCTACTGCGACCACTGTCGCAACGGCTTTATGTCCACGTTCGAGCCCAACAAGCTCGGCCTGATGGGTGATGCGCTGCGGGCCGCAGGAGGCTTTTTGGGCGGGTTCTTGAGCCGCGCCGGCGAATCAGCCTACGATATCCAGCGCGCCGTGGGCGGCAAGGCGCACGATGCCGCGCTGCAAACAGCTGTTCAAGAGATCAAACCGCTCTTTAACCAGTGCCGACGTTGTGGCCGATGGGTTTGCAAAGAGGTCTGCTGGAATGAAGCTCGTGGGCTTTGCAAGCAGTGCGCCCCCGTAGAGGAAGAGGAACTAGCCAGCGCACAGGCTCAGGTGGTAAAAGAGCAGATATACTCCAAGCTTCAAGAGAAAGACCTTACCACTGAGATCAACCTCACCGCCCACGCCACCGTTACCTGCCCCCACTGCGGCTCCGCCGTGCAGGGCGGTAAGTTCTGCCCGGAATGCGGCAAACCATTAAGCACACAAACAACCTGCCCGCAGTGCCATGCCCAAATTCCGGAAGGAGCGAAGTTCTGCACACAGTGCGGCACGCGCATCGGAACGTAGGGCCTGTTTGAGGTAAGCTAGAATTTGAGGAGTACTCAGATCGCACTATGCCTGTTATTACCGTGAATCTCACGGCCACCGGAGAGATGGCCCAACGTCCCTTACTGTGGCGACTTGGGCGTCTCTTCCATGTGGTTACCCATATCCGACGAGCGCGGGTAAGTGAAGAGGTTGCCTGCCTTACGGTAGATATAGAAGGCTCTCAAAATGAGATTACCCAGGCTACGGCCTACCTCCATGCGCTGGGGCTTCTGCCTGGAGACAGTGAAACGAATCTGCCGGTTCCCTCCACCCTGCCACAACCACCGGAAACCACCGTGTCGCAATCCGTAACCACTCGCGTGCGCATTACCACGGTAACCGCAGAGCAGAATCGTGCCCCCTTGCTCTATCGAGTTGGGAAAGACTTCGATGTGGTGGTGAACATCGTGCGGGCCGCCTTCGACGAGGAAGATGGAGGGTATTTTGAAGTGGATCTTTCCGGCCCGCTCAGTGAGGTGCAACGCGCCATCGCTTACCTACACACGACTGGTGTGCAAGTCTACCCTTACCAACGCTCGGTAACCGACTACAGCAACCTATAGTTAATCGCTGTCTAAAGCTGATGCGGTGGAAAATAGAGCCTTTTCCATCTGATAAAACACATAGCGCTTGGCCTCCTCCACCGCCGCACGCAGCGAATCACCCAAGGCGAGCCGGGCAGCGATAGCCGCTGAGAGTTGGCAGCCCGACCCATGTAGCGTCGTGCCGGTAAGCCGAGGTAGAGCGAGACGATGGCACGTCTGTCCATCGAAAAGAAAGTCCACGGCTTCTGGTCCCACCCCGTGCCCTCCCTTCAAAAGCACGGCTTGGGGACCGAGGCGTTTTAAAGCGTAGACCGCTTCCTGCATCTGCTTTTCGTCATCTGCAGCGATGGCGCCCTTCAACAGCACCTCCGCCTCAAGAAGGTTGGGTGTAATAAGGGTTGCCATCGGAAAGAGCTGCGTTATCAGCACCTCGAGTCCGTCCGATTCCAAAAGCCTCTTGCCGCTGCTGCTTACGACGACAGGGTCTACAACGAGAGGAGGCAGATCGGGCCGTCTCAATGCACGCACAACCGCCTCAACGATAGCCCTGTTTCCCAAAGCGCCGATCTTTATCGCGCGAGGGGGCACCTCCTCCCAAGCGCACTCTATTTGCGCCGTCACAAGATCGGGCGGAAGCAAAAAAACCTCCTTAATGTGCCTGCGGTTCTGAGCCGTGATGAGCGTTACGGCGCTCATGCCATAAACGCCGTAGCGCTCAAAAGTCTTCAGATCGGCCTGAAGGCCGGCTCCGCCCCCCGAGTCAGAGCCAGCAATGGTGAGCGCAGAGGGAACGGGCATGGTTTACGTGGTGACTTCCGCTCCGATGACCTCTTCCAGAGGCAACTGCGTCGTCCCATGAGCGGCGCCGCGCCGTCCCCGCATGACCACCTCGACTAGGTTCATAGGGCAGAAGGGCCCACACATGCTGCAGGCTTTGGTTTTTGTGCCACGCGCCTCGTACATCGCCCGCGCCTCCTCGGGGAAGAGGGCCAGCTCGAACTGTTTCTGCCAATCGAGCCGATACCGCGCCTCGCTCATCTGGCGGTTGCGCTCCCAGTCGGCTTTATTGCCGCGCGCGACATCGGCGATATGCGCAGCCAGCTTAAAGGCGATGACCCCCTCTTTCACATGCTCCACCGTCGGCAGCCCCAAATGTTCGGCAGGAGTGAGGTAGCAAAGCATGTCGGCGCCATGCCAACCGGCCACGGCCCCTCCGATAGCGCCCACAATGTGATCAAATGCCGCACCGGTATCTATGGGCAGCATTCCCAAAATGTAGAAGGGGGCGTGGCGTGTCAGCTTCTTCTGGATCTGCACGTTGGTCTGTATCTCGTTGAGAGGAATATGCCCCGGCCCTTCGACCATCGCCTGCACACCCGCTCGTCGAGAGCGCTCCACGAGCTCTCCAATCAGCAAGAGCTCTTGAATTTGCGGGCGATCGGTGGCATCGTCAAGCGACCCCGGCCGAAGGCCATCTCCCAGAGAAAGGGTCATGTCGTAGGTTCGCGCGATGTCCAGCAGATCATCAAAGCGCTCCCAAAGCGGGTTTTCCTCCTCACGCTTCAGCATCCAGGCGGCCAAAAGTCCGCCACCACGCGACACAATGCCCGTGGTGCGGTGCGTGTTTTGGTAGCGCATTAACGCCTCGCGGGTCACACCGCAGTGCACGGTGATGTAGTCCACCCCAGACTTCCCATGCTCCTCGATAACCTCAAACAGTTCATCGGCAGTCATATCGAAGAAGCTCTTGCGTTTGGCCGCGCGAAACTCGGCCTCATAGATAGGCACGGTGCCAAGGGGAACGGTGCTCGCTTCCAGAGTTCTCTGCCGAATGGCGGCGATATCTCCGCCCGTGGAGAGATCCATCACCGTGTCAGCACCGTACTGAATGGCCACTTTTACCTTTTCTACCTCTTCGTCCGGGTGGACATAGTCGTAGGAGGTGCCCAGGTTCGCGTTAATTTTTACGCGCATCCCTTCCCCAATAGCGGTGAAGTGGCTGAGAGTTGTATGGTTTGGATTGGCCGGAATAACCACACGTCCGGCTGCAACCTGCTCACGAACAAACTCCGGTGAAACGCCTTCGCGCTCCGCCACATAGGCCATCTGTTCGGTAATATGGCCTTTTCTTGCTGCCTCTAACTGCGTCATCCTCTACTCCTCCTCGGGGAAACCCCCAAAATGGATCTTGCGATACGTTGTGCGGTTGCTGGAGCTAACAAAACCCCATTACGTCCGTGCCCCGTGGCGGCATATAGGCCCGAGGCGATCTCGCCTACCTGTAGCGTCCCCATGGGGCGATAGCCCCATAAAAGCGCCCCTATAGGGGCCGTTTCGAGGTGTGGAACATGGTTGTGCACAAAGGAGATAAGCCATTGAAGCCCGATGAGGTCTACTCCGGGACGCCACCCTTCCCGTTGGGTAGCCCCCACGTAAAGTCCTCCATCTCGTGGGAGAAGATAGCCCTCTTCAAAGAACAAAGGAATCGTCGGAGGTGCTGTTTCGAGCCACATTGCTTCCCCCTTCACCGGCTGCACCCCTAATCCGAAACGCCCCGACCAAGCGCCTGTTGCCAAAACGATGTGAGAACCGAGCAAAGCTCCTCTATCGGTCTCCACCCTCCCTGGTGTCACCAACAGGGCTTCGGCACGAAGCACCAGCCCGCCCATCCGTTGAAAGGCCTGCCATAACGCCTCTTTCAGACGCAGCGGATGCACATAACCGCCCGGATAAGATCGGCCTCGCAGGTTTAGAGAGGCCAGAGATGGCCATACCGATAAGTGATCCTCACCCCCCGGCATAACAAGGCCGGTTCCTTCTAACGAGAAGGGCACAGCAATGCCGGTCTGTTCCTGGAGCTCTGCAACTAGAGCAGGGTAAAGCGCGATGCTCTCCTCCGCCCATTCAAGGAGTTCGCCAGCGAGGCCTTCCGGATAGGGAGCCAACATACCCGCGGAGGCGCGGGTCGCCTCGCCTTCAAAACCGGCATCGAGCATTATCACCTCGGCTCCAGCTCGACGAAGAGTATAGGCGATGAGGCTCCCGATAATGCCGCCCCCGACGATGATCACCTCATGGTGGTGAGAGAACACCTCTAACGAGATAGATGGCAAGACATCCGCTTGGGTCATACGGGGGCCTCCGGCTGCACTAGCGGCACCCCTACCACGGGACTGCTTGGACTGGCCGTTTCCCGAGCGGTCATAGGCCCGGCAAGATAGGCTTTCCGACCTGCCTCCACAGCCATACGAAAGGCGGCTGCCATCGCCACGGGGTCTTTTGCTTCTGCAATGGCCGTGTTCACCAACACGGCATCGGCTCCTAATTCCATCACCTCCGCAGCGTGCGAGGGAAGCCCCAACCCAGCATCTATAACGATAGGGGGTAGCTGATCCCGCAGACGCAGAAACACCTCGATCAGCGCTCGGGTCTTCACTCCCCAACCCGATCCGATGGGGGCGGCCAACGGCATGACCGTGGCACATCCGATGGCCCCAAGTTTTGTTGCAAGAACCGGATCGGGGCCGATGTAGGGCAGCACGATGAACCCCTCCTGCAGCAGAATCTTGGCTGCGTGATAGGTTTCTATGGGATCGGGAAGCAGATACAGCGGGTCGGGTATGACCTCAAGCTTCACCCAGTTCTCGCCGGTTAAGGCGCGACCAAGACGGGCAATACGAACCGCCTCCTCTGCCGTTTTCGCCCCGGCCGTATTAGGCAGTAGATGATATTTACCCATCACCTCCTCTAGAAGCCCCTGATGCCCTGGCGCGCCGATCTCTACCCGCCGAATCGAGACGGTCACTATCTCGGCACCGGAGGCCTCTAGGGCATCCCGCATAACGCCCCGATCGTGATATTTGCCTGTGCCCACGATAAGGCGGCTTCGAAATGTTTGGTTCGCGATAACCAATGAGTCGGACACGATCTCCTCCTTGTCAGGTGAGGCCCGAACGCTAGGCCCCTACCCCCTTGCATCAACGTCACTATCTCCACCACATCGCCTTCTTTCAAAGGTTCTAAAGGCAGTTTGCCGCGAGGATACACGGTCTCATTCACCAAAACGGCAACCAGTTGCGGATTTAGCTGAAGCTCTTTCAACAGCTCTTCCAACGTTTTGCCAGCGGCCTGGCGCGGTTCCCCGTTTACGTAGACCATCGTTCAAGCTCCTCCTTCATAGCACGCGCAGCTTTTTGCGGGCTGTCTGCATCGTAGATAGCTCGCACCACGACAATCCGCCGTGCGCCTGCTTCAAGCACTTGGGGAAGGTTTGTTATCTGGATGCCCCCGATGGCATACCAAACGGTTTGCTGGGAAAGGTTTTGAGCGGCCCAGCGCACATACTCCAGCCCTGCTGCAGGGCGTCCCAACTTCGTGGGGGTCTCCCACACTGGCCCGATAGAGAGGTAATCGGCCTCTTCCACAAGAGCCCTTTGCGCCTGTTCGGGAGCATGAGTGCTACGACCAACGATCCCTTGGAAGAAACGACGCGCCTGTTGAGGCGTCAGATCACTTTGACCTACATGAACGCCATCCGGCCCCAAGCAGCACCGCGAGGTCGGGGCGATCGTTGAGCACAAAGGGAATTCGATAACGACGACATAGCGAGAGAAGCTTCTCACCGAGATGGAGAATAGGCAGAGCGTCCCAGTCTTTAGCCCGCAACTGAAGAGTGTCTACACCTCCGTTGAGGGCGGCCTCGGCACGTGCTAAAATCTCCGACTCGCCCTGACCGGGGCGCGGTGTGATCACCAAATAGAGACGACCTAACATACGAACACCTCCCAGATCGTTTCACCGAGCTGGGAGGTGCCATGAAAACAACGGATAAGAGATGCTTTTACCATGGCTTCCCTCCGCCGGTACTAACCGGATCAGGTTCCAAGGGTTGCCGGGGTCACCCGGCTCTCAGCTCCTCTTTGGAGCACCCCCTAGCCCTCTATTTATTTATAAATGCCTGGTTTCGACCCCGCTCATATGGGAGAGCCTGAAAAGCGGTGTCTTCACCACATACATCTATTATAACACAGGCAGCGGCGAAAAAGTCACACCTAATCGGAAAAAATTTTTTTGGCCACTTTTTTGTGACAACCACTTGAGCCTCGTACGGCGACAACCCTCGCGAGGAGAAGAGTGAAGCTTTGACCCTACCTCCGCGCGCAGAACAACACTCTATGAGAGGGATTCCGTGGTCGGCGTCTCCCCACCTACTGCTTTGTTTTCAGGGGTATCCTCGGTGAAAGGAGGATAAGGCTGGTTCTCAAGCAGCGCCTTCACAATAGCGCGAAGTCGCTCCGCGCCTTTCTCCAAACGCTCTCGCTTTTTCAGCCCCCTTAGTAGCTCCTCTAGCAGGATTGGCCTACCGAACCGTACCACAACGGGCCTGCGCGTCGGCCTTGGAATCAGCTTTCCGTAGGGCAGCAGTTGGTCTGTACCGATAAGAGCTACCGGTAAAATGGGAGCACCCGCCCTTTCCGCCACTAAGATCACCCCTGGCAGAAAAGGTTGAAGCTGCCCATCCTCGCTCAGCTTGCCCTCAGGAAAGATCACAACTGCCTCACCCTGCTTCAACAGCTCCTCCGCCTGCCGTAAGGCCGCGAGATCGGCCGAGTAGCGCTTAACGGGAAAGGCATGAAATAGGCGAAGAATGTAGCGAAGAAAACGCGTCTGGAACAGTTCGGACTTGGCCATACCCCAGCAAGGGCGTTTCAACGCAAGATAGATCGTAGGGCCGTCGGCATCGCTGATGTGGTTTGGGGCTACGAGCACGCCCCCTTTCCGAGGAACGTTTTCGGCGCCCTCTATTTTCAACCCGCCGAAAAGAGCGTAGAGGGAACGCAACAGCAGCCAGGCGATCGCCCAGATAATCCAATAAAGCATGTCCTACCTTTTGCAATGGATTTGGATGTTATTTTAGCCTATAGCAACGCCATCTCCCAATTACTATTTGAAGACTCACAAAAAGCGCTCGGAGCACGGCTCCGAGCGCCCAAAGGAACGACTAACGGGACTCTTTCCTAAGCGCTAACGCCAGCAGCCTCGGCGGTCTGTGTTGCACTGAGGGCACGCTGTTGAAGCACACGCCGATATTCCAAAGAGACAACCTTCACAAACTGAGAAAGCGCCTCCTCCCAGCGTTCAAGCAGAGCGGCGGCCCGATCACTCCCCGTATAACGGTAGTGATTCTCAACAAGCTCGCGAACCAATGCGATATCGCGTTCTTCACGCAAAGGCTCCAGCTCCGTAAGCCCGTGATTAAGGTTACAACGCAGGTGGAACGTGCCGTCGGGGTCCCATACAAACGCTTCACCTCCGCTCATACCGGCAGCAAAGTTGCGCCCAGTGCGCCCTAGCACGACCACAACCCCACCGGTCATATACTCACAGCCGTGGTCGCCCGTGCCCTCCACCACAGCGACAGCGCCGCTGTTGCGCACGCAGAACCGCTCCCCAACGACACCACGCAGATACACCTCTCCGCTCGTGGCCCCATAAAGGATGGTGTTGCCGGCCACAATGTTTTCAGCTGGGTCGAAGGGCGACTCTTTGGGCGGGTAGACGATGATACGGCCACCCGATAGCCCTTTGCCGAGATAGTCGTTGGCATCCCCCTCCAGCTCGAACGTAACTCCAGGTACGAGGAAGGCCCCAAACGACTGTCCAGCGGAGCCGTTGAATTTGAAATGGATGGTGTCGTCCGGAAGTCCTTTTGCCCCATATTTAAGAGCGATCTTGCCGGAAAGCATGGCACCGGTAGCTCGATTGCTATTTCGAATAGGCAACTCAGCGCGTACACACTCCTGACGCTCCAAAGCGGGCTGCGCCAAAGCGATGAGTTTATGGTCGAGCACATTTTCCAAGCCGTGATCCTGCTTCATCACGCAGCGCACCGGCACGTTTTTATCCACCTCCGGCATTGTCAGCAACGGCGTGAGGTCGAGATTGTAGGCCTTCCAGTGATCTATAGCCGGCTGCACATCGAGCATATCCGTCCGGCCCACCATCTCGTCCACGGTGCGGAATCCCAGCTGTGCCATGATCTCTCGTAGCTCCTCGGCTACAAAGAAGAAGAAGTTTATGACATGCTCGGGCTGGCCTGCAAATCGCTGGCGCAACACGGGGTCTTGTGTGGCAATACCTACAGGGCAAGTGCCGAGATGACAGACCCGCATCATAATGCAGCCCATGGCCACAAGCGGCGCGCTAGCGAAGCCAAACTCCTCGGCGCCAAGCAGGGCAGCAATGGCCACATCGCGCCCCGTTTTCAGCTGCCCATCGGTTTGTAGACGTACGCGCCCACGCAGATTGTTCTTCACCAGAACCTGTTGGGTCTCGGCCAGACCGAGCTCCCAAGGGATACCAGCATGTTTAATGCTGGAAAGTGGCGAGGCGCCCGTACCTCCATCATGCCCACTTATGAGGATGTGGTCGGCGTGCGCCTTTGCAACTCCGGCTGCTACCGTTCCCACGCCAACCTCGGCCACCAGCTTTACCGATATACGCGCGTTTGGATTGGCATTTTTTAGGTCAAAAATGAGCTGAGCCAGGTCTTCTATTGAGTAGATGTCGTGATGGGGCGGCGGCGAAATTAGTGTAACACCGGGCGTGGTATGACGAATACGGGCAATATATTCATCCACCTTGTGCCCAGGCAGCTCCCCTCCTTCACCGGGCTTAGCGCCTTGCGCCATCTTGATCTGCAGTTCATCGGCGTTGACGAGATACTCGGTCGTCACACCGAAACGCGCGGAAGCGACCTGCTTAATGGCGCTGCGGCGGCTATCGCCGTTCGGATCAGGGATGTAGCGCACGGGGTCCTCTCCGCCTTCTCCGGTATTGCTCTTTCCGCCAATGCGATTCATGGCAATGGCGAGGGTTTCGTGCGCCTCACGGCTAATAGAACCTAGCGACATGGCGCCGGTTACAAAGCGCTTCACGATCTCTTTGGCCGGCTCAACCTCTTCAATGGGAATAGGATTGCCGGGCTTGAAGCGGAACAGGCCGCGCAAGGTAGCCCGATTCACGCTCTGATCGTTGGCCAAACGCGAGAACTCTTTAAAGTCCTTATAGCTATTGCGCCGAACGGCGATCTGAAGGGTCGCGATGGTGTCGGGATTATACTGGTGATATTCACCGTAGCGGCGCCATTGGTACTGCCCGCCCGGATCAAGCTCAAGGGTTTCGGGTATCTCTTGAGGCGGATAGGCATAGTGATGCCGGGCAAGCGCCTCTCGCTGAATCTCCTTTAGCCCAATTCCACCGAGGCGGCTGGGCGTCCCCGTGAAGTAGCGATCCACAAGCTCCTGCCCAAGACCGATGGCCTCAAAGATTTGGGCGCCGCGATAGCTTTGCAGGGTGGAGATGCCCATCTTGGCAAACGTTTTCAGCAACCCTTTGTTTACCGCTTTGATGTAGTTTTTAATGGCTTTATCGAGCGGCAAATCCTGCGGCAACATCGATCGCCGATACATATCTTCCAGCGTCTCGAACGCGAGGTAGGGGTTGATGGCGCTGGCTCCGTAGCCTATGAGCAGCGCAAAGTGCATCACCTCGCGCGCCTCGCCCGTTTCGATGATCAACCCCGCTTGGGTGCGGGTGCCTTCACGAATAAGATGATGATGTACTCCGGAGGTGGCCAGTAGTGCTGGAATCGGAGCATGCTCGGCATCTACCTCCCTGTCGGAGAGGATAAGGAAGCTTACACCGTCGGCAACAGCACGTGAAGCCTGCTCGCAAAGCCTCTCCAGTGCCTTCTCTAACCCGTTCTCCTCTTTAACAGAGAAAACGGCCGAGAGGGTGATGGCCCGGAAATCGGGATGATTCACATGGCGGAGACGCTCCAACTCCACGTTCGTGAGAATGGGCGATTCGAGTCGAAGCATCTTGGCATGTTCTGGCGTGGTGTCGAACAGGTTACCCTCTCGCCCAATGTAGTCGGTAAGCGACATGACAAGGTCTTCCCGAATGGGGTCAATCGGCGGATTGGTAACCTGCGCAAAGAGCTGTTTGAAGTAGTTGTAAAGCAGTTGCGGTCGGTTGGAAAGCACCGCCAATGGGGTATCAGTGCCCATAGAGCCAAGCGGCTGCTCCCCGGTGGTGGCCATGGGCTGAAAGATAAACTTTAAGTCCTCCAACGTATAGCCAAAAACGTTTTGGCGCGTGAGAATCGTTTTATGGTCAGAAGGCTTTGGTGGCGCCACATCGGGAAGCTGCTGAAGGGTAATGCGGTTCTGCTCCAGCCATTGCCGATAAGGGTGTGCTGTCGCAATACTGTGTTTCAACTCCTCATCGCTGATAATGCGGCCTTGCTGCAGATCCACCAAGAACATTTTGCCGGGCTGTAGGCGTCCCTTTTCGACAATGTGCTCAGGGCCGATGTCAATGACGCCGGTTTCGGAGGCCATCACCACGAGGTCGTCATCGGTTACAAGATAGCGGGCGGGTCGTAGACCGTTCCGATCGAGCACGGCTCCGATCACGCGCCCATCGGTGAAAGCAACGGCCGCCGGCCCATCCCATGGCTCCATCAGGCAGGCATGATATTCGTAAAAGGCCTTTTTATCAGGATCCATCAGATCGTTGCCATCCCAAGCCTCGGGGATGAGCATCATCATGGCGTGAGGGAGGCTACGACCGCTCAGCGTTAACACTTCAAGAGCGTTGTCAAGGGTCGCCGAGTCGGAGCCGGAACGGTTGACCAGCGGCACAATCTTTTTGATGTCCTCGCCGAAAAGCGGGGAGCTGAGACGGGCTTCACGCGCGCGCATCCAGTTGCGGTTACCGCGCAAGGTGTTGATCTCCCCATTATGAGCAAGATAGCGATAGGGGTGAGCGAGATCCCACGATGGGAAGGTGTTGGTGGAGAATCGCTGATGCACCAGAGCCAATGCGGTAACCATATCGGGCGCATTGAGGTCTTGGTAGAAAGCGGCGATCTGATGAGCCAGCAGAAGCCCCTTATAGACCACAGTACGACAAGAGAGGCTGCAAACGTAGAAAAAGTGTTCTTGAGGCAGGCGCATCCGCGCGATCTCATTTTGGACGACCCGTCGAATCACGAACAGCTTGCGCTCAAACGCATCCTCGTCGGGCAGCTGTGGGTTGCGTTTAAGGAAAACTTGGCGAATGACCGGCTCGCACGAGCGCGCCAGCGAGCCGATTTTCGTGTTATCCACCGGCACGTCGCGCCACGCAATAACCGGCTGCCCCTCCTCTTGGGCCACGCGATCGATGATCCGCTCATAGCGTGTGCGCTCTTCCATATCGGGAGGAAGAAAGATCATTCCAACCCCATAGTGGCCGGGGGGTGGCAGCTCAACTCCTTGTGCGGCAAGCTCCCGTGCAAAGAAGGCATGAGGGATCTGGATCAGGATGCCAGCACCATCTCCAGTTTCGGGGTCACAACCACACGCCCCACGATGTACAAGGTTTTGGAGCACGCCTAGGCCTTTTTCAATAATGGCGTGCGATTTTTCCCCCTTGATATGCGCTACGAAACCAACACCACAGGCGTCATGTTCAAATTCGGGGTCATAGAGCCCCTCAGCACGAGAGAACGAACCAAGTCTCTTCTGCATTCGGTCTGCCTCCGTATGTTCACTTCCTACCACAGCTTACAAAAGCTGCTGCAAAAGCGAGGTCAACGCGCCGCATCGCGCCCCAAACTCACTCCAATGTGAAAAGGGAAAAAATGTTAGCACAAGTTTGCCAAGAAAGTCAAGTGTGTTGACGTGCATGTGCGCTGTAGTCTACAATGTTCTCCTTAGCATTCTTGGAGAACGGAGAAACTATGCGCGTCTCACAGTTGTTTGGAGAAACCCTTCGCCATCCGCCAGCAGAAACCGACATCGCTTCACATCAGCTTCTTTTACAGGCCGGCTATGTGCGGCAACTTGCTACCGGCATTTTCTCTTATCTCCCTCTCGCTTGGCGAGCTGTTCGCAAAATTGAACAGATACTGCGGGAAGAGATGAACGCTATTGGTGGGCAAGAGCTGAACCTGCCCGTTGTGCATCCCGCCGAGCTATGGCAACGGAGCGGGCGTTGGGAAACCATAGACGAGACCATGGTGCGTTTTCGTGACCGACGCGGACACCCGATGCTGTTGGCCATGACGCATGAGGAGGTGGTGGCGGAACTGGCGGCCTCAGAGATTCGCTCTTACCGCCAACTTCCTCAGCTCGTTTACCAAATACAGACGAAGTTTCGAGATGAACCTCGCGCACGCGGTGGGCTCATCCGAGTACGCGAGTTTCTCATGAAAGACTCCTACTCTCTCGATAAAGATGAGGCAGGACTTCAAAAACAGTATATCGCTCACTATAACGCCTATTTTCGCATTGGGGCGCGAGTAGGGCTTTCTTTACTCGCTGTTGGCAGCGACGTGGGCATGATGGGCGGAAAGCTTGCTCATGAGTTCATGTACCTCACCGACATCGGGGAGGATACTCTGGTGGTTTGTGAGCAGTGTGGCTATGCGGCCAATCAAGAGGTGGCGACATTTCGTAAAGTCCGTGCCAACACCGATCCGCCTCGCCCTCTGGAACGTGTAGCAACGCCGGGCACAACGACGATTGAGTCGCTGGCAGCCTACCTCGGCATTCCCACCAGCAGCACGGCCAAAGCGGTCTTCTTTATGGGCACCTTTCCACCCACAGAAGGCGAATCCGCTGAAGGCGGTTTTGTGCAAAAGCTTGTCGTAGCGCTAGTTCGCGGGGATATGGAGACGAATCAGACGCTTGTCAAAAACAGCACGCATGCCATCGCCCTGCGTCCTGCGCATCCAGAGGAGATTTTGGAGGCCGGCATGGTTCCCGGCTACGCATCGCCCGTGGGCATTCCGCCTGGCAAGGCTCTGGTGATAGCCGACGATCTTCTCGTCGAAGAGACAAACTTGGTTGCCGGAGCGAACGAAGAGGGGTATCACCTCCGCAATGTGTGTTGCGGGCGCGACTTTCAGCCCGATATTGTGGCCAATATCGCTCAGGCCGGTGAAGGAGCCTTATGCATCCGATGTGGCGCACCGCTCGCACTGAAAAGAGGCGTAGAAGTGGGAAACATTTTTCAACTTGGTACCCGCTACTCGATAGCGCTTCAAGCCTTCTACACGGATGAAGACGGCAACCAAAAACCGATCGTCATGGGCTCCTACGGTATCGGCGTGGGAAGATTGCTCGCCTGTGTGGCCGAAGCCTATCGGGATGAAAAAGGACTCATGTGGCCGATCTCGGTAGCTCCCTACGCGCTCAACCTCATCGGTCTGTGTCGCACGCCGGAGAATATCGCGAAAACCGAATCGCTCTATGCAGCGCTGCAACAAGCCGAGGTGGAGACCCTCTACGACGATCGGGAGGTTTCGCCCGGCGTGAAATTTGCCGACGCCGACCTTCGGGGAATGCCGCTGCAGATCGTCATATCAGAGCGCTCTTTGCAGCAAGGGGGTGTGGAGTTGCGCCGGCGAGACGGCACGGTAAAAGAGA
This sequence comes from Chthonomonas calidirosea T49, assembly GCF_000427095.1. Taxonomy (NCBI): domain Bacteria; kingdom Bacillati; phylum Armatimonadota; class Chthonomonadia; order Chthonomonadales; family Chthonomonadaceae; genus Chthonomonas; species Chthonomonas calidirosea. The sequence continues at coordinate 1,966,804 of NC_021487.1, forward strand.
TCGTTCCTTTGGCGGACGCCCCCACCCTTGCACGTCAACAGGTAGATGCGATGCAGGCCGCTCTAAGAAACACCGCCGACGCTGCGCCTAAGTGGCCTACAGAAGAACAGCCGTAATCCGCTCTTTTACAAATAAGTCGGCCTAGGCGACACCTGAGAACATTGGCTGAAGGCAGGTCTCTTAAGCGCTTTTCGGCAAGAGCGATGGGATCTTATCTACGGCCCAGGAGATATCAGGGCGCCGCTGCAGTTCCCGCAAAAGTTTCTCCAAAGCCTGTAGTGCCGCCCTTGCATTAGACGGGGGCGGCGTGTCTTGCGCCGGTTTTGCCCCAGCTTTTCTGCGGAGGGTGAGGCCTACAACATGGAGCTTTTTACTTGTCTTCTCCGACTTCGACCAAGAGGCCGGTTCTGCCTCGGAGGGAGGGTCTACCTCCACCGTGTCGTCATCGTTAGCTAATACATAGCAAAGTACCGCAACTTTAGCGGATTGTGTAAGCAACACGAAGTTATCGCCCCCTAAGTGGAATATCTGATCGGTAGGGGCACCGTGCTCCCTAGAAGCTCGCCTAAGACGCTCGGCCACTTGAACAATGAGGGCGTCTCCGAAGGCAACACCGTAGTCGCGGTTATAGGCTTGCAGGGCCGCAATGTCCACGCGAACGAGGCCGGCCGACATATTGGCATCAAGCCGTTCTTGAAGCGCCTGTTCCAGCACAAGGCGGTCGGGCAAGCCCGTAAGAGCACAGGTATGATGAGTTCGATTATCATGCTGTTGTAGAGCGGCCTCTAACAGAAGGCGAACCGGCAAGACACCTCGATAGGCGCCTGCCGCGTTAACGATGACGATATCGGTCTCTAAACTAATCGCATTGCGATAGGTAAGATGGCTGATGGCCTCATCGAGGGCAAGATGTTCCGGGATCGCGACAAATTTGCTCTCCATCCATCGTTCTATCGTCTCGTTCGCTAAAAACGATTCGGCTTGCGCCTGACGTGCCATTTCAAGCTGACTCGCCAGGGTTTGGCGCATAAGCACTCCGCAAACCTCACCCCCTTGCATAACGACGATGCTGGTAAGTCCATCGTTTTTAGCGAAGCGGCGTGCGGCTTCCAACAAGGGCGTTCCGGCTATCATAGAAAGCCCAGATTGTTTAAGAGCGCCCACATGGAGCGAACAGCCGGTCTGCAGATGCTCTTGGCGCCGAACTTGCGTGAGAATAAGCTCACGGATAGGCCGCGATACTCCGTGAAAGGTCTCCTGAGGCCGTCCAAAAAGGTACCCCTGTGCGTACTGCACACCAAGATTTATCAACACGGTTAGCTCCGACGGAGTTTCCACGCCCTCACCCAGGGTTTTGGCGCCGATTTGGGCTGCAAAGCGCACCAAGGCAGCAACCAGTGCCCGCCTCTCACCACGGCTATTGAGACTACGCACGAGACTACGGTCTAATTTGATGAAATCGGGCAGGAGCTCGGCGATAATCTCCAAGCTGTTGTAACCGGAGCCTGCATCGTCAATGGCGATTCGAAAGCCATCTTCCTGAAAACGTTTTATCTCTCGCAGAAGGCCAGGAAAGTCCTGTACGGCCTGCCTCTCGGTGATCTCGATAACGATCTGTCGCGGGCTTAAGCCGCTATCGTAAACACGCTGAAGAAGAGGGCGATCTTGCGCCATCAGGTTCATAATGCCCTCTGCCTCCAGATTAACAAACAGAAGCTGTTGCAGCCCCTGCTTGCCCGCCTCTTGAAAACAACGTTCGAGGCAAGCGATATCGAACCAAGCGATGAGGCTGCCGTGCTGCACCGCTTGAAGCAGCTCCCCAGTATGCTTGATCGCAGGTTGAGCGGGCATACGAATAAGAGCCTCGTAGCCGGCCACACGCGCTTCACGTAGGTTCACAATAGGATGAAAATGAACCCCGAGTCGCCCCTGCACCATAACCTCAAGTAGGGTGTTCAATTCGGCGAGGTGGTTCTGCTGTTCGTCGCCTAAAAGGAGCGAGGTAATCGGCAGAATAGAGAAGGGCAGTGTCTCCTCGGAACTGTGCTGCTGCCACTCTGCCTGGAGCCGTTGCTGTAACGCCTGGCGTGCTAGCTGAATCTGCAGGGGAACCAAAGGCTCCTGAAGCGGCTGTGGCAGTTTCAGCGCCACGGCCCAGGTATTTTCTAAGATCGGCCAGGCCTCCAAGCGAAGGCACTCCAAAGGCCCTAACAGCAGCGGGGCTTCGAGACGTGCCACATTAAGCCATTGGAAGGCTTGAGGCATCTCCGCTTTTACAAGCAGCACGGCGCAACCGCCTTGCAGCTGGGCAAGCACCATTTTGAGCGGCGCCGCAACGCTTTCAGGTATAGGCGGGGCAAAAGGCTCTGCGTTTTCAAACGCCAGTGGGTTGGCCTCGATTTCCATGAGTAGTGAATCCGTTGTTTGCTAACTCTATATTTTCGGTAGAGAGCACCTAATACGATATATAATCCACCTAAATATATTCCACAGTGATGGTGCGAGCTTCACATCCGCATACAGGTTGTCGGAATCGTTATCTCTTCTGTATGGGCGTCCCTCTTGACGCCCTCGATGGAGTTCGGGTACACTATAGGCTCGAAAGTCGTAAAATCAACGGTTGGGGTTGTAGCTCAGCCTGGTCTAGAGTGCCTGCCTGTCACGCAGGAGGTCGCGGGTTCAAATCCCGTCAACCCCGTTTCAATCGTCGCCTTTCCCCATGGGGTACTGAGGTTTTGTTTTTTAGGAGAGGGCGCTTTGGAAACTGGTTCCAAGCGCCCTCTCACCGTGCTTTGCTCGGTAAAACCTTACGGAACGGTTCTTTGCGTTCTCTGCGTATCCCTTGCTGAGGAACCTTATTCGGCGACCGATCCCTCAGATGCAAGTGAAGGCGAATTTAGAGATGAGTAACCCGAATCCATCACAAAACTCCGTGCCAGACTGGTGGGAGCGAGAGAATCGACGTAGACAGCAGCTGTTGCTGGGGCTGCTTTCTCTCATCCTTGTGCTTATTGGATTCTATTATTATGTGGCCGCTTCAGGAAAAACGGGCATTATTAATGGCGTAGACTTCGATACAACAAACTATATCGCCTTTATTCGACAAGAACCCAACGGAGATACCGACCTCTATGGCATAAGAGCCGACGGCACCGGTCTGCGCCCGCTTACGGTCGCGTCCGATCACTCTCTAAAAAGCAACCCGACCTGGACTCTCGATGGCAAACATATTCTCTATGTCTCCAACAGATCGAACGTGTCCTGCACACAGATCTACCTCCTCGGTGCCGGCCAAACACCCGTTCAAATAACCTACGGCTCTTTTCCTAAAGATAAGCCGCTTGCCTGCCCCGATGGAAAGCACGTAGCCTTCCTTACGGAAGGCGCGATCAAAACCGTATATCTTAACGGCAACGACGTGGAACAGATTCTGCCGCCGCCTATTGCAAGCAACTCACCGACAAATGGAGAGATAGCGCCGACGCTTGACCCTCAAGGCCCCTATATTCAGGAAGCCTTCTCTTCCGATGGCTCGATCATCGCCGGCGTTCAAGCGCTTACGGCGCAAGGGAACGGAGACATCCCCATGCTAGGCGGTTCCGACGAGATGGCACGAGCGCTTCCAAACGGCGCGAAAACAGCCTACGTTCTCGACCCTGGTCGCTATGTAAACGTCGCCTGGATACCGCACACACATCAGCTGCTTGTGGCCTATGCCCAACAGTACGTTCGCGATCCGCGAACTCAGAAAAGCATCTACGTGGGCGGAATCAATCTCTATGACTTCAGCAAGCCCGGAAAACCATCGCCCAAGCCCCTCATGATCTGCTTCGGGCATACCCTTATGCCACGCCATCTTACCGTGTCTCCAGATGGTAAGCTGCTTGCCTTTGAAGGCTGGATGTTTAAAGGAGACGATAGCTGGACACCCTTGGGTATCTACGTGATCCGCCTGCCCGACGAGGTGCTTGCCATCCGTGAAGGGGTGAAAGTGCCTCCCGCCACCATCCCCGCCACACCTGACGGGTTACCCCTTGACCCACAATGGTCGCCCGACGGCTCTCGATTGCTTTACGAAGTGCAGCACGCCGACGGCAAGCATGACCTGTGGGTTGTTAACGCCGATATGACCAACCCCATTAACCTGACAAAAGGTGTTGGGGATAACACCCAAGCAGCCTGGTCGCCTATTACGAAATAGTTTGCTGCTTTAAGATAGTGGCCCTGACGCCGGGGCCGACAAAACACGCATTAAGGAGGTCCCGACGCTCATGCCTAACCCAAATGTCCGCCTGGCGCGTCGCCGCCTTCTGCGTACGCGCCTTCTTTTTGCTCTCAGCATCGTTGGTCCCGGCATTATCGCAGCCAACGCCGATAACGATGCTAGCGGCATCTTTGGATACTCCCAAGCAGGAATAGCTTTCGGCTATAAACTGCTGTGGGTTTTACTGCTCTCCACGATCGCGTTGGGGGTCTGCCAGGAGATCGGCGCCCGCATGGGTGCCGTTACTGGCAAAGGGCTTGCCGACCTCATCCGTGAAGAGTTCGGTGTGCGGATGACCCTCTTTGCCATGATCGTTTTACTGGTTGCGAACTATGCCACTGTTGTGTCCGAGTTCGCTGGCATTACGGCTGCTTTCGAGCTTTTTGCCTCGGAGAAAATTCGCTATATCGTGGTACCTCTTATTGCCGTTGGCGTCTGGTGGCTGGTTGTCAACGGCTCCTACCGCAGAGTGGAACGGGTGCTGCTCTACGCCTCTCTTATCTATCTCTCCTATATTCCGGCTGCATTCATGGCGCACCCCCATTGGCGTGAGGTGCTGCCTGCCCTCTTCTGGCCTGGGCATATCCCCTGGAGCAAAGACTACGTTTTCCAGGTCATTAGCGTGGTCGGAACCACAATTACTCCCTGGGGTCAATTCTACATTCAATCCACCGTGCGCGACAAGGCTATTCGGGTGGAGGACTACCCTATCACCCGCATAGATGTGCTATTCGGTGCCTTTTTTACGAACTTCATCGCTTTCTTCATTATGGTGGCCTGCGGTGCAACGCTTTATCATGCGGGGGCCAACCCCGGAAACTATAGCGATGCAGGCCAGGTCGCCAGAGCCTTGCAGCCGCTTGCTGGACCGGCCGCCGCTATCCTCTTTGCGTTAGGGCTGTTTAACGCCTCGTGCTTCGGTGCCATCACAGTACCGGTCTCCACGGCCTATGCGATCACCGAATCGCTTGGCTGGGAAGCAAGTATGGGAAAGCGCACCCGCGAAGCACCGCTTTTCGTTTGGGTGTACACTCTTCTTATTGCGGTTTCCGCGATCACCGTTCTCTTTGGGGGAGCTAACCTAGCTTTCCTAATCATTCTGCCGAACATTGTCGGCGGTGTGCTGTTGCCCATCATTCTCGTCCTTACACTCAAACTCGTGAATAATCGCCGACTTATGGGAGAGTATACAAACTCCCTCACTTACAATATAATCGCTTGGATTACCACCATCGTGTTAATTGTGCTTGCTGTCGTCCTTACGATCCAGCAGCTCTTTTTCTCTTCCTAGGAGGGAGCCAATGCAGGTACTCGCTATCGGCGGAGCCGGCTATGTTGCTGGGCTTACCTTGCCGCTGCTAAAGTACGATTTTCGTTTCACTATTTTTGATCGCAACGTGCCGCAACAGAGTGAATTGAGGGATCTTCCCTTGATACAAGGGGATGTCTGCGATCTTGCCGCCTTAGCAGCCGCTTGCGAAGGTCAAGAAGCTCTGCTCTATATGGCAATGGGTAGTGCAGATTGGAGCAGCCCGGAGGCCCTTACAACCGCTTTCGATGTCAACGTAAAGGGGCTTTATCTCGCGCTCGAGGCGGCTCATCGTGTCGGAATAGAACATGCCGTTTACACTAGCAGTATGTCGGTGTATGATGGGGATCTCACAAAACGCTACTTTCCAGATGAGGCCATTACGCCAGACGCGCTTCATTGCTATGGCTTTACCAAATGGCTAGGAGAGGAGGTTTGTCGCAACGCCTGTCGCCGATTTGGAATGACCATCAACGCCCTGCGCCTCTGCCACCCCATAGCCGACCGAGCCTGGCAGGAGCAAACCCAGCCAGGAACACCAACCATTGCAACGGCAGCTAGCGACGTAGCCCGCGCACTGAAAGCCGCTTTAGAGTATCGAGGTGGTGGATTCGAGGCCTTTATGATTTCAGGAGACTACGAGCAGCGTTTTATGAACATGCGCAAAGCGCGACGGCTTTTGGGCTGGGAACCGCTCGCGCGCCCTCACCCGAAGGATCCTACATAAGCTATAACCATCGCTAGATGTCCTACGACTAAAGTCGAGGGCCTTTTACCCAATAAGAGCTGGGTACCTCTCATGTGGGGAAGGAGAGCCCCACGCCACTCTAGGAAGAACAGAGCGGCTTGGTATACGTCCGTTGCGGTAAAATAGTTCTCTAAACCTATCGGAGCGCCTTTGGATGTCGCAGAACGACGAACTTGTCCTCTATTTCGACCTGCTTACCGCAGTCGTGCGCAGATATGTGCGGCTTTGGATGCTAGTAGGCCCAATGCTTTTTGTTGTCTTTTTAGTGCTGATGCTTTTTCTGTTCCCCCAAACTTATGAGGCTACCGTGTCGCTATCGGTGCAACACGCTCCGAACGCGGGCAGTGGGAGCTCTGGTTTGAGTGCACTTCTTGGACAGACGAATCAGGAGAAGTACATTGGGGTACTCAAAAGCCGTCGTTTGGCCGAGGAGGTAGAAAAGCAGATCAACCTCAAAAGCTTTTACCACCTTCGCACGGAGCGCGACGCCGACGATCTGTTAATGCGACACGTGGTACCGGTGGATAACTCTAACGACGGGCTGCTTTACGTTTCGGTGCGCTTGCCAGGCCCTGCACGATGGGCTTTAGGGGCTGGGCAGCGCCGTGCACAAGTAAAAGAACTTGCCGCTAAAGCGGCGAACCTCTACGCCATTGCTTTACAGCACTACTATGCCACCAGCGATAACGACCGCGATTCGGTGTTGCTACGGGCTGGTCAAAGGGAGTTAGAGCGCGCGCAAGCGGCTTACCACAGAGCGTCTGAACGCCTCATGACGTTTGTGCAGCATTTAAAAGGGCTCACCCCCGATGAATCGCCCAGCGTAGATACAGCCGGCACGAGCGGTGCCCTAGATAGTCTCTATACAGACTATGGAAAGACGGCGGCGGAGATCAGCGCTCTTGAAAAAACGAACAGCCTTCTTCGGGCCGGTGTCCTAAAACAGTTAAGCCACCTCTCCGAGTTGCCGGCGGACGACCCGCTTCTGCGAACGGCTAGAATGAATCTGGCCCTAGCCGAGAACAACTACAATCAGTTGGTTTATGCCCAACAACTTTCTCCCACCAATCCGCAGGTCGTGCAGGCTAGAGCACAGGTGCAACTAGCCAGAAAGGCGCTGCAACAGCAAGAAAAAGGTTATCTCTATCGGCTTGATACGCAGTATATTGCTAACCAAGCGCGTTTAAAGGCGCTGCAAGCCCAGGAGAATCGCATTCTCGGCCTGATCAAGCTGGCCGCTCAACATCTGTTCGTACGTCGCGAGCTTTCTACTCAGCTGGCTCTGCTGGAAGCGAATCAGAAACTCGCCTTAGCAACCTTACAAACAGCAGAGGAAGAGGCTGTTCGGCTGAGGCTCTCTACCGTCTCAGGCAAAAGTCGCATCAGCGTGGTGGATTCCGCCCTGCCTCCACGTGCGGGATCGCCGGGTCTACTTACCTTTGGAGCGCTCAGTTTTATCTTGGCTCTGCTTCCCTTAGGTTACTTCATCGTACGCGGCTATCTGCACGCTGTTGCCGAGCGCATGGCATCTCCCTCCCTTGCTGAAGCGCCGATCTTACCGCAGCCTGAGAAAACGGTAGAGGTGGAACGTATCCCATCACGTTAACAATCTCCGGAATCTTTCGACCGATAGGTATACTAGTGTGTCTGAACTTTATGACATCATTGAGGTATCGTCATGAAGGTTGCGATTTTGGCCGGCGGTTTAGGGACCCGCTTAGCTGAAGAGACCGAGATTCGTCCCAAACCGATGGTAGAGGTGGGGAACTATCCTATTCTCTGGCACATCATGAAAATCTATAGCCACTACGGTCACAAAGAGTTCTTCATCGCCCTTGGCTATCGAGGGGAGGTGATCAAACGCTACTTCCTTGACTACTACACACTCCAAGGCAGCATGACCATTGACATCTCCACCGGCGGCGTAAGAGTTCATGAGCCTCATTGTGAGGATTGGAAAGTGCATCTTATTGATACTGGCCTTCAAACACAGACCGGTGGACGTATAAAGCGGCTTGAGCCCTGGCTGAAAGATTCCACCTTTTGTGCTACCTACGGCGACGGGGTGAGCAACGTGGATATTCACGCCTTGGTGCAGTTTCATAAGAAGCAAGGGAAGATCGCCACCGTCACGGCGGTGCGTCCCCCCGCCCGTTTTGGTGAGTTGGTCATTGAGAATGACCAAGTCGTTGAATTCGTGGAGAAACCCCAAGTCGGAGAGGGTTGGATCAACGGGGGATTTATGGTCCTGGAGCCAGAGATATTCCGCTATTTGAAAGACGACCAATCTATTTTAGAGCGAGACGGGCTTGAGGTGTTAGCAAAGGAAGGGCAGCTCGCGGCCTACCGACACGACGGATTTTGGCAGTGCATGGACACGCTACGCGATAAAAGGCTTTTGGAAAGCCTCTGGCAATCGGCAAACGCTCCTTGGAAGGTTTGGAAATGACCTCTTTCTGGATCGATCGCCCCACGTTGGTTACGGGAGCTACGGGTCTCGTGGGCGGATGGCTGGTTAAACGACTGTTAGCCGCACAGGCCGATGTCGTTTGTTTAGTGCGCGATTGGGTGCCCCAATGCGAGTTGGTTCGTAGCGGCGATATCGAGCGAGCACGTGTTGTGCGTGGGGATATTCGTGACCAAGCACTGCTAGAGCGTATACTAGGAGAATATGAGATAGATACCGTTATCCATCTCGCTGCCCAAACGATTGTCGGGATCGCGAATCGCAATCCTGTCTCCACATTCGAAACCAACATTCAAGGCACCTGGTGCCTTCTAGAGGCCTGTCGCAGAAGTCCTACGGTGAAACAGATTGTGGTGGCCTCCTCTGACAAAGCCTACGGCGATCAGGAGAAGCTGCCTTATGATGAGACGACCCCGCTTCAAGGACAGCATCCCTATGATGTAAGTAAATCTTGCGCCGATCTTATCTCCCATACCTATGCCAAGACCTACGAACTACCGGTGGCGATCACGCGGTGTGGTAATTTCTATGGCGGTGGCGATCTCAATTGGAATCGCATAGTGCCCGGCACCATTCGTTCGCTTCTAAGGGGAGAACGTCCTGTGATTCGGTCGGATGGCAGCTACATTCGCGACTATTTCTACGTTGAAGATGGCGCTGCGGCCTACATGCTGTTGGCCGAGCAGCTTGCCAAACGCCCTGAGCTGCGAGGAGAAGCCTTTAACTTTTCTAATGAGATTCAGGTGAGCGTACTTCAGCTCGTTCGCAAGATTTGTCAGCAGATAGGCTCCTCCCTAGAGCCTGTGGTGCTGAACGAAACCCGCAATGAGATAAAACACCAGTACCTTAGCGCAGACAAAGCACGCCGTGTGCTCGGATGGCACCCCCTGTTCACTCTCGAAGAGGGGCTTGAGCGCACCATTGCGTGGTATCGCAGATTTTTCTCTTCAGAGAGCTGAAAACTATTCTTTGTTAAAGGAGTTACAAACAAACTGATGTCGAAACCAGCACGCCTGATCATGCTTTCGGCTATGTATGAAAATGGAGGGAATACCACCCATCGTATGCTCGATGGACACCCAGAACTATTTGTCTACCCTTTTGAATCACAGGTGGGCACAAGCTTAGTCGCCGACTATTTCACGAGTTTTGTGCCTTTCCGCTATCGTTGGCCTGAGTTTCCTCTGCAAGGGCATCCTGCGGAGGACTATGAGCTCTTTTATGACGAAGAGATGAAAGTGCGCTTGCGTACTCCTTCCCGAAGCAAGTTCGCCCATGCTGACTTGCAACTTGATGAAAAGGAGAGAAAGCAACGTTTCATAGAGATCGCCCAGCAGAAACCTCGCACACGGGGAAATCTCGTTATGGCCTTCTTTGAAGCGACTTTTGATACCTGGCGTAATGTGCAGCGCACCGGCCAGGAAAAGTACTATGTTGGCTATAACCCCGTACAGGCTATTGATACCGAGAAGATCCTCTCCGATCTACCCGATGCACATCTAGTGCATATCGTACGTAATCCCTACTCGGGCTATGCCGATACCAAGAAGCGCCCGTTTCCTCTGTCTCTCTCTCGTTACGTGTGGACATGGAATATCCTCCAGCATATGGCCCTCACGTTCGCAGAACGATACCCACAACGCTTTCACCTACTTCGCTTCGAAGACATTATCGCCGATCCAAAGAAGACGCTTGGTAACCTCTGTGCGCACCTCGGTATTGCGTGGTCTGATACCCTACTTTATCCCTCATGGAATGGTCAGCGTCTCCAAGAGGTCTACCCATGGGGAACTGTTCGCATCCCCACTCCGGAAGCGAACATAGCTACCCTACGTGAGCTTTCCCATGAGGAAAGAACCGAGATACGCTCGCTTGCTTCTGTGATGTTAAAACATCTAGGCTACGATGATCTCTAGTACGCAAATCCAGAGTTATGCACAGTTACCGTCAAGTTTAGCATTTCGCGAGGAGCAGGCACGCCTTTTTCTACGGAAAGCCGATATTGAGCTTTCCGATCAACAGCTTGCCACTCTACGCGAGTGTCGCCGCGCGGCGTGTCTTCAAAACTTACCGGCTGTTAAAGACCTCTGTCGGAGTTTTTTCAAGAGCGACTTGCATATAGCTCCCCTACCTGAAAAGGGCACATTCTATGGGGTCTATCATATCACAATCGAGCCGAACCGATGCTACTATCTCCGTGCCAATTTTCTCCTTCATACCCCCGCATTTGCCTTTCTATTCGATGCTTGGGCAGAGAACTTTCTAAGCCAAGAGGTGCCAACCGCCTCCATCCTCGCCATCGAACTCAATCGGAATAGACCTCCTTCCGATTATATGCTCTCTTTATCGACTTCTGGGAAAACGCTCAAACAACTTGAAAACCCACAAACCCAGGCGCTCGATGCTACACTTCTACTTGCATTAGGTCAAACAGTGGCCAAAATCCATGCCGTTCTTGGTACAAACTACGGCCCACTAGATATCTCTTCTTGGCAGCACACGCTACAGGTGCCCCAGGGCACTCATACTTCATGGTCGGAATACCTTCTGCTTCACCTTGAGACCCACATAAAACGCTGTAGCGAGGCCGGTGTTCTCTCCACCGAGGAAGCAACTCTCTGTAGTCGTTTTCTCCAAAAAGAGGCATGCGGCGTTTTCGAGAGTGCACCGTCTCATCTCTTGCATGGAGACCTAGGTCATCATAACATCATGACCGATGGACAGCAGATCACCGCTATCTTGGATTGGGAAGATGTCCTGTGCGGCGACCCAGTGTTCGATATTGCAAGTTGGGGAACCTTCAACCGAGAGGAGATGCGCGAGCCGTTTCTTCGAGGATATGCCTCCATACGTCCTCTCCCTCAGGATTTTGAATGGAGATACTGGCTCTACTATTTGCGCATCGCTTTGGCCAAAACAGTGCATCGGCTTCGCTTTCATATTTCAGATCCCCCCAATCGTCCTCCCGCTCATCTGCGCATTCACCGTGCACTTGAACACCTCAAGAGGTTAAGCTAGGATGCGGGTGCTACTGACAGGAGCCACCGGATTTATTGGAGCGCACACCCTGCGCAAACTACTGGAGGAAGGGCAAACCGTGGCGATTCTCTTACGCCCTACCAGCGATCCGTGGCGCATTCAAGACCTATTAGATCGAGTGACTGTTCTTTATGGCGACCTTACCCATCCACAGGCACTCGCATCTCAGCTAAAACCTTTTCAACCGGAAGCCATTGTGCATCTTGCATGGCAGGGCGTAGTCAATACCCAACGCAACGACGTGTCTCAGATCTTTGAAAACATCCCAACTAGTCTCGAACTCATTCGCCTGAGTGCCGAGGCCGGCTGCAAACACTGGATTGGGCTCGGTTCCCAAGCCGAATATGGGCCCGCCAACCGTATCCTTTCAGAAGACATGCCTACTTCCCCCACAACCCTCTACGGTTCGAGTAAACTAGCCCTTCGCTACCTTGCCGAAGGACTCTGTAATTTCTACGGAATGCGGTTCGTTTGGCTTCGTCTTTTCTCTGCTTACGGCCCTATGGACTCCCCTCACTGGCTGATCCCCTATCTCATCCTTACGCTGCTAAAAGGAGAACACCCCAAATTAACGAAGGGAGAACAGCTGTGGGACTATATCTTTGTCAGCGACGTAGCCGAAGCGATCTGCACCGTGCTAAGGGAGCAGCAGGCAAGAGGGGTTTTTAACCTTGGATCCGGCGAAGCAAGACCCTTACGTACGATTATTGAGACGATTCGCGATAACATTGACCCCTCTCTGAATCTGGGTTTTGGAGAGGTTCCCTATCGTCCAGATCAGGTGATGCATCTACAAGCTGACATCGGTCGGCTAAAAGCTATCGGATGGGAGCCGAAAACTCCTCTAGAACAGGGCTTAAAACAGACAGTGGAGTGGTATCGTGCAAACCGAAATCGCTACGACAGCTGAGTTGGCGCGGCGCATCCGACTTCATGCCCTCCGCATGGTACATCGCGCGAACGCCTCGCACATCGGTACCTGCTTAAGCATGGCCGATCTTTTGGCCTGCCTCTACGGCAGCATTCTGCGGGTGCGACCCCAAGAGCCGAATTGGCCTCAACGCGATCGATTTCTGCTGAGCAAGGGGCATGGCGCAGCTATTCTTTATGCTGTCTTAGCAGAACGCGGTTTCTTCCCTTTGGAATGGCTCGATTCCTACTGCACCGACGGCTCGCCGCTCACCGGCCATATTAGCCATCACGTGCCAGGCGTAGAGGTCTCCACAGGCTCGCTAGGGCATGGTCTCTCTATCGGATGCGGAATGGCTTTGGCTGGCAAGCGCGATGGAGCTGACTATCGCGTTTTTGTGATGCTGAGCGACGGCGAACTCGATGAAGGCTCGAATTGGGAGCCGATCCTGTTTGCTGGGCACCATCGCTTAGATAATCTTGTGGCTATTGTAGATTACAACAAGATACAGAGCTTCGGCAGCGTTCAGGAAGTGCTGGACTTGGAACCGCTTAAGGCAAAATGGGAGGCTTTTGGGTGGGCTGCACGGGAAATAGATGGCCACGACCATGAGCAGATTCTTACTACGCTGCAAACCCTTCCTTTTCAAGCAGGACGCCCTTCAGTGGTCATCGCCCATACGATCAAAGGCAAAGGGGTTAGCTATATGGAGGGCGAGCTAGCGTGGCACTACCGATCCCCCAACACGGAGTTGTTACGAAAAGCCCTCGATGAGCTTGGAGGCTGCGAATGAGAACAGCATTTATCGAGGAGCTGTGCAAGCTAGCCGAAGAGGAGGAACGTATCTGGCTGCTTTGCGGCGATCTAGGCTACTCTGTATTGGAGCGGTTTCGCGATCGATTCCCGAATCGTTACGTTAACGTGGGTGTTGCCGAGCAGAACATGACGGGAATGGCCGCAGGCCTGGCCCTGTGCGGCAAAATTGTTTTTACCTACTCTATTGCCAACTTCCCCGTCATGCGCTGTCTAGAGCAGATACGCAACGACATCTGCTACCACCATGCCAATGTAAAGATCGTGGCCGTGGGAGGTGGCTTGGCCTACGGTGCACAAGGCTATACACATCACGGTGTGGAAGACCTCGCCGTGATGCGCGTTTTACCCGAGATGACCGTTATCGCTCCGGGCGATCCCGTTGAGACCCGTTTAGCAACTCGCGCCATAGTGTCGTACAATGGCCCTTGCTACCTTCGACTCGGAAAGGCCGGTGAACCCATAGTGCATCAAACTGATCCCAAGTTTGAGATAGGAAAGGCGATCTTAATGCAAGATGGTTCCTCCGTAACCCTCATCAGTACGGGAGGGATGTTGGCGACGGTAATGCAAGCAGCCCAGCGTTTGGCAGAAAACGGTATTGCAGCGCGCGTTCTAAGCATGCACACCCTCGCCCCACTCGATCGCGAAGCTATCTTAGCCGCTGCAGCTGAGACAGGAGGAATCGTCACCGTTGAAGAGCACGGGATAGGTGGACTTGCGTCTGCAGTCGCCGAGGTCTTGGCGGTTGCGGGCTATGCTGTGCCGTTTCGTGCTCTGCACCTACCTCGTAAGCCAACTTCTCACGCGGGAACTCAGGAGTCACTTCGTAGCGTCCATGGCCTCTCTGTAGAAGGAATTGTAACCGTTGCCCGAGCGCTAACATAATCGAAATAGATTCTCTAGAGATAGCACTTACGGATACCTAGGGGGAAGGCGTCGGCCTTGATGCAGCAAAACAAGAGGCACTGGCTACACAATCTTTGGAAAGCGCTTGGTATCGATCAAGCCATCGCCTACACCGCCATCAATAGAGGTTGGACACTCATTTCCGGGGCACTCTCTCTTCTCCTCATCAGCCATTTTCTAACCCCCGTAGAACAAGGCTACTACTTTACATTTGCAGATATCCTTGCCCTACAAATCTTCTTCGAATTAGGTCTCTCTACGGTTCTCGTGCCCTTTGCAAGCCACGAATTTGCCCACTTAAGATGGACAGAAGAGGGTATTTTAGAGGGCGATTCCACGGCCAAGTCACGACTGGCATCCCTCCTACGCTTTAGTCTTCTTTGGTATGGAGCTGTAGCTCTTGCAGTGCTCCTGTTTGTACTGCCTGGAGGCATCTGGTTCTTCTCCCATTACCATCGCGCAGGAATCCATGTGCATTGGGAACTTCCCTGGGTCTGGATCGTGCTAGTGACATCGGGCTCGTTGGCCGTTACGCCGTTACTCTGCATTCTAGAAGGATGCGGTCTTATCGCCCAGATCGCTCGGCTGCAGATGCAACAGACGATCGTCGGCACGGTGCTTTTTTGGATAGCCTTAACGCTTCATTGGGGAATCAACACGGCTCCTATTACCAACACGGTGGCTTTTCTATGGAGCGGACTATGGGTGTTTGGGACCTATTGGCGATGGATTCAAGATCTATGGAGGCATCCTACCTCCTATGCGCGCGTGAATTGGAAAACGGAGATCCTTCCTTTTCACTGGCGAATAGCGGTGTGTTGGCTCAGCAGCTATGCCGTTTTGAGGATGTTCGACCCCATTCTGTTCGCAACCCACGGCCCCGTTATGGCGGGGCAGATGGGCATGAGCCTTGCCGTTATGGCTTCTATTGCAGCTTTTGCACTATCCTGGGTTACGACCAAATCGGCCCCCTTCGGGATGCTGATCTCCAAACAGGAGTACGATACACTCGATGGCATCTTCTTTCCTTCCTTATGGCAATCCCTGCTGATCGAGCTGTCCGCCGGAGGTCTTTTCTGGTGCGCCGCCGTGGCGTTACAGCGCTTCTATCCCCGACTAGGAACGCGCTTTCTTGCTCCGCTGCCGTTACTACTCTTAGTGGCGACCACGGTGGTTTATCATATTGTCAACGCAGAGTGGATCTATCTACGAGCGCATAAGCAAGAGCCTTTTCTTGGCATTGCTCTGCTCGCTGGTATTCTTATTGCAGGCGGCAGCCTTCTTCTTGCAAAGCCCTATGGGGCAACTGGAGTAATGGGAGTCTATTTTCTTGTCCATCTTGTGGTAAGCTTTGGAGGAGGCACACTGATCTTCGTAAAGAAACGAAACGAGTGGCATCGCTCACGCCCTACCGATATTCCGTTAAAGACCATAGAGTGAGAGGTAACAGGTTGCGTATCCCAAATTTAACCTTCGTGGTGTTCACTTACAACGAAGAGGCGCGCCTTCCTCTAGTCATCCGCAATTTCAGAAGTTATGGGCGCATTCTTGTGGTTGACAACTACAGTACCGATCGCACCCGCGATATCGCTAAAGAGCAGGGCTGTGATGTGCTTTTAAACCGCAATGAGGGCGGCTTTATGGAAAACCAAGAGACCTGCGATAATGTTCAGTCTGCCGTGCGCACCGATTGGATGTTTTGGCTTGCAGCCGACGAGCTAGTTGCAGCGGATGCACTGGAGGAGTTAGAGCGCCTCATTCGGTCGGAACGTTACGATGTGATCTGTATGGTACGTAAGAACTACTTTCAAGGAGCCTTTTGTCACGATATCGCTATCGGCTACCGCGCACGGGCCTTCAAGAAAAACACCATTGACTTTCGGAATAACAAAATCCACGAATTCGGCCGGATCGTGGCCCCCAAAGAACGTGTCTATTATATGCCCTCTAGATACTTCGTCCATCATCTTATTTCCAATACGGCGGCCACCTACCTCGAAACCATCCAGCGATATACAGAGATCGAGAAGAAAGTGCGAGCCCCAGAAGAGCTTGACCGCCCTCTACCCTATCTTCTCCTACTTCCCTTTAAAGCACTTTGGAGCGATTACCTTCTAAAAGGGGGAATAAGGGGTGGCCGGCAAGCAGTGCATCTCTCTGCGCTGATGATGATCTATTCGCTTCTCAAAGCGATAAAGGGTTATGAGGCAAAAATGGGGTTGACAGCAGACGAGATCGCCAAGCGCAATCGGCAAATCGCAGAGACGATCTTGCAGACGATACCTTCCGCTGAAATAGCCTCCCCGACCGACGGGCGACAGGAGACCTTCTCACCCCAAAACACGCCATAATGTGAGGTGTTTATGGCCGAACCATGGTTGAATCGACTCTATCGCCTAAGCCATCGTTACTATCAACTAAAAGCTATGCTCTACTATCGTCCCATGTTTAAAAAGCTGGGGAAGGGTACGGCCATACGTAAACCGCTTCTTATTTTGAATCCTCACTGCATTCAAATCGGAGAGCATGTGCTTATTCGAGAAGGCGCTCGCTTAGAAGCCATTATAACTGATCCCCAAAAACAGCCTCTGCTCATTATAGGCGATCGAACCAATATCGAGCAAAACGTTCACATTGTCTGTCATCGCAAAGTTGTTATAGGCTCTCAGGTAACTATCACCGGAAACTGTGCTATCGTGGACGTTCACCATCCCTATGAAGATATCCACGACCCACGTAAAATAGGCGAGCGAATGCCACAAGAGGACTCTTTTGTAGAAATTCAGGATGGTGCGTTTTTGGGCATGGGCAGTGTGGTGCTCCCCAATGTGACTATCGGGCATAAGGCCGTTATTGGGGCCAACTCTGTGGTCACCAAGAGCGTTCCCGATTACTGTGTGGCTGCGGGTGTACCAGCTCGCATACTCCGCCGCTACGATCCTGATCGCGGAGAGTGGACATGGGAATAATGACAAATAATACCGAAACAGACGCAGGCTGGATCACACTTGAATACTGTCCACTCTGCAACTCAAGGGCGTTACGACCGCTTTATATAACTCATGACAGACACTATGGTATTCCGGGTGAGTACCGCCTGGATAGATGCCAAAGTTGCACGCTGGTTTTTTTAAACCCCATGCCGAATGAAGCCGCGTTAACGCGTTTATACCCGTCTACTTACTACGCCTACCAGGAGTTTGAATCGACTCCGACTGCCCGAATGCGCTTAAAGCGGCTGGTTAAAAGCCTGTTCATGATGCATATCGGTACGAAAGACCCCACGTTTTCAAAGCCGGGACGCTTGCTTGATATAGGATGTGGAAGCGGGCAGTTTCTCTACAAAATGCGCCAACAAGGATGGGAGGTTTATGGGGTAGAGGTTAATGAACAGGCGGTAGCCGTAGGCCGCGCTGCAGAGCTTGATATTCGTCATGGGAATCTTTTAGAGGCACACTTTGAAGCGAACTATTTCGACTATATTCGTGCCAATCACTCATTTGAACACATTGTAAATCCGCATGAGACCCTAGAGGAGATACACCGCATTCTAAAACCAGAAGGGAAGCTGCTTATCGGGGTACCCAACATTGCAGGGTGGAATGCGCAACTCTTTAGAAAATACTGGTGGTACCTTGGTGTGCCCGTACATCCGTATAGCTACTCCGTAAGAACGCTTACCTATCTCCTTCAACAACACCATTTCGTAGTCGAACGAGTTACCTATAACTCCGACTACTCCGGTATTCTAGGCAGCCTGCAGATTTTTCTCAACCGCAAAAACGGCAAGCTCTCAACAGAGGGATTGGTATTCAACAACTATGCGCTGCGCGTTATTGCACAACGTACTGCCAAACTACTCGATCGGCTTAAGCTAGGAGACGCCATCGAAATTACTGCCCATAAGGAGGTTCAACCTACGTGAAGGTTCTGGTAACCGGAGGAGCAGGCTTCATAGGAACCCATCTCTGCCGCAGGTTACTGCATGAAGGGTGGCAAGTGAGTGTTTTGGACAATTTTAACCCTCAAATCCATCCGCATGGTCAGAAACTGCCGGCCGATTTGTCCACCGGCCTCACTCTCTTTGTGGCCGATGTGAGAGATCGAGCAGCCCTACATCGCGCCTTGGAGGGATGTGATGCCTTGGTTCACCTCGCCGCAGAAACAGGCACCGGACAATCTATGTACGAAGTAAGCCGCTACGAGGGAGTCAATGTTGGCGGCACAGCTCACCTTATGGACTACCTGATGAACGCCAAAGAAAACCATATCCAGCGCATTGTTGTCGCCTCCTCACGTGCGGTCTACGGAGAAGGAAAGTATCGCTGCGAAACCCATGGCGTCGTCTATCCAAAAGAGCGCCTCGTCGAGGACATGGACGCCGGGAATTTTGAGCCGCGTTGTCCACACTGCGCCTCATTCTGTCGTCCTCTACCAACCGATGAGGGTGCCCCTTATCAACCAACCTCCTTCTATGGCTTAACCAAACAGATACAGGAACAGATGGTCCTGCTTTTTGCAAAAGCAAGAGGCATCACGGCCTATGCCCTGCGTTTTCAAAATGTCTACGGGCCTGGACAGTCGCTCAGCAATCCCTATACAGGCGTGCTCGCCGTGTTTGCAGGGCAGGCACGGCAGGGAAAGCCGATCTATGTATTTGAGGACGGAGAAGAGAGCCGCGACTTTGTATACGTTGAGGATGTGGTGCATGCCGTTGTAAACGCTTTAAAGACCTCTCAAGAGGGCCTTTATACCGTGAATGTAGGGAGCGGTCAGCCGACAACGTTGCGTGAAGTTGCCGAACGCATCAATCACTTTTTCGGCAATCGGTCGGCCATTAAGATAACAGGTTCCTATCGTCTAGGAGACATCCGCCACAATATCGCAGACCTTAGGCTGGCCAAAGAGCTTCTCGATTACGAGCCACGATGCTCATTTCCTGCAGGGCTACAAAACTTCTTACACTGGGCAGAAGCCCATCATGAAGAGGCACAAGGCTACGAGGCTTCGCTTGAGCAGATGCGTCAGCGTGGATTGATGCGAGGTTAGCATGAACCAACAGCCGGAAGCGATCGTCCAACCGCTCGAAGCTCACCTGTCTACCCGCACCTTACCTGTCATAGGTATCGTGCTTGTAAACTATAATGGAGGTAACTATTTGCCTGCATGCCTGCAGTCTCTCACAGCGGTCGCCTATCCCTCGGTCAAGATTGTGCTTGTTGATAACGCCTCCACCGACGGCTCTGCCGATTGGGTCGCTGCTCACTACCCCAATGTCCATCTCATACGCCTTGCAGAAAACACGGGCATCACCGGCGGAAATGAGGCCGGCATTACGTGGTGTCTTGCGCAGCAATGCGATTACGTGTTACTGCTCAATAATGACACGGAAGTCGATTCGCATTTTCTTACTCATCTTGTGGCGGCTGCGGAGCCGGATACCATCGTTGTTCCGAAAATCCTCTATCATGACGATCCCAAACGCATCAATAACCATTTTGGCGACTTTGACTACTGGCGAGGGGTGCATCGAGACTTTTTTTACAACCATCTAGACGATACTCATACCTCACAGATCGTCTATGGGAAGATGACAAGCACCTGTGCCACTCTCTTTCCAAGTGAACTCTTGAAACGTATCGGCGCCTATGATGCAGCTTACTTCATCTACTACGACGATACAGACCTCATTACTCGCGCCGTACGCCTTGGAGCAAAAGTCAAATTTGTGCCCCAAGCCGTTGTCTACCACAAGGAGAGCAGTACGAGCGGGGGAAAAATGTCTCCCCTTACCGTGTACTACTGTACCCGTAACCGCCTTTACTTCATGCGCAAGCACCAACAAAATCCTGCAGCCCTTGTTTTCTTTTTTATCTACTTCTTCATTACACGCCTCCCCTGGGGAGTTCTGAGGCTTATAAAAGGGGAGAGAAGGCAGATTCGGGCGATGATGAATGGGGTTGTAGATTTTTTAAAGGGTCGTATGGGAAAAGCCCCAAAGGAGCGATATGACCCATGATGAGCCTGCTTTATGTGGGGAACCTCCTCCTTTGGCTTTTCCTGACTCTGCTTCCTCCAATCTACTTCAGTATCTACTTCCGATTGGGGACACTCAATCTGCTTACTATCTATGCGCTCTTCACTATTCCACCAGAGATTGTGACTACTCTCAGTGGGCCGCTCTTTCTCTTAAAAGACGGGCTTTTTAACCCTTATTTCCAGTATGCGCTGCTCGTTCAAAACGTGCATGACGGACTCGCTTTTTTGATGCTCACTCTATTGGTGCGCCTGTTATCGGCCCAGCCATTTCGCGGGTACCTTGAGCGACTTATGCGTTCAGGAGGCCTAGCTGCACGCCCAAAGCGTATGCGCCTCGCCGCCGATCTGTTTTTTGCTCTGTTTTGCCTCTGTTTTGTGCTGCTTGCGCGCCACAGTTATGGTGTAGTCCCATGGATTCTCAACCCTAGAATGGGCTATCAGTTCCATCGTGCCGGAGCTGGACAGTGGTATGCTCTCTGCATCACTTTTCTCTCACTTGCTACGGTGTTAGGAACCGTTTATACAACCTCTTCTACCTCTCTCTTTAAACGCCTTCCTCTTTATCTATTTGGGGTGTATCTGTTAGGCACCAAAGACTACATTCTTCTCTATACCGCCTACTTTCTCACCATATTATCTCTGCGTAAGTTCCGATACTTCAGAGCAACTTTCTTTTTACTTGTCCTCATCTCAACTACCCTCTTCGCTTACATTTTTATCAGTTCTATGCATGGACTTGGAATAGAGAAGATCGCTACCTATTCCGACTATTTTGTTAATGCCGCAATGTACTATCAACGTTACCTTAACGGTCAAATACCGCTCTATCATGGAGAGATATTCCTCTCAAGCTTTTGGCGTATTGTGCCTCGCGCGCTCTATCCAAATAAACCGTATTCCTACGGCATCACCCTGATCAACGATATCTTCTACCCGGGACAGGCCAGCAAAGGATTTACCCCAGCCTTCGCCACGGTCTCCTACTTCGCCGATTTTGGCTGGATTGGCGTGGTGTTATCGGGCTTGTTAAGCCCAACGAACGTGTTGACGGCTCTTCTCTACGTAATGGTGCTCCCTCGACTGCCTTATCTCGACCTAACGCGAACCCAACAGTCCCCGCGCATGCTACTTTACGCGTTTCTTCTTATTGCAGCGCCTGCGTTCCTAACCTTCTTCGACTTTCCTCTCGATGTACTTTTCTTTGGTTTCATTGTTGGTATTGTAGAAATTATCTGTAGACTGCGTATCCTCTACAGACACCCTACAGGAAGAGAGAATATCATCCCCAGCTCCCTTCCTGCCACTGGAGATACACCATGTTAGGAAGCGCTGGCAATAAAAAGCTGGGTGTTTGCATCCCGGCCTACCAGCGTCCAGAGCAGCTAGAGCGGTGCCTTCTATCTGTTATCGAATCGGCACGTCCCTTCAACGTCCCCATTTTTATTGCTGACGATGCGCCAAATTCGCCTAATCGCCTCGTTGTAACACGCCTCCAACAACGCTATCCTCTTCTCTTCTACTCTCCCAACCTATCCCGACTAGGGCTTGATCGCAACATTCTTCATGCGGCGAACCTCTGTCCCTGCGAATATGTTTGGCTTTTGGGAGAGGACGATCGCATGGAACCAACAGGCATCGCCAACGTTTTAGATGTGCTATCAAAAGCGACAAATCTTCCCTTTTTGGTGGTGAACTATCGTTATGTGGATCCTACCGTGGAGACGGTACTCTGTGAGAAGGTGCTTCCTTTGGAACGAGATACCGCTATGGAGGCACCGACATTCTTCCGACAGTATGGCTGGACGATCGGTTTTATCGGAAGCTGTGTGCTAAGAACCGAGCCTTTCCGAAAGGTAGATCCAGAACGCTACATCGGAACCTATTACGCCCATGTCGGTGTTATTATGGAGATGCTCGTCGGCAAAACGCTCTTTGTGCTTGCGGAGCCCGTGGTACGTAATCGCGTAGGCAGCGCCGAGGTTTTTTCCTGGTCGGATCGCTATTGGGAGGTGTTCCGAGGATGGAACGAGTTAACAGATAGGCTAAAGCCTCTTTACGGCCCGGAAGTCTGTCGAGACGCGTGCACGTCCTTTTGTAAAGCAATGGGAATCGGCACACTGCGTTTTCTTTGTGCCCGCAGAGCCGAGCGCCTCTATAACATCAAATATTTTATCAAGGAGCCACTTATCCGATCTCACTGGAAGGGGCTTAAGCGTGTGGCAGCTTTTAGCATCGCCCTAACCCCCCCTTTGATTTTCTGCTTTGGCCGCTATCTGTGGAATCGTCGGCGTAAGCGTCATGGTCGCCCCATTCAGGATGTAAACCTTTCCCCACAACGGATATCTGCCCCTTATGAAGAGGGTCACTCGTAAAATGCGTATCGGAATTAATCTGCTCTATCTTCTACCGAACCATGTGGGCGGAACGCAGACCTACGCGGAGGGGTTAATCCAGGGACTAGCCTCCATTGACAAAGACAATGAGTACTGCCTTTTCGTCAATTTGGAAGCTGAGAACCTCCAACTTACCGATGCACCGAACGTTCGTAAAGTTGTCTGCCCCGTACGGGCAAGTAGCCGAAGAGCGCGCTATCTTTATGAGCAGCTCCAACTGCCCCAACGCATAAAGAGGGAGGGCATTGAGCTGCTGCATTCCTGTGGATATGTTGGGCCTCTATGGCCTGCCTGCCCTCACATCGTCACCGTTCACGATCTGAACTATATCGCTTTTGGAAATCAGATGGAAGCATCCCGACGCCTTATGCTAGCCTTCTTGGTGCCTCGGATAGCACGGCGGGCTGCTCGCGTGATCGCCGTATCTGAATTTACACGCCAAGAGCTCATAGTGCATATCGGCCTTAAGAAAGAACAGATCTGTGTGATACACGAAGCACCTAAAGCGCGTCCACCCTGTCCGAAGCAGAAACTGCAGGAGGTACGCCAACAATTCGGCTTGGACGGCCCCTATCTCTTAGCCTTTAGCAGCCTTAGCCCACATAAAAACATCCCATTTTTACTGGAAGGCTTCTCAAAAATCGCATCTATCTATTCTTATCCTCTTGTGCTAGTAGGGCATACGCCACCCGGCTCAGAGGTAGAACAAAAAATCGAGCAACTTGGGTTAGGAGATCGAGTAATCCGCACAGGCTATGTGGCTGACGACGTCGTAAGTGCGCTTTTAGACGGCGCAACGCTCTTCGTTTTTCCCTCGAAATATGAAGGGTTTGGCCTTCCTATCCTAGAAGCGCAGCAGGCTGGCGTCCCAGTTGTATGTTCTCAGGTGGCATCCTTACCTGAAGTCGCGGGTGAAGGCGCTCTCTACTTCGATCCGCACTCCCAGACATCGCTTCTATCCGCTTTAAGGACAGCCCTTGATGACGATTCGATTCGCAAGGCTTTACGTCAGAAAGGGTATGCTAATGTAGCACGCTTCTCTTGGAAAAAGGCTGCTGAAGAGACTTTGGCGCTCTATAAAGCCGTATTATACAACTCGAATAGGAAAGGGTAGACCGGTGCGCATTCTCCTGCTGACAACCTATTTCCGACCAGAAAGCGCCACCAATGCCATTCTTATGACGCTTTTAGGAGAGGAGCTGACACGCCAGGGGCATGAAGTTTTCGTGATTACCGGTATGCCTCATTACGACCAAAACTGCATCTGGCCAGCCTATCGAGGCAAACTGTGGATGCGAGAGCAAATAGGCTCTATGCGAGTCTATCGTGTCTATCTCTATGTGCCTTCGAAAAAGACAAGTTTTTGGGGCAGGCTGCTAAACTATCTCTCCTTTAACCTCACCTCTGGCATTGCAGGATTGCTCATTGGGCGCTTCGATGCCATCCTTGCTCCCTCCCCTCCGCTCACAAACGGTATCACCGCGTGGGCATTGAGCCGCATTAAAGGCGTACCATTTATCTACAACGTTCAAGACATCTATCCTGATGTAGCCGTTCGCCTTGGTGTGTTGCAAAACAGAGCGGTCATCCGTTTTTTTGAACAGGTGGAACGCTTTGTCTATCGAAAAGCAGCTGCGGTCAGCGTTATTTCAGACTGTTTTAAGGCCAATCTCCTGCGCAAAGGGGTTCCTGAGTGGAAAGTTGAGGTCATTCCCAACTTCATTGATGAGAACTTTGTACGACCTCTACCACGCCACAACGCCTTCAGCAAAGAGCATGACCTCGATGATAAGTTCGTGGCGCTTTTTGCCGGAAACGTCGGGCTTTCGCAGGGCCTGGAGACGTTATTAGAAGCAGCTCTCTGCCTTCAAAATCTGCAAGACCTCCGCATCGTCATTGTTGGCGATGGAGCCTCTAAAACGGCCCTTGTAGAACGCGCTCATGCCCTAGGGCTTAACAACGTGATCTTTCTGCCCCTTCAACCGTACGAACGCGTACCAGAGCTCTACTCCGCAGCCGATGTGGGACTGATCCCATTACGTAGAGGACTTACGGAGGATTCGGTTCCTAGCAAACTTTTTACCATCATGGGGGTGGGGCGTCCCGTTATCGCTGGTGTTGACCCAGAAAGCGACACGCATCGCGTGATTCAGACGGCAGGCTGCGGGTTATGCATCCCTCCCGAAGACGCCAAAGCGCTCGCTTCTGCGCTGCAAGGGCTTTATGAAGATCGCGCTTTAGCTGAAAAAATGGGGCGTGCCGGTAGAGACTATGTGGTACAACACTTCACCTGTCAGAAGGTCGCCCAGCGCTATAGTGCCCTTTTTGAAAGCCTAAAGTCTCGATCCGTACACTGAGAACTTCTACTCAAAAGCCGGAGTATAATAAAAATAACCTAAACAATGAAGCTACTTCTACAGTCTAATCTCTTAGGACAGGTAAAGCTAACAGCGTCGCGTCCATTGTCAAGACTGTGAAGGGAGGCACGAGTGAAAAAGTTTTTGCGCCGTCTCGGTGCAGTTACGGGTTTGGTTGGAGTAACGGCAGGCGCTTTTTGGGTTGGGCGCCAAATGGCCTCGCACGCAGACACCTCTTTGTGGAGTCTACAGCGGCTGATCGCGACAGACCGACGGCACCTTGCCAGCATCGAGCTAGCAGATGGGCGTTTCGCCTTACAAGACGTAAACGTTCCCCCAGCTGAGGTTTTCGAAAGTGTGCTTGAACATGTGCGGCACGACTACGTGCGTAGCTACGGCACGGAGACCTCCTTGGGCGACGGTGCCCTCTCAGGCATGTTTGCCTCCCTCAACGATCCCAAAACGGACTTCCTGAAACCTTCGTTAGGGCAAGCACATACCGATGCTCTGCAAGGCCGTTTTTACGGTATCGGGGTCGTGCTGAATGTCCTGCAAACCAAACAGAAGGACGTAGACTATCGTTACCTCACCGTTACCGATGTTATGCCCAATAGCCCTGCGCAAAAGGCCGGTCTGCAAGATGGCGACCGCATTACCCATATTGATGGGCACTGGATTATCGCCTACTCTATCCTCGACGATGTGAACCGCATTCAAGATGAAACCGGCAAAAGCGACGCGGACAAACAGAAAGAACTTGAGGTCGTTGCCAATAAATTCAAAGATGGCTACTCCCTCTCTAAAGCCATAGAACTTCTCACTACAGGAATCGGACAAACCCACCAGCTCACCATTGTACGCCCCGGTGAGGCTGCCCCCCTTACAAAAACCGTTACCACCGCACTTACCGTGGTGCCCTCGGTATCCTACCGCCTTCTTGGCGACGGAATAGGCTATCTGCGCATCCAACTTTTCAACCAGGAGAGCGAAAAAGCCTTCCAACAGGCCTTGGCAAATATAGGCCCCCTCAAACAACTGATCGTTGACCTACGTCAAAACCCAGGAGGGGTGGAGGCTATCAACACGCCTAATCTTGACGGATGGCACGCAGCACAGACTCTTATCGGAGAGCTCACCGGTGGCGGAAAAGCTGGAATTATAGAAAAGCACCCTAATGACCGCTCGCCCATCATGATAGCGGCTTCCAAAAAGCTCCCTGTCCAAAAGATCACCGTGCTTGTAGACGCCGGCACAGCTAATATCGCCGAGTTTGTGGCAGCAGCCCTACATGATCTCGCTCACGCTCAAATCGTGGGCACCCATACCGAGGGTGATGATGTGCTGCAACTCTACGCCCCGCTCCCTGATGGGGCCGCCATAGAGATCGCCACAGCGCACCTTTTAACGGCAACAGGTACCGACCTAAGCCGTGGGCTAACACCGGATATCTCTTTAACGCCCAACCAAGTGGATACCGATGCGGCCATCCAACGTGCAGAATAGGCCGAAAGCAAAGAGGTCGTGAAGGAAAAACCTATGAAACGAGAGATCGTGAGTCCTCTAGTCGTTAGTGTTGTTTTTCTGGCATTGTTGGCCGGTTTTGCCAGCAAAAGCCTTTCGCAGTCTGCCCTTCAACCAGGGTTCCATTCGGCTCGCTTCCTCCAGAGCGACGATGCCACGCAAAACCCACAGAATGCAAAAAACTCGGCCGATGCCGAGGCGATGTACGCCGAAGGACTATCGCTGCTACGCAAATACTACTATGGCAGTATAGGCGAAAACAAAACCCGCCAACTCACCTACGATGCCATTCGTGGCATGCTGTTGACACTTCACGACCCCTTTACTAGCTTCCTCGACCCAGACGAGTGGCTGCAGTTTCAAGAGACAACCACTCGTGGCGATTTTGAGGGTATTGGCACCATGCTCCGAGCCGACCCACCACGCGTGATCGTAGATGAGGTGATCGAAGGCGGCCCGGCCGAACATGTTGGAATGAAAGCGGGTGATATCATCACTCGCGTTAACAACACCTCCGTTGTTGGCATGGATATCAACGATGTGGTGAAACTGATCAAAGGACCGGCAGGGACCAAAGTGCACATCACGGTGACGCGTGGAAACAAGACCATCGAATTTACTATCACTCGTGCACGTGTGGAACCGCCTGTTGTTAAGTATTGGATGGAGGATCCAAAATACAAAATCGGTCACATCTACCTCTCCGAGTTCAACGAAAAGAGCCTGGAACAGCTCAACAAAGCCTTCTCGGCCCTTCAAGCTCAAGGCATGCGGGCCCTTGTTTTCGATCTCCGCTCCGACCCAGGTGGGCTGCTGGAAAAGGCTGTGGAGATCGCCTCCATCTTTATTCCGAAAAACAGCGTGCCTGCTCTCCACAATAACGTGGTGATCATCCATGAAGGGGACGGTGAGGAGCAGGGCCGAAAACTCGAAAACGTGGATACCACCTACAAACATCGTGTGCCGCTTGTCGTTTTGGTGAACGATTCTAGTGCCTCCGCCTCCGAAATCGTTACCGGTGCTATTAAGGATTATGGAGCAGGAACTATCATCGGGCAGCGCACCTATGGGAAAGGCTGCGTGCAAACGCTTTTTCAACTCGACGACGGCTCCTGTCTCAGGCTTACCACCGCGCTCTACTACCCCCCAAAGCACTACGATATCAATTATCAGCAGGATGAAAATCACAACCGTATTCCCGGTACTGGCGGCATTCTGCCCGATATCGAGGTGCTGCCGGAGCCGAATTGGCAAGGCCTTAACGATAAAGCCCACGACCGACAGCTGCAGGCCGCTCTCGCCTTCCTGCGAGACCGCCTCAACGGCATGAGCATTATGCAGGCAACGACAGCGGTAAAAGAGGCCTTTAGTCCGAAAACGACAGCCGATGCAGCCAAACCGATAGCCATAGGAGGGAAGTGAGCCATGCAGACAAAGAGCTACTCAAAAGGGACTTTAGGTGCACTATGGGGTGGTGTTTTGGTGATGCTTTTAGCACTCAGTTCACTGGCCAAACCCGATAGTCCCTACAAAGCTGGCGATAAAGTGGATTTTAGCCTTCGCAATGCGGAAGGCAAACAGGTAAGCCTTTCCCAGTTCAAAAACAAGATCGTCGTGCTCGATTTTTATGGCTACTACTGAGGAACCTGCAATGAGGAGGCTCCTCATGTGGAAAAAGAGATTTGGCAAGCTTTTAAAAAGAGAGGCGTGCAGGTGCTTGGCATCGCCGTTCCCGAAGGGGCTAATCCAACACAGGAGCAGCTCCTAAGCTTCAAGAAACGCCATGGCCTTACCTACCCTCTCTTGGCTGATGACGATGGCAAGGTAGCAACCCGTTTTGGAGTGCAGGGAATACCGGATATCCGCATTCTCGATAGAGACCATCGTTATGTGGGGCAAGCCCAAGATGTGTCACAAGCCGTCCAGATGGTTCAGCGGCTATTGAATCTAAAAACCTCTGCAGACAAACCCCAAAAACCTCGCTCCTCCCCATGATAAGAAGTTCAGCGTAAAGCGAGCGTTTATCTCGAATAGATAGTCGTGTCGTCACCCGCACGTTTTACGTGCGGGTGTTGTGTTTCACTAAGGCTACGCGCCTACCCTGAGTTATCTAATCCAAGTCCTTTGACTCGGAAAATACCTCCCTCAGCCTGAAGGAAACATGCAGTTTTAAGACGTATTAACAGAAAGAGGCGATGGTGCATCTGTAGAAAGGAGCGAGTAGGAGAACAGGATGACGGAGCGTGTGAAAGAGATCTTAAGCTGGTACAGCAGCGATAACCCCGGTACCCTCACCAACCTGGCGCGGTTGTTGAACCATGGGCGTTTGGCGGGAACGGGACGACTGGTGATTCTTCCGGTAGATCAGGGCTTTGAACATGGGCCTGCGCGCAGTTTCGGCCCGAACCCACCGGCCTACGACCCGCGCTACCATTTTGAGCTGGCCATTGAGGCCGGCTGCAATGCCTATGCCGCCCCTTTGGGCTTCCTCGAAGCCGGTGCACGCGAATATGCCGGTGAGATTCCACTCATTCTCAAGCTCAACGACCATGATGTACTGTACGACGAAGCGGACCCCAACCAGGCTCTCACGGCCAGTGTGGCCGATGCCCTGCGGCTTGGGTGTGTGGCCATTGGGTTTACTATCTACCCGGGTTCAGCCCATCGGCTCGAGATGTACAGTCAAATCCGTGCCTGTGCTGAGGAGGCCAAACGCCATGGGCTTGCCGTGGTCATCTGGTCTTACCCGCGCGGCTCCGGGCTAAGCCAACAGGGCCAGACCGCCATAGATGTGGTGGGCTATGCGGCCCATATTGCCGCACAACTAGGTGCGCACATTATTAAGGTGAAATTGCCAACCGCCTATATCGAGCAGGAGGCGGCACGAAAGGTCTATGAGGCGCAAAAAATCCCTATTGAGACGCTAGCCGACAGGGTGCGCCATGTGGTGGACTGCGCCTTCAAAGGGCGGCGCATCGTTATTTTCTCCGGTGGGGCTTTTGAAACGGAGGAAAAGCTCCTAGAAGAGATACGTGCTATCCGTGAAGGGGGCGGCTTTGGCTCCATCATCGGCCGCAATAGTTTCCAGCGTCCTAAACCAGAGGCCGTTCGGCTGCTGCATAAAATTATGGACATCTATGCAAGCTAGAGAAAAGAGATTTTCGTAAAAAGTTGGCACATCAAGATAACTTCGAGGGGCCCGCATCGTCTATCTATTTTGAAAGGTGCTTCGAACTGCAGGTAAGCGGCCTGCGATCCCAAGTGTGCCTGCGATATTGGGAGGATGAAAAGTGAAGTCAGGGCTATCAGAACAAGAGCTGGCGCAAAGATGCCGCGAGGGCAGTATGGAGGCTTTTGAAGAGCTTTATGCCCGCTGCTCGCGCGCCGTCTATCGCTATGCCTACCGCATGCTCAACGATGCCGATGAGGCCGACGACGTGATGCAGGAAACCTTCGTGCGTGCCTTTCGTATGTTGCCACATTTTCGTGGGGAGTGCAACCTGTTGACTTGGCTCATCAAGATCGCCAGCAACCTCTGTCGTGATCGCTATAAAACACGCATGCGACGGCGTGAAGTTCCCTTTGACGACCAGCTCGCCAATCGGCCCGACAACTCCCTTTGGGGCCGTGACCCGGCCGATATCATTGTGCAACAAGACCTCCAAGAACGCGTGCGTCGCGTGCTGGCCGCCCTGCCGGCGGCACATCGAGAGGTTATTGTGTTGCGTGACTTTGAGGATTTGAGCTATCAAGAGATAGCCCAAATCCTCGATTGCTCTATCTCCAGCATCAAACTCCGTCTGTTTCGTGCACGACGCGCCTTTAGGGAGAGGCTCGAATCGCTTTTGAAAGCCTAATGGAGACGGGAGAGGATAAACCATGCGAGATTTTGAAAATTTAACTTGCCGCTCCACCCAACTGCTGTTGTGGGACTATCTTACAGGGCGCTTGCCTGAAGAGCGTATGGAGGATGTTGAACGCCATCTTGCCGCATGCGAAAGCTGCCGTGTCGAACTTGAAAGCATGAAAGAGACACACCAATGGCTTCGAATCGCTTATTCCTCCGAAGTGCCCGAACCGCGCTCCGGTTGGCATACCCTGCGTGCACGCCTCGTACAAGAAGAGCTGATTCCGGCAACCTCCAAAAGGCACACGGTACCTGTGGTGCTGCTCGCCCTGCTTTTCCTTTTACCGGGCTTTTTGGCCGGGCGTCTTCTCCCGCATGAGCGGACTCCAAAACCGACGGGGCTTGCAAGCACCTCTGTTCCCTCACCCGGTCTCACTTCGGAGCCAAGCATTATCGCACCTCCTCACTCCGACACCGTTGCTAGTAGCTTGCTTGGATTAGATAACCCAACCATCTCCACAGCTGAAGACGACACGGTAACAGCGCCACCTGTAAAGAGGCATCAGAGCACCAAATCGGAAGAACATCATCCGCACAAGCATAGCAGTGCTCCTAAAAACGTGCCGACAACGAAGCCTTTTAAACGTCATTCGTCTGTCGTTCCAACTTCCAACGCCCCTGTGCTAGCAAGTAAGTCCGAGGCCTCTGCAATGACATCGAGCCAGGTGGCCAAGGCACCTTCCGCTACTCAAAATACAACGGCAGAAGCCCAGTTTGTTCTAACGAGTCTACAGCCCGACTCGCCAGACCGACAGACGATCTATTAAACTTTTTTGAAAGCAGGTGCTCTTGCAACCATGCGTCGAAAGCGTTTTGTGTTTGTTGCTTTGCTCACGCTGTTGGTGTTGGGGAGGCCGCTGTTATTAGAGCGAAGTTTTGCAGCGCCACAGTCCCCTCCCCCTCAACAAGGCTCGTCTACCGACACGCATATCCTGCAAGAGCTTTCCGATGAGCTTGCGCAACTCATATCTAAAACCCGCGTTTGTGTGGTAACCATTCGTGGCTGGGCACGTCCGTTCGGTGGCCCAGACAAACCTCCTTTTCCTCCTCCGCAAGGTTTTTCTCCAGAGCCGGGCTCCTTTCCATTCTTCTCTCCAGGCCCTCCACCCCCGCCAAAAGGACGCGATTTTAAGTCGTCTAAACCCACCTCTGCACAAGCCGATGCAGTCTATGCCAACGATATGCCACCGATAAGGCTTACGGGTAGTGGATTTTTCATTCAAAAAGACCTAGTCGTTACAACGGCAGAAGTAGTCGGCTGTATGGCCCATCCCATTGTTATCACAGACTCAGGGAAATGGGTGCCTGCCGTCGGCATGAATGTAGACTATAAAAATAATGTGGCCGTTCTTCGCCTGCCCAGAGACACCGACATTCCAACCCTCGATTGGGGCGAGGACAGCGCCGCACCACCTGGTTGTCTGGTGCTTGTGTTTGGCAACCAGGCTGGCTTTTCACAAGTGCCTACCCTGGGTATGGTAACGGCCCATAACTTGTGGGCACGCTCTCCGGACGGTCGTTTCCACTACAACAATCTCCTTCAACTGCAAGGGGTGGTTGGGCCAGGCGCCAGTGGCGCTCCGGTTATTGACGCCCAGGCGCATGTGATAGGCATGGTGGTTGGGGCGCTAAATGGGCCTCCAAACGATTTCATTCACCCATTTCAAGCACCCGGCCCTCCTCCTAATGGCACTATAGACCCTATGCTTGGGAGAATCACCGCCATCGGTTTTGCCCTGCCGGCAGATACCCTTAAAGCCGAGGTGGCCAAACTCGCTGTGGATATTCGTCCGCTGCCCCCCCTCGGCTGGTTTGGCTTCATACCGGGAAAGGCGGATGAGCACGGCATACAGATTGACACCGTGTTTATCGGCGGTCCTGCCGATGTTGCGGGGCTACGTCCAGGCGATTGGATTACCGCTATAGATGGACGCCCCTTACGAGGGCGCTTTGAGATTCCAGCCCTCAGCGAAACACTACCCGTAGGCCAAAAACTTCAAATACGAGCAGAGCGAGACGGTAAGCCTTTCTCAACCACGCTGATCGTTCAGGCGCGGCCGGACGACCAACAGCTTCAGCAGATGCAACGCTTACGCCTACCGCATGAGGAGATGCTCAACAGAGAGCATCGTGGGCAGCGAAGAGAGCAACATAATCCATAGAGGAGTTCGACATGACGCGACAGAGTGAATGGAAAGGCAAGGTCTCCCGCCGAACGTTGTTGGGAGGAACCGGTGCGATGGTTGTCGGAGTGGTGGCACAGGGGGCCGGCGCCCAAGATGCACCTGGTCAGGGGCTTCACGACCCGAATCTGATCAAACACGAGATCGAGGTAGAGGACAAAGCACAAAACGTTCATTTTCGCGGTCTTCTCGTGCAACCTAAAGAGGAGCAAAAACGCGGCAGCGTTATCGTTATCCATGAGATCTTTGGCTTGACCGAGCATATTCGCGATGTGGCCTGTCGCATCGCTTCAGCCGGTTACAACGCCTTGGCTCCCGATCTGTTTACGCGAGAAGGGCATCCACCATCCGGCTTTGGAGCGCTTTTGGAATTCGTTAATAAAATCCCCGACCAACAGATCTTAGATGACCTTAAGGGTGCCGCTCGCTATTTGCGTCAGCTACCCACATCTAATCAAAAAGTAGGGGTTGTCGGTTTTTGTTGGGGTGGGCGTTTCGCTATGCTTTTGGCGGCCGAAGACCCCACTCTCAACGCGGTGGTGGCTTACTATGGGCGCATCTCCGGCACACCTACTCCGAATCAGCCTCAATACCCCATTGATGTGGTTTCAAAAATGCAGGTTCCCCTCATGGGCCACTTCGGTGAAGAGGACCAGGCGATCCCTCCTTCGGAAGTTAAAAAGCTACAGGAGGCTCTGGCGGCTGCACATAAAACAGCCGAAATCTATGAATACCCGGGGGCCGGCCATGCCTTCAATAACGATACCCGCGATACCTATCGGCCGGAAGCTGCCAAACTGGCCTTTCAAAGAACACTAGATTGGTTTGCCAAGTACCTCAAGGGCTAACTTGAGTGCCCCATGTCCTCTTGACAAAGAAGGCATGAAAACTATATACTTCAAGATCGTCAACGGTTTCATAGGGTCTTTCGGGGTGTGGCTCAGTTTGGTAGAGCGCAGCGTTCGGGACGCTGAGGTCGCTGGTTCAAATCCAGTCACCCCGATTTTTCCATCTTCTCCCCTATTGCTCCTCTTGCGGGTGCGAACGCAATAACTCTTCTGGTTCCAACAAGGTCTCGCGCCGCTCTTTTAGGGGGCGCAATAGCTGCCTCTCAAAATCGGGTGGGGCAGCAGGGCGTAGCAATAGACGGCTCGGACGCTTTTCTAGACCACGCAAAATCTGCCCCATAGCGGCAGCTGCTTCTTGACGCAGCGCCCGATTCCGGCCTTGCGCTAGTCTCTCCAGTGCCGGAAGCGCTTGAGGATCGCCAAGTCGGGCAAGACAGCGCACAAGCGGGATGACGATATCGAGATGTGCCCCCTCTAAGGTCTGGAGAAGATAAGGTACGGCACGGCGATCGGAAAAGGCGGACAGAGCTTCGGCATAGGCCAAGCGACGGCGCTTCTCGCCTTGCATGAGGCCGTGCCAGAAACCCGGCAGCTCCTGCGGGGGCATGGCCGCAAGCGCTAGAGCAGCTTCATTGGCCAACGCCGCCGCATCCTGCGCATTGAGCCGCCGCATAACGCTCGGTTGCTTTAGCTCATAGAGCAGCCTACACAGCCCCTTGTGCGCTGTAGCCACACGCAGCCTTCGCACGCTCGCCATGGTATCTCGACACGTTCCTAGCAACGCCAAATAGAGCGCACAGCTTAGAAAGGAATAGTGCATGTTGGCCATACCGCGCAAGTCATTCGCGCTCTGTTCTAACAGATCATGGAGGGCTTGTGCCACCTGCTCTAAACGCTCCTGCGGAGTTGGGGCGATGTTCTGGCCGGTAAGACGGCGCAGCAAGGCTCCGGCAAAGTGTCCATTTCTGGGAATGTAGGCTCGATGACCATCGCCGCCTGAGAGCGCTAGGGCGGCAGCCGTGCGAACCCGCTCGTCCTTGTGCCAAAGCAGAATAAGAAGGCGGTTGAGGCTACCTTTCGCGTGGTACAGCTCCGCCCGCAATCGAGCTGGAGAGGCGTTGGCCAGGACACTACGGCCATTCGCTATCTCTTGTGCTAGCATGGGCGGTGGTAACCCAAATCCCTCTTGCGTGTGGAAAGAAGATATCATTGCAGAAACCTCTCCCGTGAACCGCTAGTGGCCAGCGGGAACGTTGCCCCCGGGCGGATGAATCAGCAGCCACAGCGTAAGCAGAAGCCCGATAACGATAATGAGCCGCCTCACGTTTTGCTGTCCCATACGTCGAGCCGTATCAGCTCCGAGGTAGCCACCAGCAATGGAGCCGCTCATCATTAACAGAGCAATAGGCCAATGGATAAGCCGATCGTGGTGAGGGCCTACCCCCTGTCCTGGTGAGGTGCGCTCGACTATAAAAACGAGAATGGCCACAAAGTTGATGAGAATGGCATTGATGTTTTTAAGCGCGTTCATCTGATGAATATTGGTAAAGCCCATGAGGCTAAGCCCGGCCAACATCAGGATGCCTATACCCGCTCCAAAGTAACCGCCATAAATAGCGATAAAAAATTGAAAAAAGCTTACCCCATACCAGGAAAGCGGAATATCGCGCTTTTCCTTTGCTACCAAAGCGCCCTGTTGGCGCCTCTCGCTCTGACGCTTTATCCAGTTAGACAGAGGGTTCTGCGCCATAAAAAGCAGAGTAGCCATAAAAATGAGATAAGGCACGAGATGGCTAAAGAGCGCGTTATTGGTGTGGGCAAACAGCAACGCGCCCAGTCCACCACCGATGAGGCTAGGAACGCCGAGAAACCACAATGCCGGCCCCACATTGGTTAGCTCCTTACGATACCCAAAAAGGCTACTGCAGATGCCGGGCCATAAGGCAACGGTGCTTGTAGCATTAGCCACATTGGCCAGCTCTCCACAGAACAGAAGAGCGGGGAAGGTTAGCAAGGTACCTCCGCCCGCCACGGCATTCACAGCTCCGGCGATAAAGGCGGCACCTAGCAGCAAAAGATATTTGTGGAACCCCATATGGAAAGATATTTTACCGAAAAGCCGCCCATAAAGCGTAAAAATAGGCTCTATCTTCCGCCTACGAACCTCGATCCACTTAATGTGCAGGAGGGGCCGCCAGTGAGGTTGACGACTAGCCTTAGAAACGTCTATAATTTTTAGGGGAAAATGTCATAATCTAGGGATGTGGCCTAGAAACGATCGTATCTAGTACACTTCGCATGGTGCATCCCTCTTAAAGGCGCTGCACTGTAGTCAGTCTGAGCAAATACCCATGGGGCGAAAGTCAACCTAGGTAGGTGCTATTTGTGCCTGTAAACCCCGCAAAAATACGGGTCAGAACCTAGTAGGTCGAGAGAGGAGAACTTCAGGCATGGACGGGTTAGAAAGAAGTAACAGCCAAAATCCGCTTCCCCCCAAGCCCGAATATGAGTTCGTTAAGCGTCTTCTCGACGTTAGTGTTGGTTTGACTCTGTTGGTTCTGTTGGCCATTCCCCTCCTCTGTATCGCAATCGCCGTCTATGTCTCCTCTCCCGGAGGCGTTTTCTATCGGCAAAAACGCGTTGGACGGCACAACCGCATCTTCGAGCTTTACAAATTTCGCACGATGTATGCCGGGGCCGATCAAAACGGGCCTCTTTGCACTGCTGCCAACGATTCGCGCATCACCCCTTTAGGCCGCTTCCTACGTCGCACAAAACTCGATGAACTGCCTCAACTCATCAACGTGGTGAAAGGAGATATGAGTTTAGTAGGCCCCCGCCCCCAGGTTCCTCGATTCGTGGAGAAGTTCCCGCCCGAGCAACGCGATATTGTCTTAGCTGTCCGCCCGGGCATCACGGGTCCAACTCAACTGATGTTTCGTAACGAGGAAGAGCTGCTAGTGAACGTGGAGGAGCGCGAGCAGTTTTATATCGAAGAGCTGCTGCCCATCAAGTGCCAAATGGATGTGAACTATGTAACCCAGCGCTCCCTGCTGCAGGATGCAAAAGTGCTTTGGGATACGGCGAAAGTGCTGATTAGTGGTTCCCTCATCGAAGAGCCGCTCACCTCTCTAGCTATCACACAACAGCGGGTTACTCCAAGAGACGAAACCGGCGACGCCAACCTCATCGGTTGGAAATAGCATCGAGCGCGCTCTCGTTGCTCCTTTCTGGCTGAATGAAGGATATTTCTACGAAAATGCCGAAATAGGGTTTTGCCAACACTCTTTTGCAAGGAGGAGAAACCCAATGAAAATCGGAATTTTTACGGCTCTTTTCCACGATCGCCCCATTGAGCAGGCGCTTGATTATATCGCTGAGGCCGGCATTCAAACGGTGGAGTTCGGTGGCGGCGCTTATCCCGGTTCTCGCCATCTTAATGACCTTGGCGGCGTTCAAACCCTTATCGAAGATGAAGGTGCCCGCAAACGGCTGCTAAAGATGTGCGAAAGCCGCGGTTTAGAGATATCCGCTATCTCCGTACACGGCAACCCGCTTCACCCCGATAAGACAATCGCGCAAGAGCACCACAACGCCTTTCGCAACGCGGTGTTGCTTGCAGAGAAGCTAGGAGTCGGCGTGGTCAACGGATTCAGCGGTTGCCCTGCCGGTGGGCCCGACGACAAAAACCCCAACTGGGTCACCTGTGCCTGGCCCGATGAGTATCGTGATATCCTGGACTACCAGTGGAACAAGGTGGCCATCCCTTACTGGAAGGAACAGAACACCTTCTTGAAACAGCACAACGTGAAGTTTGCCATTGAGGCCCATCCCGGCTTCATCGTCTACAATCCGGAGACTGTGATCAAGCTGCGCGAGGCGGCCGGTGAGCAGATAGGCTGCAACTTCGACCCATCGCACTTCTGGTGGCAAGGCATTGAGCCGCTCAACGCCGTGCGCTATCTTGGCCCCAAGGGTGCTATCTTTCATGTTCATGCCAAAGACACGCGCATAGATCCCATCAATTCGGCCATCAACGGCAATCTCGATGTCAAAAGCTATGGTGCCATCGCAGAGCGCAGTTGGGTGTTCCGCTCCGTAGGCTATGGGCATAGCCAACAGTGGTGGAACGATTTTGTTACCACCCTCCGCATGGTGGGTTACGACTATGTGCTCTCCATTGAGCATGAGGATGGCATGATGAGCACCCGCGAAGGGCTTACTAAAGCGCTACAGACCCTGAAAGTGGCCGTGGTTCAGGAAAAGCCAGGGGCGATGTTCTGGGCACGCGAATAAGGAAAAAATCCATGTTTCACCGACATGTCCGCTTTCGGAAGCCTGGCATAACCCAAAGCGGACATGTCGCCTGGCTTTGGCCGAAAAAAATCGGACTGCTGACCGGTGCCTACTTTCTTATCCTGTTAACCGGCTGTCGCCTCGATGTGAATCGGTTGGTCGTGCCCGATCTTACCTGGACATCCCCTATCAAAAGCTCGACGGCCGAAGAGAAAGATCCTTTGGAATCGGTTCAGATTCCCCCTAGAGATCTTGAATTGATGCCGCCGGCCCCTATGCCATGGCGCATTGCACTCGTACTGCCCTCCCAAAGCTCCAGCCTCGACCTCCCGGCGCTTACTCAAGGGTTTTTAGCCCTATGCCACGCCCTAAAAGTGATCCCCGTAACCAGTGCAAATCTTTCGGCCGCTTTGGCCTCTCGTCCTAACGCTCTCTGCGTTGTAGCCCCCGCCACATCCTTGAGCGCTATCACAGTCCAAGCCCACAAAGGAGGAGCGATCTGCGTTTTCTGCGACGCCAACAACGGTCGAATCGTCTCAATGGCCGTGCAAAAGCTTCGCCAGGCTGCAGGCACCTCAGACTTCGATGGCTTTGTGGGAACCGATGCCCTCTCCGCGGGACGAATGTGCGGTCTGGCTATGATGGACCTCTTGCCAAATGGGGGCAAAGTGTTGGCCATCGGTCCCGCTCTGTCCTCGATGGAGGGGTTTATCTCTATTACCACCGGCCAGCTCGAGGTGGAAAACTCGACGCAAATGCCACCGGCAAGCGCATCCCTAGTTACCTTTCAGGGATTTACCTGCCTCGATCCCTCACAGATGCCTAAGCTGCAGCGGGCTTTAGTGGCTTCCCCTAAGCTACGCACCAAGCCGGTTGTTGGCTATGGTGACACACCAACGATGCGTTCTCTCTTTGCGATGGGTCGCTGCGAAGGGTTGGTTGCTCCGCCTTCGACGGGCTTAGGAGAAGCCCTCGCCGCCCTCACTGTTGGACTGCTAGAGAACAGATTGCCGAAAGGTCGGCAGGTACTTCTCGCTTCCGAAGGTTACCTTAGGCCTCCGCCTTCTAGTTCCGCGCCTCCCACTCGGTGAGCGCTCTCTCAACCGAATAGCCCTGATATTGCCAATGATCGGCCGCTACGGATTCATCCAGAGACTGCCAGTCCCGGAGAGCTTCATGGCGTTCTTAAGGAGGGCAAAACCCGCTCGGGGGAGATTAGCTTACCGACTTCCTTACCTCTCTTATCCATTGAGGAGCATCGCCTTTAAGTTGGATGAGCGGGAACTATTGACAGGTTCGTTATAGTCTGATATACTAAAAGTGAGATAGATGCCGAAAATAGAGCGTAGATATTATCGATCTGTCTCTTAAGAGAAAAACACCGTACGCATTGAGTGCAAAACATGATGGCGGCCTATAAAGCGACAACTTTAGACAGCCCTTCTGACCGTCGGCGGGAACATACCGGTTCGCAAAAACCGCGATATCGTGCCGGGGCGGATCGTCTGCGCTATTTACGCTACCTAAGTCATCACTTGCATCGCCATGCGCCTTAATATGAGTCAATAAGACCCGCTCCGTAAATCTCGACGGTGCGGGTCTTATAGTTTTCTAGGGGGAACAGTTCTTAAGAAAAATACCGATTAGAAAGGATTTAGGAATACCGAGATGAACCAAGAGGTGCTCGTTCTCAACAGTGACTATGAGCCGTTGAATGTCTGTTCGGTACGGCGCGCCATTGCCCTCGTCTTTTTAGGAAAAGCAGACATCCTGCATACCGAAGATGGACAGACCATTGTGGGTGCTGAGCGCACCTTTGCGGTTCCCTCGGTCGTGAAACTGCGTCACCATGTGCGTCGCCCCCTGCCCGAGCTTAAGCTCACTCGACGTACCATCTTCGCCAGAGACAACTATACCTGCCAGTATTGCGGCACCGTGACCAAAGAGCTCACCATAGATCACGTCATACCGCGTCGCGCTGGAGGTCAAGCCACATGGGAAAACCTTGTTACCTGCTGCCGTCGTTGCAACATTCGCAAGTCGGATAAGTTGCCGCATCAGGTCGGCATGCGGCTTATTCGCCCTCCACGTAGACCGCGCTACACGCCCTACATAAGCCTTACGAAGTATATCTTGGGGCGGCAAAATGCCGTATGGCGTACCTACTTGCCCACCTTTGCCGACTTCCCAGAAAGCTAACGCCTTCTGGCCTCGATATCGCCTACCCTTCTGCTGCTTATCTTAAGCCAGGTTGCCGGGCAGTAGGAGTTTAGTAGGGAGGAAACAGTGGGGCTGCCGCTCGAATGAGATAATAGGCACAGAGCACAGCACCACAAGCTGCAAAAAAATTAACCACATCGTTGGTTACCCAATGCCATCCACGAATCTTTGCATTGGGCTGGCCATCCGCCGAGCGAGGGCGCTCCGTCTCTCGCCCGGTAATCGCATCGCGATACTGAGCCTGTAAGCTCGCTCCTAGCAAACTATCTATACCACATCCCATGAACCCCGCCCAGGTCACTAAAACAAACTCCGCCACATTAAGGTGCCACAACGGCCATGACACCAGCGGAATAAATATTGCTCCCAGCAGCCCCCCCAAAGTGCCTGGCCAAGAGATCGCGCCCGAAATCCCTGGTGCCACGGGCTGCCAGTTGCGCAAAGACCGCGGCTTCACCCCAAAGAAAGTACCGATCTCCGTAGCCCACGTATCCGCGTTCACTGCAGCGATGCTGCTGAGAAAAAGAAGTTGGACGGCCTCTAGGCGATAGGCCGGCAGATGGTGACGCGCATAGAAATGAAAATAGAGGGCTATGAGAGTGGGAACGCCTCCATTTGCAAGCACCTGCACCGCATCGCGTCGCTCTCCTTTTGCCCCCAGTGCCACACTGTGGAGACGCGCTTTCGGTTTGGCCCATTTAGAGAGAAGCGAGGCACTAAGGAAAAAAGCAAGCAGAGGCAAAATGGCTCGTGCCCCTCCATCACCGTAGATGATGGTGCCACATAGGACAGCCGCGATCGCCCCATCCCACGATAGCAGTCGCCCCAAATATGCCAAACCAGCGCAGAGCGCCATTAAGAGAAACGCAACCCACCAGGGCGGTGCAAATAACATCGTGCTTAACATAGGGCTTCTCTCTCTTCCCGCTTCGGAGGGCGCGATATAAACGGACTATCGGCCCGCAGAAAACGCCATTGCC
Organism: Chthonomonas calidirosea T49; assembly: GCF_000427095.1. Lineage (NCBI taxonomy): Bacteria > Bacillati > Armatimonadota > Chthonomonadia > Chthonomonadales > Chthonomonadaceae > Chthonomonas > Chthonomonas calidirosea. The sequence goes on from NC_021487.1 coordinate 2,008,007, forward strand.
GATCACGCCCCTGCCTTATCCCTATACGACCAGTGGCAATAATGGGCGCGTTCACCACCTCTGGCTCGCGCTCCTTGGCCAAAAAGAGCGGACTATGTGGGTCTGTCAGATCCACTCCGTTGAAGGTGGTATCTATTCCGAAGGCCTCACACAGGCGTGCTGGGCCGCTACACAGCGCACGTAGCAACGGTTTTTGTGTAAGCAGTTCCGATAGAATAACGCCTTTCTCGCTTAGACGCCGGCGAAGTGCCATCTGTTCCTGTCCGCAAAGCGGCTCAACAGCGCGTATTAAAACGGCCTCCCCCCTTCCTTCTTCGCCCGTCACTACGTTGAAGCAGTGGTGCATGCCGTAGATTCGATAGACATAGGCCCGCCCTGGAGGCCCAAACATCCACCGATTGCGACCTGTGAGCCCGCGATAAGAGTGGCTTGCCGGGTCTTCCTGCGTATAGGCCTCCACCTCACAGATACGCCCAACAAGCAGGGCTTGAGGCTCTTGCCGTATCAATAACACGCCCAGAAGGTGCCTAGCGACCTCTAAAGTCGTCGCATGGAACAGCTCTTTAGACACAGGCACCCAGGCGACATCTTTGCTCCCTTTCATAAAATGTGCGCGCAGGGGATGCGCGCCCTCCCTTCGTCGTTAGGTAGGAGCGCAGGGCCCTGCACCCCTACCTTCACACCTGTCCGGTTTGCGGACGCAGTGCGAAAAAGCACTGCAAAACACAGGCGTCTTTTGTCTGCCCATTCCGTGGCTTGGCCGACGGATAGGATCGCGGCCAGCCCTATGCCCTTCGGGCCGCTGTAAACCAGCGATATAGCTTGGAGGCAGCTTTATCTGTTGCGCTAGAGCAAAGCCGCCGCCTTTAGAGCGCGGTCGTTTACCTCCAATGCTAATAATACCTAATAGCGGCTTCTCAGCGCTTCAACAGCAGGGAGACATAGGCACAACTAAACGGATGCTGTCGTGAGATATCTATTCGCCCAGTGCTTCCCGCACACGTCCGCCAGCGGCTTGAAGGCGCGCCCTTGCGGTGGCGGCATCCACACGGCTTCGAAGCATAACGATGGCCGTTTTACACTCCCAATCACAGGCCTCTAGCGCTCGCTCGGCCTGCTCTCTATCGGTGCCGGAAGCCTCAACAACGATACGAATGGCCCTATCGCGCAGTTTGGTATTGGTCGCCTTAAGATCTACCATGAGGTTCTGATAGGCTTTACCCATGCGCACCATGGCGCCGGTGGTGATAAGGTTTAGGATCATCTTCTGCGCTGTGCCGGCCTTCAGCCGTGTGGAGCCCGTAAGCGCTTCAGGGCCGGTGATGGCCGCCAGGGTGAACTGGGCATATCGGCTCATAACGGCCTCACGCACATTTACAACAGCCGCAGTAACGGCTCCGCTTGCCTGAGCCGCCTCAAGCGCACCGATCACAAAGGGAGTGCGACCGCTCGCGGCGATGCCTACCACCACATCCTTAGGCCCTATACCTCGTGCGCGTATCTCGGCAGCTCCCGCTTCCCTATCGTCCTCAGCTCCTTCAACGGGTGTGGTAAGGGCTTTCGGCCCGCCAGCAATAATGCCCTGCACCATCTCCTGAGGCACTCCAAAAGTCGGATGGCACTCGCTCGCATCCAGCACACCCAACCGGCCGCTCGTGCCAGCACCAACATAAAACAGCCGTCCCCCGTTGGTAAGACGTTGGGCCACAACTTCCACCAGTTGGGCGATGTGCGGTAGCAACGGCTCAACCGCCTCGGCCACCTTGTAGTTTTCGCGATGCAGGGCCTCCACGAGAGCTAGGGGCTCGAGCCTATCAAGGTCAAAGGTAGCGGGGTTTCGCGCCTCGGTTTCAAGTTTTGCCAGTTCCGACATGTGCCTAAAATCCTCGGCCGTCGTTACACCACACCACGCCGTAGCTCATCGAGAGGATAGAGGGTACCACGCCAAACCACCCCATTTTGTCGGTAAGTCCACCAGGTGGAGCGAAGAATGACATAGACCAGTAAGAGCGCTGCAAGCGGATAGCCAAGCCCGTACTCGGTCCCAGCGCCGGAAACAGCGCGAGTGGTTCGCGCCCCCAGCATCATTGCGATGAAGCTGCCAAGCCCAAACAGGTGGGTGAGATGGCCTGGCAGCATCAGCGCTAGAATCGGATAGAGCGCAATATAGATAAGCAGCAGACTCGAGCCGAAGGTAAGCGGCAAATTGAAATCGAAGCCGGCAAAGGCGTTTTTGGTAAGCCCGTCTACAATACCGCGCAACCCCACCACCCAACGGACGGAGATGAGATCGCTCCCCTGCATAAGGGCGCTTCGAAAGCCGTAGGCGCGTATCATTTTACCGAGCTTCACATCGTCTATCACCTCCATGGCGAGAGCTTTGTGGCCGCCAAAACGGTGATAGGCCTCCGCCCGTACAAGATTAAAAGCTCCCAGCCCCACATAGGCACCGCTGCGTGCATCGGCTAAAGCCCAAGGGCGTGTGCGAAAGCTGAACATGAGGCTAAAATAGCTTACAAAAAGTCGCTCCCAAAAGTTATATGTTTCACATCGTGGGGCTAAAACGAGGTGATCGATCTGGCGACGACGAGCGTAGGCCACCGCTTTACGAAGCGTTTGCGGGGCATACACTACATCGGCATCCGTGAAGAGCAGCCACTCCCCCTTTGCTTGAGCACTCGCCACATGAAGCGCATGGTTCTTGCCAAGCCACCCTACCGGCAAACGATCCACATGAAACACGCGCAATCGTGAGTCCTCCTTGGCCAACCGCTCAAGAATGAGGCCGGTTGCATCGGTAGAGCGATCGTTTACCGCAATGATCTCGAGACAGGGATAATCTAAGGCAAGCAGGCTTCGCATGGCGCGCTCGATCGTGGCCTCCTCGTTGCAAGCCGGAACAAGGATGGAGAGCGTAGGGAGATTCTCCATCTCCTCTTTGGTGAAAAGGATGGAAGAGAGTTGACGATAGAACTTTCGCCCCCAAACCAGAAGCCCTAAGGCCACCGCCCATATCACGAGAGCACCCAGAGAGAGGGCTAGATGAATAAGGCGCCACGGGAGCAGGCGAAGTAGCAGAAACAGGTGATGTATGAAAAGAAACCAGTGTCGCATAAAATCTATTCTTTTGTCCGATTGGTCTCTGCTTCGAGACGCAGATACTGTTGCTGTAGGGCCCGCTCTTCATCCTGCTGATGGGCGCTGCGCTGGTGAGCTATTTCCATGTGATATGGCTCGATATGGATATTGATGTGAATAGAGGGCAGAGCCGCACGAATGCGATCCTCCAACTCCTCCGTAAGCGCGTGTGCCTCCACCAAGCTACACTCATCTTCTATCTGTACATGCACATCAGCGTCGCGTCGGGAGCCCATCTTTCGCGTACGAAGCTTATGATACCCTAGGACACGCGAGTCCGCTTCGAGAATGCGGCGAATAGCCGCCTCCTCCTGTTCTGGCAAACGGGTATCCATGAGCAGTTGAAAGGCCTCCCACCAGAGTTTAAAGGCGGTAAGGATGATCCAGCTCACAATGGCCAACCCTAACAGCGAGTCAAGACGATACCAACCGGTGAGGCGCACCAGGGTAAGAGCAATGAGCACGGTAGCGGAGGCAAGCGCATCCGAGAAGAGATGAAGGGCATCGGCTGCTAGCACAGGTGAATCGGTTTTTTGAGCCGTACGCTTGAGATAGGCCGACGCCCCAAAATCGGAAAGAGTTGACAGAGCCATCACGGCTAAGGCGTCGGTCGTTGCCGGATGGAGGGTCGCCGGATGAAGGAGATGTTGCCAGGCTTCACGCCCTACCCAAAACGCCCCTAAAAGAATAAGGCCTCCTTCTAAGAGGCTAGCCAGACTTTCGAGTTTTCCATGCCCATAGGGATGCTCCTTGTCAGGCGGACGGTCGGAAGTCGTGACGGAAAAGAGCGCAATGCAGCCGGCTAGGAGATCGGTGCCAGAATGCAGCGATTCGGAGAGAACGCCTACAGAACCGCTCTGTAGCCCCACAAGAAGCTTTAGAGCCGTGAGGAACCCGCTCGTGAACACCGAAAGCAGGGCCGCCTTCAGCTTACGCCGCGTTGTGTCCGACATCATCCGCGCTCTCTTTCGCCTCCGCATCCCCAAACAGTGGTCTACTTCTCTCTTACGTCAATGGCTCGTCTAAAAGTGCGCCAGGAGATTATACCTACTGGGCCTCTTCGCCCTCTACCTTTTGCCAAGCGATCAAGCAAGCACGCTCTTCTTGAAGTGGATTTTTAGTTTTAAGTTTTTAGTTTCGAGGTTCGAACGCTCACTGCCCCAACACCAAAGCGCGTGAGATCGTGAGCAGCCTTATTAGGGAGATTACTGCGAAGGTTCCGAATAGGCTTTCTACAGAATACGCCTTGCAGGACATCTTATGCCACGGAACGGATTTGATGGGGAATAGCCGTACCGCAAGTTCCTGCCCTACTAAAAACTAGAGACTCTAGAAAACGAAGCCTCAATCCGTGCAAGGAGCGCCGGACGTCGAAGATTGGCGGCTGCCGAAAAGCCCATTCTGTAACACCAATAACCTTTTGAAGACGTCCTGGGCCTAACTATCGCCTTCGGCGATCTCCCTATCGAGGCGTTCGTAATCCGCATAGCGCAGCAACTCGTAAAGCTCCTTCCTGGTCTGCATGCGGTCGAGCAAGCTTTGTTGGGTACCTGTCTCTTTCAGGGTGCGCAGCGCCTCGCGAGCCGCGTGCATCATCACGCGAAAGGCCGTCATGGGAAAGATCACCATGATATAGCCCATCTCGGCAAACTCCTGAGCACGGAGATAGGGCGTTTTACCAAATTCGGTCATATTGGCTAGAAGCGGGGCCGATATCGCTTTAGCGAACGTCTCAAACTCCGCTCGACTCTGCAGCGATTCGGGAAAGATGGCATCGGCTCCCGCATCCAGATAGCGCTTTGCGCGAGCGATGGCATCCTCAAGACCGTTCACAGAACGGGCATCGGTGCGGGCAATGAGGAAAAAGCTTGGGTCGGAGCGCGCCCGGACGGCCGCACGGATCTTCTTCACCATCTCCTCCGCAGGGATCACCTGTTTCCCATCGAGATGGCCACATCGCTTTGGCGCCACCTGGTCTTCCAAGTGCAAGCCGGCCAAGCCGGCCTGCTCAAACTCCTCCACCGTGCGGGCGACATTCAGCACCTCCCCGTAGCCCGTATCCGCATCGGCAATAACGGGGAGCTTCACCGCCCGCGCCACGTAGCGCGCCTGCTGTGCCATCTCTGTGAGCGTAATAAGCGCTATGTCGGGCATGCCGAGAAGGCTGTTGGTTACCCCAGCTCCGCTGAGGTAGAGAGCCTCAAAGCCGACCTGCTCAGCCAACAACGCCGTAATGGCGTTGAAAACGCCGGGCAAAACCAGCAGGCCTTTCTGAAGCCGTGCGCGTAGCAGCGCACCAGGCGAGAGCGTCATACGTTTTCAACCGTCAATAGGGCCAGAAGACCGCTGAGATCGGTCTCGTTTTCGAGGTTCCAACATCGTTTTAGCACCATCGCGATACGCTCCTCCGAAAGAACGGGAGCGGCCAAGCGACGGAATTTCTCCTCAATCTCCTCGTCTGTTAAGGGATTGCGCGCGTGCCCTTTGGGAAAAGTTACCTCCTTTTCTAACACCTGCCCATTCCGCAGACGAATCCGTAGCCGGTTAGGAATGCCCTCCGGATAGCGGGCATCGAGGGCAGAATCCACCTCCACGGCGATCTTTTGGGTCAGTTCGCGCAGCACAGGGTCATTGAGATGAGCCGCATCGAACGAGTCGAGCGTTACACGGCCTTCCTTTAGGGCTACGGCCACACAGTAGGGCAGGCTATGATCGGCGGTTTCGCGAGTGGTGGGGTGCCATTTCGCTGGCTCACTGCCGATGATTTCGGCGGCCGCCCGAAAGGTCGAGATAGTGATCTTTTCGATGGCTTCTATCGAGCCGATTTGCGGTCGCAACAACAACGCGGCATCTATGGCGCTCTGAGAGTGATACTCGGCGGGATAGAACTTGATGCAGACATCTTGTATTTTGAAGGGGGGTGCAGGCGGATCAGGCAGAGAGAGGTTGAAGGGGCCGGATATCTGCCTCCAAAACCCCATCTCGCCTTCAAAGATATCGGAGGGGCCGGTCATACCGTGACGCGCCAACATGGCAGCGAAAACCCCGTTTCGACTCACGTTGGCAAAAGCGCATCCCTTCCAGTGCGAGAGGGTGCCCACGCGGGTTTGGCGCAGCGCATTATGAGAGACAGCGGCGATGGCCTGCGCATGAGTCAGCTGCTCCTCATTGAGATGCAGCAGCTTTCCGGCCGCCAAACTCGTTGAGAACGAACCGTAGGTTACATGATCCCATCCTCGCGCTCGAATGGAGGCGGCATCGCACAGGCGGCACTGAATTTCATAGGCCAGAACCGCAGCGACGATCAACTCCTTACCGGTGCGCCCCATCGGCTCCGCAATGGCGAGAACAGCGGCGAAGTTATCGCTGGGATGAGCCGGCTCTTTAGAGAGATAGGTATCGTTATAGTCCAGATAGCGAAAGGCGACCCCGTTAGCAAAGGCGGCCATCTCGGGCGAGCTACTAAGACCTGCGCCAATGACGGTGGCGGGCAAGGCGCTACTAACGGTGCCGGCCACAGACCGCGCAATGGAGGCCGGTTCGCTGTCGTAGGCGCCCAGAGCGCAGCCCAACGTATCTATAAAATGGCGCTTCACCGCATGAACCGTCTCAGACGGCAAAAGCTCGTAGGTTAAGCGGTCGGCATAGCGGCTAAGCTTTTGAGAAAGATTCATAGCACTATCTCCTCAATGGCCTCGACGTTGCGGGCGACGGTTTGTAGAAACAGCGCAGCATCTACCCCCTGAACAATGCGATGGTCAAAGGTCAAGGAGATATTGGCCACCTGTTTTTCTTCTAGCGTATAGGCCGAGCCAATGAAAAGCACACCTACCGCTGGGGCCACCAAAACGGGCGTGGCATCGAGAATGTCGTAGGGGCCTAGATAGCTCAAGAGAAAATGCGTTGTCTCTGCAGCCTGGTCCTCCCCGCCACGTGCCCTTTCAATGCGCTCTTGAGCAACACGTAGGAAGTCGGTAAACGAGAGGGTATCCGCCCTAGGCACCACAGCCGTCACGAGCTCACCCTCCGGCAGGGCCACTGCAATACCGAGATTGGCATGCCGGTATTCGCGCAAGGTGGCCTCGCTGATGAGAGTAGAGCGGAAACGCGGATGCTCTTTTAGCGCTTGCGCCACGCAATAGGCAAACGTTTGAAAAGCAGTGGGTTTTAGCGCCTTCTCGGCAGGGTTCTCGCTAAGCTCCTCCTCTGCTCGCAGGCGGTCTACGAAACGTCGAATGCGGCCCCACTCTACTACGCGCCTAGCCGAAGCAGGCACTACCGTTTGCTGGCTACGCAGCAGACGGTGAATGAAGGTGCGCTGACGCACGCTGAGAGGGCGATCGACATAGTCATCTTCCAGAGAGATGTTGCGCGTTTGCGCCGATGGCTGCAGCTGCTTTGCTTGCAAGTAGGCGTCCACATGCTCCGGCAACAGCTTCCCGGTAGGTGTGGGGATGCGGCGCATCTCCTCTTCAGAAATGCCATGTTCCTTGCAGTAGGCGCGCGTGCGGGGAGGAATCGTCACCGTAGGGGGTTGTTGTCTTTCCGTCTCTGAGGGCTGAGATAGAGGAGAAGATGTTACCGTCGCCGTGGCGAGCACTTCGATGCGGGCGATGGGAGCCCCGATAGGCAGCACAGCCCCCTCTTCTGCCAGCCATTCGCGCAAAACACCATCGTAGGGCGACTCCACTTCGAGAGAGGCTTTATCGGTCTCCATCGTGTAGAAAGGCTCATCTCGCTTCACGACATCGCCCGGCTTCTTATGCAACTTAATGATAACCACTTCTTGCAATCCCTCTCCCATCTGAGGGACATAGACCTCTTCTAGCGGCATCTTTCTCAAAAGGCTCCTTTACTGGCTAGCAAGGCCTCATAGAGTGAGGCACAAAGAGTCTTACCTTCTTTACGGCAGCTTCGCAACTTCCTACTAACAATTTAGCACCTTACACCCCGATTTTCCTCTTTTTGCACGTCGAGCGCATTGTAATTATAAAGCTTACCTCGGAGAATCTTATCTTTTCTTCCTGGCCTAGTGGAAGCAGAACGATGCAGGCGAACAGGGCGTCTGCGCTCTTTTTGAGCCCGCGCAGTTTAGAGGTACCTGCGCGCGGCACAACGGACAAACAAAAGGAGAAGAAAGGAATGCACAAACGTTACCCTGTCAAGGTTCGCAGTGCCGAGCTTGCCGGAGCCCACAAAGAGACCGGCAGTACGGGCCTTCAGATTCAGATCGCGGTGTACCAAATGAGCGATTCAACCTATGAGATCGAGGTTCGAACGCTCACTGCCCCCAACACTCAAGCGCGCGAGATCGTTGGCTGCCCCATTAGGGAGTTCACCACAAGGGTTCCGAATTGGCTTTCTGCAGAATACGCCCTGCGCGACATCTTGTGCCACGGAATGGGGTTGAAGGAGGAACAGTTCCGCAATATCCTCACGAAGCTCCAATCCGTGCAAGGAGCGCCAGACGTCAAAGGTTGGCGACTGCCCAACAAGCCCATTTTGTACAACCATTAGCTTAAAGCCGCCCCAAGCCGGCCGCATAGGAAGTTGCATCGAACCGGTGTGGGGCGCAAGCCCAAACTAAAAACAGATAGGAGATCAGAACAGACAATGGCATCTACAAAACTTAAGGAGAAAATCAGAATGAAACATCTCGCAATTTTCGAACGGGGGTTCACCACCGTCCTATGTGTCGCGGGCATTCTCTCCATGTCCGCCGTATTATCGGGGGCGACCCCTCCTTCAGAGAATGCAAAGAGCGATTCGGGAACCCCCATCCCGATTACCGGCACCACCGATGTCAAACCGGTACAGATCGAAAAGATCGCGGTATTTCCATGGACGTTTCAGTGGGGCACAAAAACTTCCCATGAGACCGCTCAGAACTTCCTCCACAAGCTGCTCAATAAGATGGGTATTGAAGAGATACCGGAAGCGCGCGTCACGGCCGCTTGGCTGCAAGTCAACAATAATGAGGAGTACGAGCCAAAGTTTGATTTTATGCCCACTCCGGCTTCCATGCTGCGCGTGGGTATGGCCTTAGGAGCAGACTGGGTAATGGTACCTATGGCGTCCTGGCATTCACGCAGTATTTGGGTGGGTTTGGGACCAAAAACCAAGTCCACCTGCACGGTGAGCTTCCGCATTATAGACGTAAAAAATCGGACGGTTGCTCTCGACGTTCATGATCTATCCATGGACGATACGGCTAAAGAGGATGTGCTGAAGGCTCTGGGAACCTTCTTCATCAGTTCGCTTTTCACCGTGGTGAGCGGTGGCCCTAAAACGCCGCACGAGCAGCGCGCCGTAGAACTGGCCATTGCGAAAGCGCTTGAGCCGTGGATTGTGCAGCATCGGCAGATAGAAAAGATCGATCCGAACGCAAAATAGAACGGTCTACCCAACTACGGTAGGGGCGAGATGTATCTCGCCCCTTATCCTTAGGGAAACACACCCGCACCAGGCACCAATGTGGGTTGAAACTCACACACAGCTGCCAGGAGACAGGCTGGCTTTGTTGCGCTTCGCCCGCTCTTAAGGGTATGCTAAATAATAGAGAAAGAGAAAAGTTCTATTTTGGGATAGAGAGGAGAGAGCCGTTACGGTGAAGAAGACGTTGTTCCTGAACCCCCCCTCTTTTGAGGGGTTCGACGGCGGTGCTGGTTCACGATATCAAGCCAAACGCGAGATCACCTCGTTTTGGTACCCAACCTGGCTAGCTCAACCGGCCGCTCTTGTGCCCGGCAGCAAGCTTATTGATGCGCCTCCTCACGGTATTACGGTGGAAGATGTGCTGAAGATCGCCAAGGATTACGAGCTTGTCATTATGCACACCAGCACACCCTCCTTGCCTAACGACGTGGAGTGCGCCCGCCGTATGAAAGAACAAAACCCCAACCTCAAGGTCGGCTTCATCGGCGCCCATGTGGCTGTGCTACCAGAACAGACCCTTCGAGAAAACCCTGTGATCGACTTCGTGTGCCGACATGAGTTCGACTTTACCTGCCTTGAACTGGCTCAGGGCAAACCTTGGGAGGAGATAAAAGGGCTCTCTTGGCGTGAGCCGGACGGCACACTTCGCCGTACACCCGACCGCGAGCTGATAGAGGACTGGGACAAGATGCCCTCCGTCTTCCCCGTCTACGCGGAAAACCTCGATATCACCAAATATTTTATCGGCTACCTCCTCCATCCTTACATCTCATTCTATACCGGTCGCGGTTGCCCAGCCAAGTGTACCTTCTGCCTCTGGCCGCAAACCATTGGTGGTCATAAATACCGTGCGAAAAGTCCCGAAGTTGTGGGACGTGAGATGGAGATGGCCAAAGCGATTTGGGGCAGCAAGGTGCGCGAATACATGTTTGACGACGACACCTTTACCATAGACCGTGCGCGTGCCGTGGAGATCAGCAAGCACATGAAGCGGCTCAAGCTCACATGGAGTTGCAACGCTCGCGCCCATGTGGACTATGATACTCTCAAACAGCTTCGAGATAATGGGCTGCGCCTCCTGTTAGTGGGCTTTGAAAGCGGCAATCAGCAGATTCTCAACCGCATCAAAAAGGGCATCAAGCTAGAGATGGCCCGCGAATTCATGAAGAACTGCAAAAAGCTGGGTATTAAGGTTCATGGCACCTTCATCATCGGGCTTCCCATAGAGACCAAAGAGACCGTGGAGGAGACCATTCGTTTCGCCAAAGAGCTCGATCCCCACACCATTCAGGTCTCTATCGCAGCGCCCTACCCCGGCACCGAGCTTTACGACCAAGCCATCGCCAACGGCTGGATCGCGCGAGATAGCCTGGTGGCTGGCTCCGGCATCCAGGTGGCCACTCTTCAGTACGAAACGATGTCCGCCGCAGAGATCGAAGATGCCGTTGAGCGCATGTATCGCCAGTTCTACTTCCGTCCCGGCCCCATCGCGCGCATCGTGGCCGAAATGCTTACCGATCGGCAGATGTTTGTGCGCCGCCTACGAGAGGGGCGCGAGTTCTTCAACTACCTGAAAGAGCGTAAAGAACAGGTGCGGCAACGCGAGCGTGAAACGAAGTCCACACCCTCTGCCTCTCAAGCCTAAATGTCGCCCATCCGGGGCTCTTGATGCAACGTTTTCTTATTCTTAACGCCGATGATTTCGGCTTAAGCCCTCGGGTAAACGACGCTGTATTGCGTGCCCATACGCAGGGGGTTCTTACCAGCGCTAGCCTCATGGTGACCGAGCCGGGTTTTCACGAGGCGCTTCAAATAGCCCAAACTCATCCTACTCTGGGCGTAGGGCTGCATATTGTGGTCTCTTGCGATCATGCGCTGCTGCCCCCCAAATCTATCCCGCACATCGTTAACTCCAACGGACGCTTTGGAGCCGACCCTCTTCGCGTTGGTCTGCGCTATGCCCTCTCGAAGGCCGCTCAGAAAGAGCTTTACCATGAAATGGAGGCGCAGTTCGCTCGCTTCGCCGCCACCGGGCTGCCTTGGTCGCATGTGGATGGACACCAGCATATGCATCTTCACCCGGCTGTTCTCGACCCCTTTCTCGCCCTATGTCGCGCCTACAACATCTATCGCATTCGCCTGCCCTTTGAAGAGTTCTTCGCCCATTGGCGCAACGGCGGCGACCACGTAAACCTTAATATCGGAGCCGCCCTCTTCCTAAGGCTTCTGCGACGTCGTGCCCTCCGCATTCTTCATGCGGTTCTTGCCGATAATGATCGGCAGCCGTCGTTCTTTTACTGTGATCGCGTCTACGGCCAACTGCAAAGCGGTAACATGCATCTCAACTATGTGGTGAAGCTTTTACAACGGCTTGAGGGCGCCACCAACGAAATCTACTTTCATCCAGGCACCGACTATGCTAAAAAGCTGCCCAAGGAGCTGCAACCGCCTTCAGTAGAGGATGTGGAGCTGCACGCGCTGCTGCACCCAAGTGTGCGTACACAGATCGCCGTGTTAGAGCTCCAAACGGGCACCTACATTGAGGCCGAGCAGTTTGCTAGTCGAAAGGCGATCGCCAATACAACGATAAAAAGCTGAACAATCCGGTACCCCCTACGTCTAAAGGTACAGAAACAACGCATAGGCATTGGAAACGGGAGTGAACCGGTAATGACGGCAGTGGGGAGTGTTATGCACGCAGATACGGCGCTGGTACAGCGCGCAAAGGCCAACGACCGAGCCGCCTTCAACGAGATCGTCCTGCGCTATAAGGATAAGGTCTACAACTACATCTATCGTATGGTGCGTCATGCAACGGATGCGGAAGACCTTACCCAGGAAACCTTTGTGCGCGCCTATCTCAGCTTACACTCCTTCCAAAGCCGAGCAAGTCTTAACACCTGGCTCTTTCGCATTGCCACCAACCTCTGTATTGATCATTGCCGCCGTGCGAAGCGTACTCAAGGGTTGGTAACTTCGCTTTCTCCTGACAACGAAGAGGAAGAAGAGGGCCCTCAGCGCGACGTTCCCGATGCAACCTTCGATCCGCAACGTCTTTTGTTGAATAAAGAGCTAGGCGAAAAGTTGGAGAAAGCGCTTCAGGAGCTGCCGGAAAAGCTACGCATGGTGGTGCTGCTCTACGATGTAGAAGGGCTCTCCTACGAAGAGATCGCCGCGATTGCCGGCTGCCCGTTAGGCACGATAAAGTCTCGACTTTTCAACGCTCGTGCTGCGCTTCGGCGAAAGCTGGAGCCTTATTTGAACATAACAGTATAGAATTGGGTAAGATCGATTTGGGTATAGGATGGGGGATCGAACGAAATGAATAGACCTTTTGCTAGTGGGAATCATCGAGATTGTGAACGGATTCAGGGACTTTTATCGGATTATACCGATGGAATCCTCTCAGCCCGCCAAACCTGGGAGGTAGAGTGCCATCTGGCCGATTGTCGTGAGTGTGCGGCGCAGGCACAACAGATGAAAGCCTTGGTAGGGGCGCTGCGTTCGGCAGAACGTCATAGCACACCTGACGATTTTATGCGGAAACTGCATGCCCAGCTCGATGCACTCGGCCCCGTGCCCCAAACTCAGCGCTCCGCGTTGGCACATTGGCGTGATGGGTGGCAGGCATTATGCAGCGCCTTCAGCCTGCGCCGAGTCTCCGTTGTGGGAGCCGGGCTGGCCGCGGTGGGGCTTCTGGTGTTCTTTATGGTGGGGCGGCCCACCTCCACATCCTCGTCTAACACCATGGCTACCACCAATACGGCAGCGCATCTACAACAGGCATTAGAACGCCATGTAGCTACCGCTGCCAGCGACCCGCTAGATGATCCTACAGCCGAGCGTCTTGCAGCCCCACTTAGCTTGGATAGCGAAGGGAACGGTTCGGAGTAGCGACGATGGCTATCCCCCATACACATCCACAGAACCGTTCGGGGAGCGGGCCGCTGAGTCCGCTCCCCTCAGCAAAGGGCGCCCGTTGGCTCTGTCGTAGAGGGTTTGTGCTGGTCGTTCTAGCCCTTCTTGGCAGCCCTCTGTTTTTCTATAGGCCGGCCACAGCGCAAAAGCCCTACCGCGTTCCGCAATACCGCCGCCCAAAAGCCAGCCCACCCCGCTTTCGGCCTTCTGTTAAGCCATCGCGCCAGGTAGATCAACAAGCTATTGCGCTCCTAAAGCAGATGTTTCACCCAAGCGCCCCCTATTCCGGCTTGCAGCGAACGCAGATCGGCGACAGATACTCTGAACAGCAGATTTGGGCCGATACGCATGGGCGCATACGCATACAATATCTCGCCCCACCTCAGTTTGCCGGCGACATCATGCTCATTCTACCAGGGCATTTCTTCGACTATCACGCTCGTGAGCATCGCCTCGATGTGGCGACTTTGCCGACAAATCAGGAACAGAAGGAGATACGCCAACTGGTACAAGGCATTCGCAGCGGTCGCCTGCAGGCCGTGGTGACTGGAGAGGAGAACGTCGCCGGACGCGATTGTGCCATCGTCACCATCTTGGAAAATGTGCCTGGACAACCGATGGGAATCCCCCAACGCAAATTCTGGATTGATCGCCAAACAGGTATTGTGTTGCGCAAGGAGGTTTGGAACGCGCGTGGAATGATCTCGGCCACCTATATGGTGAATATTGCTATTGGGGAGGAAGCGGGCGTAACCCCACAGATGTTTTCGCCCTCGAGTTTGCCTCGCGTGGCCGACGTGAAGCCGCTGTTCCCCTCCGAACGTCCGCAGTTTCCCAGCATCGAGGCGGCGCAGCCTCATGTGCCCTTCCCCATCCTTAGGCCCACCCAGCTGCCGGAAGGCTACGTGCTAAGCGGCATATGGCTTTCCGACACTCCGAATAACCCTAGCGTGGTGTTGCGCTACAGTCGGGGCCTCAACTACTTCAGCCTTACCGAGCGACGCGTGCTGCGCCCCAACCCACGAGCGCGCTACGGCCCACCTGCCGTTTTACGTGGTATGGAGGCACGCTGGCTTCAACGTGCCCCCGATGGCAGCGCCATCGCCATAATCTACATCGGTCATCTTACTCCTAGCGAGTTCGCTATCGTTGCTAACTCCTTACAGTAAGCTGTTCTTCCTCCTTGCCCCTTCCCTAAGAGGTGAGGCCAGAGAAGAGAGAGATTCTCGCCTCTCGCATCTCTCTCCTCGCTCCTTTCATTCTTCTGCCCAATTCGGAATTTTGATATCTGCAGGAAAGATTGGGGTGTAAGAAAAATATAATTTGTCATCGAGGGAGGAGATCTTGTGGCAGAGACGAACGCACCGGTACTCACGTTAGAGGCCATCACGCGCGACCGAATCTTCGAGGTTAGCGTGCTGCGCCAGCCCCATTGGCTGCGAGATGGCCGCCGCTTTAGCTTTTTAGACTATGCACCCGATTCCACCACGACCACCGTGTGGCTCTATGACATCGTCACCGGCGAACGAAAGATGGTAGTGCCTCCGGAAGCCCTCAAGATTTCGGATCCCGAAAAAACCGAGACACGTACGTTGGAGATTGTGGGCTACCAGTGGTCGCCGGATGAAAGTCGGCTGCTTTTTGCACGTATCCCTCATTGGCGCTCAGACCGTGGTGATAGAGAGGTTTTTATCTATGACATTTCCTCCGGCAAAATGGAACGGGTACTGGCCTCTTCTGAAGAGCACTATGGTGTGAAGTGGGCTCCCGATGGCAAGCATATCGGTTATGTGCGCCATGGCGACATCTATCTCTTGGAGTGCGCTTCCGGCAAGGAGTTTCGTCTCACCAACACTGCGGCACCCTTCATCTACAATGGGCGTTTTGGATGGGTCTACGAAGAGGAGCTGGGCCTTGTAGATGGTTGGGCTTTTTCACCGGATGGCCGCTATATAGCCTACTACCAGATAGATGAGACCCAAGTGCCGGAAATCGATCTGCCGCAATATTCCCGCCTGCATATGGAGCCCGTGCGCACGCGCTACCCAAAGGCAGGCGACCCAAACCCGTTGGTTAAGATAGGGGTCATTGCTCTTGATGGACTAGATAGCGCCGTTGTTCCTGCCACACGCTGGGTTTCCACCGGCTCCGACCCCGATATCTATATCGCGCAAATGCAATGGACACCCCAACACCAGCTGCTTCTGCAGCGGATACCGCGCCATCAAAATCGAATCGATCTGCTCCTGGCCGACCCAGCTACCGGCGAGACGAAAACGCTCTTTAGCGAGGTTTCCTCCACTTGGGTCGAGTCGCCTGGCGATGTCTTCTTTGTAGGGAACTCCGATCAATTCCTCTGGCCGTCCGACCGCAGCGGTTATCAACATCTCTATCTTTACGACGTAAAGGGCACTCTTCTACGCCAACTCACGTCCGGCAGTTGGGACGTAGATCGCGTTGTGGGTATAGATTCTCTTCATCGCATCGCCTTTTTTACTGCGGCGCGCCCCAACCCTACCCAACGGCATATCTACAGTGTGTTGTTGGACGGAGGCGGCGAGATAATGCAGTTAAGCGACGAGGCCGGCACCCACTCTCCTCTGTTTGCTCCCGATGGACGACACTACCTCGATACCTTCTCTAGCATCGCCTCTCCGCCCAAAATAACCCTCCACCAAGCTAGCGGACGTCCGGTCTCCACCGTGCACGAAAACCCTATGCCACAGCTGAAAAACATCCCTCTTGGAAGCTGGGAGTTGCGTACCTTTAAAACCTCCGACGGTCTAGAGCTTTATGCGGCTCTCCTTAAACCGGCCGATTTCGACGCTAATAAACGTTACCCGGTGGTGATGTCGGTCTACGGAGGGCCTGGCTCACAAACGGTGCGTGACGCCTACGGAGGTAGCAACGGTTTTGAACAGCTTTTTGCCTCAAAAGGCTTCCTCTGCGCCATGGTAGATGGAAGAGGTACCGGCATGCGCGGGCGAGATTTTGAAAAGATCGTCTACCAAAATCTTGGGCACTATGAGGTTGAAGACCAGATCGCAGGGGCGAAATGGCTCGGAAGCCTGCCCTACGTTGACCCAAAGCGCATCGGCATTTGGGGCTGGAGCTATGGAGGCTATGTGGCCAGCCTCTGCATTCTTCGTGGAGCCTCCGTGTTTCGATCGGCCATTGCGGTAGCACCGGTAACTCATTGGACTCTCTACGACAGCATCTATACTGAAAGGTATATGCGACGTCCAGCCGACAACCCCGATGGCTACGTGCGCTCAAGCCCGATCACTTATGCCGAACGACTAACGGGCCATTTTCTCTTGATACACGGTACAGCAGACGATAATGTGCACTTTCAGAATAGCATGCGTCTGGCAGAGGCTCTACAGCAGGCTGGCAAAACGTTCCGTATGATGGTCTATCCAGATAAACACCACGGCCTAGAGGGAATGGCAGAGCATCTCTATAACACAATGATAGACTTTTTTATGGAGACTCTATCCTAGCGAAGAAGGTCTTTACGGGTGGCCGCTCGACGGCTGGTGAGGAGAGAACGCCTAACCATAGGGCCTCTGCTAAACAGGTCGCTGGCCGCCCTACCCTCCAAAGGTAACCCAGCAAATGAGCCGGAGTATAGCTTAAATTCTTTCCTCATTCTCTACCTACTTAGAAGGCTTCTGCAGATGGCGGTAGCGTATTCGCATGAGCCGCCGCAGAAACCCCTCTTTAATATCGGGCGCTTTCCTCTCGAGAGGTATTGCCGAAGACAGCTCGGGGAGGGCTGTAAGGGGACAGGGAAGGAACTCGGTGTCAAACGCCTCCATCTCCACCACAACGCGATAGGGAAGCGCCCTATCTACTTGGGAGGGGGGCGCTATAAGAGAGAATCGCAGCACTAGCAGGTTTACCTCGCAGAGGCGCTGCTGGTAAAGAGCGCGCATTTGAACGCACCATTGAAGGTACGCCTCGCGCGTAGCCGGCCGTATTCGTGCTGAACTCAGCACAAAACGTCGTCGCCGACTTTGTGTGATCAACTGCGCGCGCAGCAGAGCTATCTCCCTCTTAAGCGAGACGATCTCTTTCAAAAGTTGAACCCATTCCGGCAACGCGCCCACATTCCGCAGCGCGTGGTTGGCCACGCGCAGGTGCGGAGGCACGATTGCCTCCTCTTCCAACACTAGCGGCTTGCCCTTTCCTGGGAGATTATCGAATTTGCCCTGCTCGATGGCCTCCTGTATCTTTCTTTCTGCAATGAGCGCGATGACATCTGGATCGAACATAAAAACACTCTAAAGAAAGAAGGTTTTATAGGGACATGTTACCTTAAAAGGCCTATCGGTTTTGATCCTCTTGGCAGCGAAGCGATAGAATATAGGGAGACCAATTTAGGGTATCCTTGGTGTCAACGAAGGGGGATCGACGTGCGGTTAAACAAGAAAAAAATCAGAACCGGCTTCCTAAACCTTGCTCGCCCTTTCGAGGCGTGGGGGGCGTATAGCCTTGCTTTCGCATTTTTATTGGCAGGGTGTGGTGGACATCCTCGAACGCCTCTCTCCAGTCCAGCTGGCCTTCCCAATTCAGTGGTGGAAGCCGACCGAAGCCAATACGCACAGTTTTTGCCCAACCCCCAGCTGACACCGGGCGATGCTTTGCCCGTTACGGTACAGGACATCTGTACGCCGGGGTATGCCCGTAAGGTAAGAAACGTGCCCGTAGAGGTCAAGCGACAGGTCTATCAGGAATACGGCATCTATCATCACCAACCCGGCGAGTATGAGATAGACCATCTGATCAGCCTGGAGCTTGGCGGCTCCAACAGCATCAAAAATCTATGGCCGCAGTCTTACATCACGCGTCCTTGGAACGCTCACATTAAAGATCAGCTTGAAAACGAGCTTCATCGGGAGGTGTGCAGCGGCGAGATGGATTTGGCCGTTGCGCAGCACGATATCGCTACCGACTGGATCGCCACCTATAAGCAGGTTTTTCATACCGATCGTCCTCTTAGTCCGCAGGAGTACCGTCAGTTTATGCAAGCGGCCTCAGGCAGAACGCGTGCCGGGTTTGCGGCTCCGGTGGCCACCACTCCAGCCCCGGTTAGCACCCCAGATGTTGATGCAGACGGCGCCCCCAGCACTCCATCAAATGGAGTCGTGCGCGTGTGGGTGAACACCCGTTCTGGAAAATATTTTCTGCCTGGCTCGCGCTACTACGGGAACACCAAACGCGGCGAGTATATGACGGAAGACCAGGCGATTCGACAGGGATACGTAAAAGCAGGAGGAGAGTAAAAGATGGCACGTAACCAAAAGTTGACGAGCCTTATTCAGGGGCGTACGATAGCCTCCCTACAGCCTCAAAGCGTTCAACTACTGATAACGTTTACCGACGGCTCGAAGATGACCGTTCGGGTTGCCGAGGTGCCGCAAAACCTACCGACAGGGGGCACGGTGAAGGCCGTACGTCAATCCGGTACCACCCTAGAACTAGATATGGTGGATGGCAGCACCCTCGTCCTACAGACAGCTGAAGCCACCTCTTGCGTGCTTCTGCGCAACAAACACGGGGAACTGGAGTACGCAGACTGATCACCAGTTTATAGGGTAGACATTGATACCCGTGAGACACCCAACAAGAGTCGTTAGTCCACCCGCAAGGAAGTCGCCGACAATCAGACCATAGAAAAAGGGGAGGGCGCGCCGGTAGCGGTCTATGCCGCCGTAGCGAAGGATAAGCACCTTACAGAGCCAGGCAATGAGGAAAGGAAACCAAATCTGGTTCATGGTGGGCGTGTTGGCGATGGCATAGCCCACCGGATGAAAAACCCACCAGGTATAGCGCATGCGCATCATCATAAGGGCGGTGGTAATGAGGAAACCAACGCCCATGGCAATAAAACCTCGCGTATCTGGTTTTAGTGGTGTGCTCAACACGTTGGCGAGCTGGTCAAAAGGCATGCGTCCCATGTAGGTGCGCCACGGGTCGGTTTTTGCTCCGGCTCCAAACGCATACCACACCATGAGCGCAATGGCCATGGAGATAAAGATGCCCAGCAGAGTGGAGATCACCATGGCCACGGTGAGCCGACGTTTCTCCACGCCCACCACATCTGCCATTTTGAAGGCGTCGAGCTGGTTGGGCATGGCCATGCAACGCAGGTCGTAGCTGGCGATGGCGCTGCGTAGAAAGGCCATGATAGTAAGGTCTACCGGTTGATAAAAGGCGGTACCGAAGGTTGTGGTCATGACATCGTAGGGGGTGACCGTAGGCCCAAATAGCCACGCATCGCCGGTCTCCGCGCGGATGCGCGTGGCAGCAAGGATATAGACCAGTGCCAAGCTCACAATGAGACTCGCCGGTAACAGATGCATTCCAGCGTGCAGGCTCCATGCGATCATTCCGACCAAACACATCACAAATCCCAAAAGCGCCCATCGGTAAGGCAAGGGTTCCTCCGCATCGTTGCCGCCGTGTAGCGCAATCCGCAGCACCTCCTTCAGATAGCCCCGCGCGAACCACAACCCCACGAGTGTGAGCGCGATGAAAGCTCCAGCTCCTTGATGACCCGTATAGGGCCAAGTGCTTTGAGCGCTTCCGGAGGCGCCCGCATTGATGCCTGCAGCAGCCCCAAACACCAGCTCCAGCTTGCTCACGAGCCAGAAAAACCAACAGCTAAAGGTCATATCGGTGGAGAGCAAAAAAGCGATACCGATGACGAAGGGGTAGAGGGAGAGCGGCGTAAATCCGATGGCGCTCCATGGGGGCGAGGTAAACAGATTATGAAGGTCGGGCTGGTCGGTGGTTCGCGTAGGAAAGTAAGGGAAGGCGGGCAGATTGAGGTGCAGAGTGTTCATGACATCTATGGAGAAGGGAATAAGAAAGCCTATCCAAAAGACCCCATTGCTCAATAGGTTTGCCGGCTCTCGAATAACGGCCAACGGCACAGCCACTGTAGGAAACGCAAGGCGCTCGCGGTCAACCCACTGGCGCCTCAGAATTGCCATGAGACAGAGGGTGGCCATGGTAAAGAGGGCAAGAAAAAGCCACCAAGAGAACAGCTGCACACGCCACAAGGCCCAAGGCACATGGGCGTTGCCGATATAGAAGCCTTTAAGGGCCAGCTGATTTTTTTGCGCGATCCAGCCGGGGATATAGCGGAGGAATTTGGAGGCCCATTGGTTGCTGCTGTCGGCATACCAAAACGCGGCAGTAACGGTGGGAATGATGAAGTGGATACCTCCCGACGAGGAGACCACCGTGGAGACGATGAGCATAACGTAGATAACCAGTAGCTCCGCCTTCGAGAGGGCTAGGGGACGGCAGAACTTAGACAGCAGAAGGTTGCAAACCACCAAAAAGAAGAGAACGTTGAAGGCCCCCACCGGAATACTGGTGTTGGCGAGGGCGGTATGGCCTCTTTCACCCAGAACGAGTTCGGCCCAGTGGATCCAAAGGTCGCAGAGGGCAGTAAATACCAACCCTAGAAGAAGGGCTCGTGGGGTGAGGCCACTAGCACGCCAGGAGGATCGAGGAGCTGAAGAAGAGGGGTTTTCAACGGCCACACTATTTTCTCCGCAAACCCGTGAATCCGGTCTCTTGCAACCAGCGTGCACAGCGCCACGGCCAATCCTGCGCATAGGGTGTTTGCCGTGCAAGGCCATATCCATGCCCACCACCCTGGTAGATATGAAGCTCGTAGGGCACGTTCGCCTCACTTAAAGCCAAGGCCAGTTTCAGGCTATGCGCCGGAGGAACGCCGTTATCATCTACGCTATGCACCAAGAACATGGGAGGTGTTTCAGAGGTTACACGCCGCTCTGGGGAGAGGTCTTCGAGCAGTTCTTGCGGCGGGTCATCACCTAGAAGGCACTTGCGGCACCAGGCATGGGCGTAGCTCTCTACTAGGCTCACCACCGGATAGATGGCGATGACGAGATCGGGACGTGAGGAGACCTGCTCGATGGGGTCAGCATGGTTGGGGGTTCCGGCATCAAAGTGGGTGGCAAGGGTCGTTGCCAGGTGGCCGCCGGCAGAAAAGCCCAGCACGCCGATGCGATGGGGGTCTAGCCCCCATTGGGAGGCATTGGCCCTCACGGTGCGTACAGCGCGCGTGGCATCTTCGAGCATAGCGGGGTGCTTGGCGTGGGGGGCAAGGCGATAGTCGAGCACAAATCCAACGACGCCGAGGGTGGTCAGCCATTCTGCCACGGGGTCCGATTCGTGGGGGGCGAGGGTAACGTAGCCCCCGCCAGGGAACACGATAATGCTCGCTCCACACGCTTTGCTGGGATAGGGCAAAAGGGCACGGAGGGTGGAAGTGGGTGCCGCCTGCTGCGATAGTTCGGCAGAAGACCAAAGGGGATGTTTACCGGCAGCTGCCCACTCTTTAAGGGCGCTCGTATACATGGCAGTTCTCCTTAATGCTTCTCTAGCAGTTACTCTCGTTTTCGTCGTCCTTAATCATATCCGTGTAGATGCCAGGGCTGCTATCTGGAATAAGGGTGGCTCCGGCCACACGCGCATAAAAATCTGCAGGCCCTACTCCGCCGATAATGGCGTAGACGTAGCCCATCTCTCGCATACCGTGAAGACAGGCGAGAAGCAGGGCTTTGCCGATCTGTTTTCCTCGTTCCGCTTCCGCTACCCCAGTGGGCCCGAAGAAGTTTCGTCGTGTAGCTTCATAGGCCGCGAAGCCGATCACCTTGCCATCACGGAGGGCGATAAAGAGAGTAACGGGCTGTCGGGCGTAGCAGGGAGTCACTTCGTCGGCCCATCCGATGGAGAAGTGAGTTTCGATGAACTTGCGGATGGGCGTTATTTCAAAAGGGTGCGCTCGGCGAATCACCACACCCTCTTCCCGTAGTTTTTGGATGAGCGGATCCACAGGTGGCAGTTTCAGCAGGTTCACGAACATATCGGGCATAGGTACCTTCTCCTGAGATAGAAGCGTTTCGATCCCTTTTCTATTTCGACGCGGGGTTAGCGTTTCCTGCATCATTTTTGCACGGGGGCGATCTAGCATGCAAACAACCGCGCCTAAAGGCGGCGGCTCGGCTCTGGCACGACAGGTAAACCTCCGCTGAGCCGTATAGCCAGTACAGCGGCCCGACCAGCAACAGGGCTAGCCGCGCCATACCCGCTAGCCTGACCAAACAGATGCAAATGTAGCGGTGCAGGGTCCTGCGCCCTACTACCCGATCAACTCTTCCCTGCTTCTCATATCTCTTATATCGCTCTCGTCGAGCACAGGGAGCTGCGTGGCCTCTTTTGGTAAGGCATCTGGGTGCTGCTGGAACCACCCTTTTTGGTGCAACTGTTCGATGATGCGGATCAACACGAGGTCGCGCGCCAAACGCCAATCAGGGCGCTCTACATCCTCTTCGTGCTCAAAAACAGTGACGAACTCTTCGAAGCCGATGAGGGGCTGTTGCCCCCTTTCTGCGCGGCGTACGCCGGCGCGAATGAGCAGCGCACGTAGATGGTCATAGCGCGAACTCCACCAGAGATTCTGGAGAAGTTTTTTGTCGTTCTGCGCTAGGATCTCACCGGCAATACGGTCGGCCACAACACGGATCGTCTCAATACGTTCCTTTTCCATAGCAAGTTACCTCTCAAATCAAGCCGTGCATAGCACTCGGAAGAGAGGTAGTAGAGCCACGCGCCGTAGCAGGTTCCCTAGGTTACCTCGCCGACGCCACCTAGCCAAACGAGGGTCTGTACCAGAGGCCTCTCTTCCAAAGCGACTTCGACGCACCCACTATGATCAATACGTATTTACGTGGTTGCCTTACTATCATAAGGCCTGTAAACTAAGATATTCTTACCACCGATCGCAATCTCTATGTAGATATCAGACGAGACATCTGTTGACGCTCATGTAACCATATGCCTTCTAGAAGTCCCAACACCCCGCTCCTAGCCACCTTTGACAGTCTATCACAGCGAGCTTATCGCTAGAGTCCAGCCACATCTGTTATCCCTTTTTCAGAGACATCGGCTTATTCTCAAATAGAAAGCTTGTTTTATATGAAACTATCTACTTCTTTTATTTATTTTATTGTGTATGCTCTGCTAAAGGTAGGACGCTCGCCGCAACTTTCATGAGAAGATGGTAAAATAGAAGAGTCGAACCTTTCAGTGAGGAAGTGAGAGTGATCGAACACCTCGTGCTGTTTCGATGGAAAGAGGGCGTTTCGGAGACAACGATAGAAGAGGTGATGCGCCGATTGCGAGCTCTCCCCCAGCAGATTGAGGGCATCCTCGAGCTGAACTGCGGGCGCGATTTCTCCGGCAGATCGAAAGGCTACACGCACGCGCTTCGTGTGCGCTTTGTTAACCGTCAAGCTCTCGAAAACTACGGACCGCATCCGGCGCACCAAGAGGTCGTGCAAAAGCTTATTCTGCCGAACACCGCCGACATCCTCGCGTTCGATTTTCAAGTTGAATGAAATGACTATCATTGAGGACGATGACGTATGCGTATTCCAGAACCTTATCCTTCCTTATCCACTCTCATGACCCTCATCGGAGAGGCCGGACAGCGGTTGGCCGAGATCGAAGCCAGTGAAGGCTCGGCCGGCAATATTTCCGTCTATCTGGGTTGGGAACTAGACCCCACAGACGAATTTCCTATCAGCGAGCCTTTTACCCTTCCAACAGCAGCCCCAGAGCTTGTTGGTCACGGCTTTTTGGTGACAGGCGCCGGTAGAAGGCTGCGCGAGATCATTCGTAACCCGCACGGAAACCTCGCCTATCTGCGTATTGAGGAGGGAGGACGACAAGGGACGCTCTATACAGCACGGGAGCGCCTTTTCAAAACACCGACATCCGAACTGAACTCGCATATTGCCGTACATCGAGACCAGGTCACGCGGAATGACCTGAATTTCCATGCGCTGGTGCACGCCCAGCCCTTCCATCTCGTCTATCTAAGCCACATTGCCCGTTATCAGGATTCGCTCTATCTCAGCCGTCATGTTCTACGCTGGCAACCCGAATCCATCGTTAATATTCCCGATGGCATCGGGTTTCTACCCTTTATGCTTCCGGGTTCACCGGAACTGATGCTGGGAAATGTGCGCATGATGCGTGATCATCGCATCGTAGTGTGGGGCAAACATGGTGTGTTAGCGCGCTCCGATGTCTCGGTAAAACGCGCTTGCGACCTCATTGAGTATGCGGAAACCGGTGCGCGCTACGAGTACATGAACCTGACCAACCACGGGCTTGCCGATGGTCTCTCCACCCACGAGCTTCGCATGATATGCGATGCCTTCAACGTGGATCAACATATCTTCTGAACAAAGAGAATCCCTATGCGCATTCTTGCGCGCTACCTGCTACGCGAAATGACGGTGCCCTTCCTCATCGGGCAGGCCACTATCGTTCTGCTGCTCACCGGCTCCGTGCTTTACAACAACGCGCAGGTTTTCCTTCAATTTCAGGTGCCGCTTGCCTATATCGTGCGCATCACGCTCTTTTTTATTCCGTTTCTGGTGCATATGACGATGCCGGTCGCTATGGCGGTAGGGGCCTCGTTGGCGGTAAGCCGCCTAAGCCGTGATTCCGAGATCACCGTGTTGCGTTCGGCAGGCGTCAGCGTGATGCGCATCTTTACCCCCATTTTTCTTATAGGGTTTGTGGTCTCGGTGGTGGACTTCTACTTTGGAGAGACGGTCGTGCCGGCCTCGATTATCCGCTACCAGGAGGTCGTAGGCGAGCTGATTACCCATCTCAAATCGCTTACTCCTCTAGCCGGCCAATCGTTCGTCTCTTCCGACCAGAACTATGTGGTGGGAGTGGGCTCTATGATAGCCCATAAGGGCTACATCGAGCTACACGATGTAGAGATCAACGCCAGCGCGCGCCTTATCGGCAGCACACAGCCGTTTGTGGCGATCGCCTCTTCCGGGCGCTATCAAAACGGCGTCTGGACTCTCTACCGACCGCTCATTATCTCCTTTGACCCCGAACATCCCGATCGCCCATTGCTAAGCTGGCCGCAGACGGTTCGTTACACCATTCCAGCAGACCCTCAAGCATTTCAAAACGGCATGGTGCTGCAGATGCCTATGGGACAACTAGCCACTTCCTCGATGCTGACCCTTCACCAGCTCGGCCAGCAGATCGCGGCGGAGCGTGCAAGGCATATCACGGACTATCGGCTTATTTTGGACTACTATTTTAAGCTGTCGGTGCCCTTCTCTTGCCTGGTGATGGCGCTTTGCTGCCCTCCCATTGCCATGCGATTTGGGCGTTCTGGCGGATTTGGAGGTACACTGCTCTCCATCTGCCTTGTCTTCGTCTACTGGAACACGCTGCTCCTAGCCCGTATTTTGGGCTCTCCCGGCCCGCAGGGCAGCCCGCCTTTGCTGCCGCCTTTAGTGGCCGCTTGGTCGCAAAACGTGCTGTTCTCCGCTTGGGGCCTCTGGATGATCGTTCGCAGTGAATAGCCTTCAAGGAGGTTTTATGGGACGTATCTCTCTTTTCGACGATCCCTATGCGCAGCTTCATGCCGACAAGGGTTGGCCCGATTTCGGCACGTGGCCATGCCGGTGGATAACGCTGCCAAACCCCGGCGCCCCACCGTTTGTCGTGGCCTATCGGTGTCGCTTTGAACTTAACGAACCGGCCACGTTGCGCTTCCACGTAACCGCCGATGAGCGTTACGATCTGTTTCTCGATGGAGTGCGCATCGGTCGGGGAAGCGAGCGAGGCGATGTGCAGCACTGGTTCTTCGAGACCTATGAAGAGACCCTCTCCGCCGGGCCGCACATATTGGTGGCGCGCGTGTGGACTTTGGGGCCGCGGGCGCCCTATGCCCAAATGAGCCTTCACCATGGCTTCTTACTCTCCCCACAAGAGGAGGCGTTCTACGACCTTATCGGCACTGGAAGGGCAGTGTGGGAGGCCAAACGGTTGGGGGGCTATACCTTCATAGACCCGCTGGCAGCCTGGGGCACAGGAGATAACCTGCTTCTAGAGGGTACGGCGTTTTCCTGGGGGTTCGAACGCGGTGAAGGCGAGGGATGGCAGCCGGTGGAGACGTTGGAGCCAGGGGTAGATGCGCGGCGGTACGTGAACGACCATGCCCCAATGCACCTGCTGTTGCCAGCCGCCTTACCGCCCATGATGGAGAGGTGTTGGGAACGAGGACGGGTGCGGCATGTGGCTGCGGTGCCCTCTTTACAAACGAGTTCCCTGCCGGTGCGTCAGGCCGATCACCTCATAGAGGAGGCGATAGCTTGGCAACAGCTTTGGAGTGCTCAGCAACCCCTTATCGTTCCTCCAAACACGCGACGCCGTGTGTTAGTGGATCTGGAGGACTATGTGTGTGCCTATCCAGAGGTTGTGGTCAGTGGAGGACGTGGTGCGACCCTACGCCTCCATTGGCAGGAATCGCTTTTCAACGAACCGGATGCCAAAACGAAAGGCGACCGGAACGCCATTGAGGGCAAATATTTTGTAACGCTTTGGCATTTAAAAGAGGGTGTCGGCGATACGTTTCTGCCCGATGGGGGGCGTTCACGCCGTTTCGATACCCTATGGTGGCAGGCAGGGCGCTACCTTGAGATCGCCGTCGAAACAAAGGACGAGCCGCTTTTATTGGAGAGCCTTCGGCTCCATGAAACGCGCTATCCTCTAGAGATGGAGAGCCAGTTCTCTTGTTCCGATGCGCGTTTAGAAACGGTGACGCCGTTGGCACTGAGGGCGCTGCAGATGTGCGCCCATGAGACCTATATGGACTGCCCCTATTACGAGCAGCTGATGTACGTGGGCGACACACGCTTAGAGGCTTTGGTGACCTACGTACTTACCAGAGACGATCGTCTGCCGCGCAAGGCGCTTCAGCTTTTCGATGCCAGCCGTCTTCTGAATGGATTAACGCAATCGCGCTACCCATCACGCGTACAACAGATTATTCCGCCCTTTTCGCTCTGGTGGGTCGCGATGATCTATGACTACGCTTTATGGCGAGGTGATCCATCCTTCATTCGTTCGCTCCTTCCTGGCGCCCGCGGCGTTCTCGAGTATTTTCTGGCGCATCGAGGGGCTGATGGTCTTATGCGCGGGCCGCTCGGTTGGAACTTTTTGGACTGGGTGCCGGCATGGAGGCACGGAATCCCACCAGATGGACAGTGGGGAGCGAGCGCGCCGTTGAATTGGCAGTTGGTTATGGCGCTTAAGATGATGGAGGCCCTTGAACGCTGGCTGGATGAACCGGAGCTTGCGGCGCGCTATAAGCGACTTGCAGAGGAGCTGGCTCATACAACGGACGAGCACTTCTGGAACGAATCGCGCGGTCTTTATGCCGACGATCTAGCGCACACCTCTTTTTCCGAACATGCACAGTGTCTCGCTTTGCTTAGCGGCCTAGTCCCTCAGGAGCGCTATGAGCGATTAGGGGAAACGCTTTTTACGTCAAGCTCCACATCCTCTGCCTTGCCCGATCTGCACCGAACAACCATCTCCTTTACCCACTATCTTTTCGAAGCCTATCGCATTCTGGGGCGACCCGATGCGCTTCTGGAACGGCTGGCGCTTTGGTTCGACCTCAAAGCGCTGGGGCTTTGCACCACTATCGAGATGCCTGAACCAACCCGCTCCGACTGCCATGGTTGGGGAGCGCATCCGCTTTACCACTATTTCGCTACACTGCTAGGCATTCGGCCAGCACGTTTTGGATTCGACCGCGTGCGCATAGCACCGCAGCCTGGGCCGTTAAATTCGCTTGCGGGAGTGCTCGTCCATCCAAAAGGGTCTATAGAGGCCGATTTCACTTTTACCGATGGCAAACTCCAAGGGCGTGTGGCACTGCCTGAAGGGGTAAAAGGCACGCTAATATGGGGCGGGCGAGAGCAACCGCTGTTTGCCGGCACACAGGAAGTGAGGCTTTGATAGGGCAATGCCTTCTATGGGTGCCATTATCATGAGGTTGACTTAAGAGTTCGAACGGTAGTTGCGCCAGGAGTGTTTGGGCTGCCAACCGAGGAGGCATTTTGCCTGACTGCAGTCTACAAGAGAGCGATAAGGGTTTTCAGCAAGATAGGCTGTCCTATCCTGCTGCCAAGGATGATCGGGGAAAAAGCGCTTGACAGCCTCTTCCGTGGGGATGGGGAGGCCTGTGTCGTCGGCAGTGAGAAGGAATCCAGCATGCAGAAAGCCTTGCGCGGTGAGGGCGAGCAGCCCAGCTTGGCATACGTCGCGCACGTCTACATAAGCAAAAAGCTCAATGCTGTAGCTCGGCCAACGCCCCTCCTCAGCTGGAAACCAATGACCAGAATAGTGGTCTTCACGAGTCACAAAGGTGGGACGTAAGCAGGCGGTCACGATGCCGTAACGCTCCGAGTAGGAGCGACAGGCCTCCTCCCCCAGATGTTTTGAGAGCTGGTAGGGAGTCATAGGGTGATGCGGATGGAAGTCGTCTACCGGCAGGTAGTGCGCCTTGCCGAATCGGCCAACGCAGCCGATGGCGTTGATGCTAGAGTAGAACACGACCCGCCCGATTTCGGCCTCATGCGCTGCAATAAGCACATTCAAGGTGCCGCGCACGTTCACATCCAACACATCCGCCTCACCCCCATGGCGGTCGTTGGGAATAGCTGCCAAATGGACAATAGCGTCCATACCCTGTACCGCTTTACGTAGGGCATAGATGTCACGAATATCGCCGGGGATATGCTCCCACTCGCGCTGACGCGCAGAGCGCTGATCGAAAGTTCGCACCTCATGGCCAGCTTCCAAAAGAGCGGCCACCTGTGCCTGTCCAATAAAACCTTCGCTACCAGTAACGAGCACGCGCAACGCTGTTTTTATCCTTTATTGGCAAATTGCTTCGAAACGATTACAGCATCGAAACCCGCCCTCTATTATACCCTCGCATTGGCGCTTTGGGCGATGAGTTTTGGTGTTAAGGAAGAAAAAAATTTCATGGGCTGCTACAGCTGGCATATTTGGAAAAAATCTCCCTTTGCTCTTAAGGGCAGGAAATGTCCTGCCGAAAATCTGTTTGCGCTCCGCCGATGGACGTTGGCCCATCCGTCCGTCGGCGGAGCTTCTCTATGAAGACCGCTCCATATTGATTTTTCCTCTTCCTTCGAGTAGAATAAGGCCTCCAACCACAGACGCCTTGGCAAGTCGAGGCTACTATTAAGTTGACCGTGGAACCGAGGCGTGCGAGATAAGTTTAGTATCTAATGGTCTATCGAGGGGCAGGGTGCGAGGCACTCTGCCCTTGAAAAATACCGTAAAACTGAGCATGAGACGATCACCGATTACCTGGCTGTTACTGACCGTTGGTCTACTTGCCGCACTCATTGCCGTCCACCGACGCTTCCATGTGGAGATGGCCAATCGGCGTGTGGCGTTGGGTGTGGAGTATGCAGAGGTGGATCAGCTTGCGCGCTTTGCAAATGTTCCACTGGCGAGCGTTTTACAGGACTTCAAACGTCAGGGACTCAGCGCGCTCATTCTTACTGAAGACACCCCCATGCTGCTCGAGACCACCGGTGCCATACGCCCTATTTACGAGCCGTTGCCGGATGGCCACTCCTACACGCTGGCCGTGGTGCGCAGTGAGGACCTTCTTACCCGCATTGGGGCGGCACTGCGCGCCCGAGGGATTACGGTCAATGACTATCCCTCCCCAGAGTCGTTTCCCGAACCGCACGCCGGCATCACTCGGTTTATTGTGGACCCTCAGGTTGCACGCCACAGTGTCGCCTTGGAGGCTAACCTAGATTATGCCCATCTGCGAACGCTCGGCATCGGATTACCGCCCCTAGGGGTTGCCGCAGCCAAACAGGCGGGCCTACAGATCGTCGCTCGTATCGCCAACTTTCCAGGGGTCTCGACAGCTACAGCCGCTGCTGTTTTACAGAGCCTTGTTGCCCAAGGCGCCTCGGTGGTGATCTTCAATGGCGATGAGGTGCTCGGATATCGTGGGCAGGAGAAGGCTATCGCACCTTTGCTTCGACCGGCTCACGGCATCGTCTACGGCGATATCGAGTTCGGAAAGCAGAAGGGAGTGGCCGACCTCACGCAGGCCTTAAAAGGAGATTATGTGCGTGTGCACAGCATTCTGCCGGCAGAGATGGGACAAATGACCGATTCGGCCATGGTGGAACGGTTCGGCCTTGCGGTACGTGAGCGCAATATCCGACTCTGCTACATCCATCTGCTAACCGATGCGGGCTCAAATGCGGTAGCCCAGAATGCGCTCTATATCAAACGGATCGCACGGCGCATCGAGCATGGAGGGGTGTGGACGGGCGGAGGCTTTGTTTTCGGACCGGCGCATCCCTTTCAACGACTAGAGCTGCCCGTAGGGCTTTTTGCTCTTATGGGGCTTGCCGTAGGCGCCGGCGTAGCCTGGATGCTGGCTCTTATTGTGCCGCTCTCCAAACGCCAGGATCTGGCCTTGACCGTGGGTTTAGCCGTGGTGTTTGGACTTCTCGCTCTCGTCCATGTCAAGGGGCGCCAGCTTACGGCGCTAGCCGCAGGAATCGCGTTTCCAGCCATCGCTTGTCTTACCTTTTTGCCCAACCTAGAACCGGCTACCTCGATCTACTCGAATAGAGATTCTCTACGCCGTGCCATACGCACCCTGCTGCAGGCGAGCTTGCTCACCCTTCCCGGCATCCTGTTGGTTGTCGGCCTGTTGGCCTCACGTATCTTTCTTACAAAAACCGATCAGTTTCTTGGCATCAAGGCACAGCACGCTATCCCCATTCTGCTGATCGCTCTCGTGCTGTTGCAGGGCGGAAAGGCGCGTATAGGAGAGAGTTGGTCGGTTTGGAAGGAGCGTGCCCTTACCGGGCTGCGCCGAAATCTCAATGAGCCTGCACGCTACAGCATTCTGTTGTTAAGCATCGTGGCTTTGGCTGTGCTGGCCATTATGCTTGTTCGTACAGGCAACGATGCCGCCGTGGGGGTAAGCCCGCTGGAGCTGAAGTTCCGTGCTCTGCTAGACCATCTTCTGCCCGTACGCCCGCGCACGAAAGAGTTTCTCATAGGGCATCCTGCCTTTGTGCTGGCCTTTGCTTGGTGGTGGAGAGGGAGAAGGCGATTGGCCTTACCCACTTTTGTGGTGGGCAGCATCGGGCAGGTCTCTTTGCTTAACACGTTCTGTCACATCCATACTCCACTCATCGTTTCGGCATGGCGGGGAGGGCTGGGTATTCTCTTAGGGGGCCTCATCGGCGCGGCCATCTTCTTGGTGGTTGAAGCGCTCTTCCCGTTAAAACCTTCCGAGCTGGTGAAGCGCTCTGAAACGGTGACATCGGACGGGCGGCCTGCAGAACCGACCAAAGCCTCTCTCCCCGTCTCGTAAACGGTGATGATGAAGCCGTGCCGATTCGTACTTTCCGGCTACTATGGCTGCGGCAATGCGGGCGATGAGGCGGTGCTTGCTGGCATTAAGGCAGGCTTTCAACGGCTAGCAGGCGATCGGGTGCAACTGCTGGTGCTGTCGCAAAACCCGCAGGCGACCGCGGCCCTCCACAACCTCGACGCGGTGCACCGAATGCAACTCGCCCCTGTAAAGCGGGCGTTACAACAAAGCGACATGTTGCTCTGTGGAGGCGGCAGCCTTCTGCAGGACGCTACCAGTCTACGTTCGCTGATCTACTATCTATTGGTCATAGCGCTAGCACTACGCCTTCGTAAGCCGGTGATGTTCTTTGCGCAGGGTTTGGGACCGCTTCATCGCGGCATCTCACGACGACTCGTACGCGCCGCCGCCGAGCGCGCGGCCTTCATCACCGTGCGCGATGAGGAATCAGCCCACCTGCTTCGGAAGATCGGTGTGCATCATACTTCCATCGAGGTTACTGCCGACCCCGCTTTTTGCCTTATCCCCGACGCCTCTGCCAAGCCGCTGCTTGGCGAGTTGGCGGCATGCAAGCGACCACTTGTCGGAGTCGCCTTACGCCCATGGGGGGCCGCCGGTGAGCAGACCACCCGACCCTATCTCCAACTGCTCTCGGCGTTAGAGGCCGTGTGTGCGGCGCAGCCGATCCTTATCCCCATGCAACAGCCGCAAGATGTCGCCTTTGCGCGTGCTCTCATCCATCAAGGCAGCTTTTCCCAACCGCCTCTTCTCCTCGAACAGGCCATCTCCCCTCATCAACTGCTAAGTGCTATCGCCCATATGCAGGCAACGATCGCCATGCGCTTGCACGCACTCATCTTTGCCGTCCGTGCAGCCGTTCCGCCGTTTGCTCTTCGTTACGATCAAAAAATTGAAAGCCAGATGCGCCTCTTCGGGCTAGAACAGAACATCGCCCACTGGCACGATTTCGACCCGCAGGACGTTGCCGAAAAGGTGAAAGAGCTGCTAGACCAGCGGGCTGCCTATCAGCAAAGGCTATCTGCTGTAAGCCAAACGATGGAGGAACGTGCTCTGCAGAATATGAAGATCGCTCTGAAGGTTATTAGCGCCTGTTAGGCGAATTATATAACAACCCCTTGTGTACCCTTCTAGAAGGAGCCTTCGCTATGACAAACGTGATTCTCATCAGTCTGGACACTACGCGCGCAGACCACCTCAGCTGCTATGGTTATCATAGAAAAACGAGCCCCCATCTCGATCAGATCGCTGCTGAAGGGGTGCTTTTTACGGATTTCTTTAGTCCGCATATCCCCACCTTCCCCGGCCATACCACCATGATGACCGGAAAGGATATCTATGCGCATCAGATAACAAGCCAGGCCACGCAACCCGAGCCGGCGCAGGGCGTGCGGATGTTGGCGGAAATCTTACAAGAACAAGGGTTTTTTACGGCAGCCGCCGACAATCTAGGGCGCTGGTTTGCCCGAGGTTTCGAGTATATTGAGCCTTACGGTTGGGATACCTCTAATCGCAACGAGCTGCGTAAAGGCGAAGCCGTGTTGGCCGCGGCTCTTCGCGTGCTCACACGCGCAGCTAATCAAGATAAGCCTTTTTTCCTCTTCTTTCACTTCTGGGACCCTCACACCCCTTACCTCCCGCCGCCGCCATTTAGCCGCATGTTCTATGCAGGGGATGAAAAAGCCCCCAATAACCCTAGCATGGATGCAGTTTGGGAGTTTGAAGCCTTCAATCGCTACTTTGCTGAGTGGATGCCGGACGTTACCGATATCGAGTTTCCGAAAGCGCAGTACGATGCCGAGATCGCCTACCTCGATACCTGCCTCGCTCATCTTATGACCCACCTCGACGCCCTCGGATTGAGCGAGGATACCTGCCTTGTCATTACGGCCGACCACGGCGAAGAGCTCGATGAGCACGGCTGTTGGTTCGATCATCACGGCCTGTACGACACAAACGTACACATCCCGCTGATCCTTCGATGCCCTGCACTCTTGCCGGCCGGCGTGCGAATCGGCGGGCTCACACAGATGCTTGACCTCGCCCCCACTATTCTCGACATCCTCGGCTTGAGCGACCTCGCCGAACGCGAGGGCATGATGGGCAGAAGCCTTATTCCGCTCATTCATTCCCCCTCCTCTACCCAACGCGGCACTACCGACTGGATACACCTCACAGAAAACACTTGGATGAAAAAACGAGGCATCCGCACCGCAACGTGGAAGTTAATCGTTCCGCTGGAAATCCCCGACCTCCACGGCCGCTCCGAGATCGAGCTCTACGATCTAACCAACGACCCAGGCGAGCTAACCAACGTGGCCAACACCTATCCGGAAGTGACCGAGCAACTGAAGGCCAAGCTGGAGAGTTGGGTAGCCCGCCGCGTGGAGGAGACAGGGCTGCCCGATCCCTTGCCTATTCAACCCATTCCCCTACGGCGGATTGGGCGCATGGATGCCGCCTTGCCGCGTGATAAACGCCTCACCGGTGAAGAAAAGGAGCCAACAGGCGATGAGAAACAGCCAGAAGGGGATTTCATTGGCTACGAAAGAGACGAAACCAAGAAGACCAGCTAAATTGATATGCGATTGAGGGTTTAATTAGGATGCACCCGCGTTTCGAACAGCCTAGGAGCAAGCCGCTCGGTCTGGGAAGAGCTTTGCTGATACTTTGTTTATTGCTGCCTCTAGAGGCAACATCAGCCCCTACCGACAACACCGCCTGGATTCCAGTACCCCTTATTACGAAAACGATGCGCGATTCTGGGGTTTCACCTGGTGGAGAGGGCGCCCAGATGATCCGCACCCTCGTCATTTCCCAAACCGACCCGAACTTCCTTATGATGGGCACAGACGTAGGGGGCATCTACCGCACTCTAGACGGCGGAAAACATTGGCAGGTATGCATGGTCGGCTGGTACGCACGAGGAGGGAACTATTTTGCAATAGACCCCCGAAATGCAGACCGTGTTTTGGGTACCGGAGGCAACTCAAACGACTTCAGCGATTCCAATGGGCTCTATCTCTCCACCAATCGAGGCGCAAGTTGGCAAGAGGTGCTGCCCCGTAAGGAGGGCAACGATGGTAACCGAATCTCTCTGGCCTACGATCCCAGTAGCTACGATTCGATAAAAGGGTTTTGTAAAGTTGCCTATTTTGATACACGCGATGGCGGCCTCTATAAAACGACCGATGGCGGCACAATCTGGACGCTCGTCAACGCCGATATGGGCGATATGAACGTGGCAGTTCATCCTACAAAAGGTTTTGTCTACCTTGCCGGTAGCGATGCCAAACACCCCGGCCTTTATCGGAGTGAGGACGGAGGCCAGAGCTTCCAACGACTTAGCGCGGAACCCATCTACGGCATCTGCGTGATCCTCACGCGCCCTAACTACATCTACATTGCGCGGAAGGGAGGGGTGTTTCTCTCTACCGATGAAGGACAGAGTTTTCATCCGGTAGGGAAAAACATTGGATTGCCAACGGATGTCCCCATCCTTAGCATTGCGGTAAGCCCGGCAGACCCCAATGAGATGTCGTGCCTTCATGGAGGGCAACAGTGGTGGGAGCACTATGTATACTATAGCCAAGATGGGGGTAACATGTGGCACAAACCTACCTGGGATAATACCCTGGCCTTCCTGCCCTTTACGCAGCCGGATATGCACTGCGCCTACAGCCCTAGCGACCCCCGTATTGTCTATTCCGATGCTTTGGGCGGCTGGGTAGTCCGTAGCACCGATGGAGGAGCTACCTATCACTGGTGGAGCAACGGAGAAAACGCGGTTATGGTGGGTAGCTCCTTTAACTTTAGCCCCACAGCGCCTGGAAAGCTGTTTACCTCGTTTCAGGACTATAATGCCGCCGTAACGCTAGATGACGGATTCACGTGGACGTACTGCAACGTCTCCGGACAGGGATGGGGTGGGTTCGAGTATGGCGGATATACTCCTGATGGGCAGGTTATGTGGTCGGGCGATGCGCCCTCATGGACAGGGCCTCGTACCCTTAAGATCTCCTACGACGGCGGCAAAACCTGGCAGTTTGCCCAAACCCGAGAGGGGCAGAAAGTCGTTTTCGCTGGCGCCGACGTTAGCTATAGCGACCCAACAAATCCCTCTATCTGTTTCGCTTCGAACTGGCGTAGCACGGATCGAGGGCGTACCTGGGCGCCCATGCAAGGCTGCGATGGGGTCTATATCGCCAACCCCTTACCGCCGCATCAGCTTTTTGGAAAACAGGGTAATGCCATCGTCTTTTCTATCGATCATGGGCTTACTTGGCATCGCGTAGCAGAGGTGCCTGGAGGCATAACCGACCTCGCCTACGATGGGAAAAGACATCTTTTTTGGGTCGTCTCCGCCGATAGGCTGAAATGCCTACAGTCCAACGGCACCCTCAGCGAAGTGGAGCTACCGAAAGATCAGTACGGCAATGTGCATGCGGCCAGCGTTGCTCTCGACCCGGGCGACCCTAACAATGTATATGTGGGTTGCCGTGCAGATCTCTATGCCTGCACGAACGCGGTTATCGCCTCTTTCGATGGGGGGCGTACATGGCAAAACCTCACTGTTCACACGCCTCTGCGTAACGGACTACAGCCTGGTGGCCCCCATGAAACGCAGTGGCTGCGGGTAGATCCTAAGACGCGCATGCTATGGGTCGGGGGGCAGTGCTACGGCTTCTGGAAGTATCCGGCACCGCATGCTGCGGTAACATTGGCATCACGAAACCATCCTAAGCTCATCTCGCAAGCGAGAAACAGACGATTGGGATGGTGTTCTAGCCGTTAGAGCGGTCAGGGAACTAAAAGTTGGTCACTTTCTGTTACAATATACCGATTTCCCAAAAGTTTCAAGCAAGAGGGAGGATACTCCATGTTAGTAAAGCGCTTTACTCATCTTCTGATCGGGCTTCTCTTCGGCTGCATGGGCTTTTTCCTAGCCAGGCAAGCCTCTGCAGCCGATTACGTGTGGCTAGAAGGAGAGAACTTCACCGATCTCACCCCCTCCTCGTTTAAACCCACCATTGCAGGGTGGGGGCATGCCGAGTTTCTCTCGAATAACAAATGGCTACAGATTTCCATAGACGATAATAAAGTTGAGAGCACTGTGCCCAACGGCATTACCATCTCCTATCGCTTCGCACTATCCCATGCCGCCACCTATGAGATTTGGAACCGCATTGGCTATGAGTTTGTGCGTTCTCCTTTCCAATGGCGGATTGATGGACGTCCTTGGGCCACCGTTTCACCCAATAGGCTAACAACGGACCTCATGGAGCTGCAAGATTGGAATGAGGTTGCTTGGCTGAAGATGGGCACGCTTCCTTTGGCGGCCGGCAGCCATATCCTGCAAATCCATCTGCCTGTTATCCACGATGCAAACGGCAAAGTGCAGCGCATCCTCTACGCCTCAGATGCGCTCTGTATCTACCCAGGTCACTTCGTCCCGAACGGAAAGTACCGCCCAGGCCAAGACTGGCGCACACCACAGGATATTCAGGCCGCCCATCAGGTTTTCTCTCTGCCAAACCCCCAAACATCAAGCGAGAGGGTAACGATAGCGCTGAAAGGCCTATGGGAGGTCTGTCGTGACGACGAAGCCTTGCCTACTGTTGTGGATGCTCCTATCAGAGACTATCCACCAAAACACCCCTTTTGGACAGCCATTCCTGTGCCGAGCGACAAAAACGAGGCGCGTCCTGACCTGCTCTTCGCCCATCGCCTCTGGTATCGTACACGAGTTTTTGTTCCTGCCACGTATGCTGGGCGTTCCTTTTACCTCGTTTTTCCGGAAAACAACCTCAATACAACCGTCTACGTCAACGGAGTCTACTGTGGTTTCAACCCTAACCCATTTGTTCACTTCCAACTAGACATCACACGCGGCGTTCAACCCGGCAAAGTTAACACGATAGATGTGGGCATAAGAGATGCATGGTACGGATTTGTAACCGACCCGAAAGACCCTATGGTGCTACGCAAGCAGTTCAATGTGCCCATCAACTTCGCTTATATGGGCTTTCAGCATCTTGCCTATCCTATTGGGCACGCTTTCGAGTCCGGCATACTCGCAACGCCTTCTTTGGTGGCGGCCGGCCGTGTCTACGCTGAAGACGTGTTCTGTAAACCCTCAGTAAACCAAAAGCGCTTGGATGTGGAGGTTACTCTTCGGAACGATGCTGCAAAGCCCATGGAAGGCACCGTTGTTGCCGAAGCGGTAGACGCTTCTACAGGCGCCGTTGCGCGCTCGTTCCCTGCGCAGTCTTTTCATCTCCCCGCCCAGGCCGACCAAACGCTCACACTAGGGGGCGGTTGGCCGAACCCTCATCTTTGGTGGCCGGACGATCCACATCTCTATCTCTTGCGCACCATCGTGAAACTTGATGGCAAGCCCGTTGATGTATCAGAGACCTCTTTTGGGTTCCGCGAGTGGTCTATTCAAGGAACACATCTCCTGCTGAACGGTGTGGTCTTTCACGGATGGGAGGACGGCGTAGACGGCAATACCCCAGAAGAGTGGCTCGAGAACTATCGCAAGACACATCAGACCATGTATCGGCTCTATGGAGTGTCTCAGGGAGGCTATCGTCCATTCTTCGGAATGACGCCGGATCAAGCCCTAGATTTTATGGATCGCAACGGCGTGGTAGTGCGTCGGTGCGGAATTCTTGATGGGGAAGCTATGAACTACGATGCCGGCAACGCGCTTGTAAAAGCGGAGCTGCCCCAAAACTGGAAGCGTCAGATAGTAGCTCAAGTGCGAGCCGAGCGGAATCACCCTTCCATCATGATCTGGTCTATCGAAAACGAATGGCTCTACATCAATGTGATCAACATGGGGCTTTGCGACTTTTGGGAGCCCATTGAAACGGAGGTCGCCCAAGCGGTCGAGGCCGCCGACCCAACCCGCCCGGTGATGAGCGATGGTGGTGGCGCCACACTCGCCAACACGCTCCCCGTCTTTGGAAACCATTACGTGGCGTTCGACAACCCTGGTGGCATTACGGCCTATCCCGACATGGCGTATCAGGCTAACCCGAAAGGGGGTGGCCGCGGGCGTTGGGTTTGGGATGAAAAAAGACCCCGCTTTCTCGGTGAGGACTACTTTTTCACCGGGATTCATCCAGAACTGTCCTATATCGGCGGGGAGCAGGTATTTAGCGGCAAGGATGGGAATATCCCAGCCTGCGGGCTAATGGAGACCATCCTTCAACAAGGCTATCGGTGGGGCAACTATGCCGCTTGGGATTTTTATGTGGGCAACGCCGACACGGCAGGGCTTGCGCACAACTCCTTCTCGCCTCGTGCTGTCTTTTGTAGGCAGTGGGATTGGACGTTCCGTTCCGGTCAAAAAGTCTCGCGTACCATGGGCATTTTCAACGATACCCACGATAGCTCCCCGATTACCTTTAAATGGGAACTTCAGTTCAATAACCAAACAACAGCTTCCTCTAGCTCTGTACATAACGTAGCTCCTGGCGATCGCGAGGTGTTCACCATAAGCCTGCCGATGCCCCAAGTAACCCAACGCGCCGAGGGCAAGCTGCTTCTAACGCTGCTGGTGGGCGGGCAGCCCGTTTTCCAGGATGTGAAGCAGGTCTCCGTGTTGCCAGCAGAACCCTCCAACGAAGAGCAACAGGCGTTGCACGCGCTTTCCTCGCAAAACTTCGCCGTCTACGACCCTTCTGGTGCGGTAGCCACCTTTCTACAGCAGAACGGGATCGCCTATACACCTCTTACCAGCCTGTCCCAAATTCCCTCGGATTGCCGCGTGCTGTTGGTGGGAAAGGACGCGCTGACATTGGAGGAGAGCACCTCAAGTCGCTTAGCGGCATTTGCTGCCGATGGTGGGCGAGTGATCGTGCTAGAACAGCGCAACCCCTTGAAGTATCAGGGCCTGCCGGTGCCGATGGAGGCTCAAGAGAACGACGGGCGCGTGGCCTTCATTGAAAACACAGCGCATCCCGTGGTGCAAGGCCTTGAAGATAAGGACTTCTTCACCTGGGGCAACGACGAGGTCGTCTACCAAAACGCTTATGCAAAGCCATCTACCGGAGCGGCACGCTCTCTGATCGAGTGCGGAGCCGGGCTAACGAACACTGCTCTTGTGGAGATTCCGGTTGGAAAGGGGTTGATGCTGCTAAGCCAACTGCTGTTAGAAAGTAAACTGGCCGACAACACGGTAGCACAGCATCTGCTTTGGAATCTGCTGGCCTACGCAGCTAGCTACAAACAGACCTATCGCCAGGTAACGCTCACAGCGCAGGCGAACTCGGCATTCGAGCATGCGGTGAAAGCAACGGGTCTCCTCTATACCCAGGTGGATGATCCCTTGCAAGCCATTACCCCGCCTGGCAACCGTTTGGCGCTTATTGAAGCTAGCCCGGATAATTTGAAGAAACTAGCCGATAACCTCG
This sequence comes from Chthonomonas calidirosea T49, assembly GCF_000427095.1. Taxonomy (NCBI): domain Bacteria; kingdom Bacillati; phylum Armatimonadota; class Chthonomonadia; order Chthonomonadales; family Chthonomonadaceae; genus Chthonomonas; species Chthonomonas calidirosea. Next base: position 2,048,267 of record NC_021487.1, read on the forward strand.
ATGCCGTTCACGCCTTTACCCAAGCTGGTGGGTGGATCGTCTTCAATGGGCTAACTCCAGAGGGGCTGAGCGACTACAACCGCATTGTGGGCTTCGACCATATGATCCGGCCGTTCCGTCGCGAACGGGTTACCTTCGCCTACCCCCGAAACCCTTTAACCGCTGGCATGAGCGCTTCGGATATCACTATGTACTCCGATCAGCGGATCTTTCCATGGACGGAGGGAAACTATGTGGTTTCCGATGAGTTCAGCTACGTGGTAGATTACGACGAGGTCGCCCCATTCGCCAAATTCAATAACGATTTCTACTACAACATCGTTAACGGCTTCGTCTCGGCAGACGGTTGGCCCCTCATTGTGGATGTGCCGGTTCCCAAGTCCGGCCCTCTCGACATCGAGATGGATTTACCGAAACCACAAACCATTGTACGCTTTACCTGGATAGGCAACACCTTCTACTACCCAACAACGCAGGTGAACCTTATCTTCGACAACGATCGCAGCCATATGGTCACCATAGATACACCACCTGACAATAACCCCCATACCTACGACATCGTTCCACCGCGTACCGGCCAGCATATTACTCTTGAACTGGCGAAATGGAAGGTTCTTCCGGGGGTAAAGCCTGTTATTGGTGTAGATAACATCTATCTGTATGCTCAACGCAGCCCAGAGTTCTATCAAAAAGTAAAGCCCCTGCTCAATATAGGTGGCATGATGGAGTACCCGCAAGGACAGGGCGGCATTCTTCTCTGCAACCTCCTTTTCAAGGATGTCGAGTCGGTTCCCGAAAACGTGGAGAAGAAGCGTCGGCTGCTAGCCGTCCTGCTACGCAATCTCAACGCTCCTTTTGCCACTGGTCCAACCATTATCGCCGGACAACCCCTGGCCTACAACCCCATTTCTATTGCGAAGCAGGCCAACCAGTTCCGAAGCGAGTGGTTTGGCGACAAGAATCACACGTTCGCCAACCTGCCCACAGGGCGCCATACCTTTGCTGGTGTGCTCTACGACGTATACGACTTTCCTACCTCACCGGTACCTAACTGCATCATGCTGGGAGGCAACGGGGTATCGGGCAATTTGCCAGAGGCGGTAAGAGGCATCGCTGTCGGTCAGAAGGCCGATGCGTTATTCTTCCTACAAACCGCACGCATTGACCGGCGTCGCAACAGCGATGAGCTGCGACAGGGCAAGCAGTTCGAAATGGCGGACTATGTGGTGCACTACGCAGATGGGCAAACAGTGAAGATTCCTATCTATTCGGAAATAGACGTAGAGAACTACCAGCAGGCGCAGCCAACGCCGATTGCCGGTGCTCAGATCGCGTGGGAAGGGCGCTATCCCGATGGCTCCTATGCGGTGGCCTACTCCATGCAGTGGAACAACCCACGGCCTAACGTGGAGATAAGCTCGATCGATCTGGAGTACGGCCCTGATCGCGTGGGCGTGCCCGTGCTGCTCGCGGTAACGGCAGCCACGGTGCCGGCCTCATCTCAACAGTCTGCCCAGCGATAGCGGGTGGAGGGGGAGAGCTTTTAAACTCTCCCCTCTCTCCAAAAGCGTTCCACACGAAACCATTTGCTAGCACGCGAGGCGGGCGGCAGATGGCGCACAAATTCGGCTCCATAGCCGCGTTTAATAAGGCGAGTATCTAAAATGCAGACGATGCCACGATCGGAGTGCGAGCGAATCAGCCGGCCGAAGCCCTGCTTCAGCTTGATCTGGGCAATGGGCATGGCGAGATCGCGAAACCAGTCGCCCTCTTGCTCAACGATCTCTTTTTGGCGAGCGCGCATGATCGGCGAGTCAGGTACCGCAAAGGGCAAGCGGTCTATGATGACGCAGGAGAGCGCATCGCCGGGGATGTCTACACCTTCCCAGAACGTTTGTAACCCTAAGAGGCATCCGTTTTGGCTGTTGCGAAACGCCTCTAACAACATGCCGGCAGGCATCTCACCCTGCACGAAGAGCGGGTAGGGCACCAACAGACGCAGCCGCTCCTTCACGGCGTCGAGCATGGCGCGGGAGGTGAACAGAAGAAACGCGCGGCCCTCTGTAAGATTCAAAATCCTAACGATCTCTTCCACAACTTGCTCGATATAGCAGGGGGAGGGTTGGGAAGTCGGTTCAGGGAGATGTGCGGGCACGTAGAGTAACGCCTGCTCCTTATATCGGAAGGGACTTCCTACAATGCGCTCGATAGCATCCTCAGGAATACCAAGGCGTTTTCTCAAAAACTCAAACGAGCCGGATGTGGCCAGCGTCGCCGAGATGAGGGTGACGCTTCCTGTGCGACGCAGTAGGCGCTCGCTTTGCCAAAGGGCTTTGTCCAGTACCTCAGCAATGGAGACAGGGGTACGATGTAATACCACCCGTGGCAGGGGGATATTGCTTTGAGCCTCCCTTGCTTTCGCGGTACGTACGGTCTCCCCGTAAACCTCCACCCATCGGATGTGGTTTTCCTGTTGTTCTGAAAAAAGAAGTTGCAGCTCCTCACGTGCTCTGCCGCAGAGATGGCCGAGCCCTTCAGCCACATCACGTAGGCTTTCATCTTGACGAGCGATATCTAGCAGCTCCCCCTCCAAAGCCCGTAGGCTATTCTGCAGCAGCGCCGCCAGTTCGCTGGCTTGCTGCAGTTTCTGCTCATCCAACCCCTCTTCCAGAAGGTACTCTGAGCGTTTACCCTGCGCAAGTAGGGTAAAGAGCTCGGCATTCATCTGCTCCAACGCCTGCAGACGGGTTTTATCAATGTCGAGGTCGTTGCGATAGCCAATGCGTTCGAGGAGATTCGACAGTCGCCGCGCGCTATATTCAATGCCAAAGGTTTTCGTGGCAACGTCCTCTATGTGATGGGCTTCGTCGAGGACTACATGGTGGTAGTCCGGTAGAATACCGGCCTCCGGCTCGGTGTAGCGAAGCGCAAGGTCGCTCAAAAACAGCGCGTGATTCACCACGATGATCTCGCTCTCCGTGGCCTCGTGGCGCATACGGTAGTAGAAACACTCTTCATAGAAACGGCACTCTTGGCCCCGACAGGTATCTACGTTGCAGGCGATCTCGTTCCATGCGGAGAAGGGGAAGGGAAGGTCGGCCACATCGCCGCTGCACCCAGGTCGGCTCTGCCAGCGCTCCACCTGTTTAAAGAGCGGATCGCCAAGGAGAAATAGGTTATGTTTCGCGTTCTCTAATTCGAGCTTGCACAGGTAGTTGCCACGTCCCTTCATGAGGGTGGCGCGAACCCGATCTTTGGCTCCTGGGAAAAGACTGAGCGCTAAAGGAATGTCCTTTTGAATCAGCTGAGTTTGTAGCCCGATAGTGTGCGTGCTGATAACCGTTATGCGCCCTTTCAGCGCCTCCCGTACGGCAGGAATAAGGTAGGCCAAAGTTTTGCCAACGCCGGTGCCCGCCTCAACCAAACAGACCTTACCCTCCTCCATAGCCTGCTCTATGGCCGTAGCCACCTCAAGCTGTTCGGCTCGAAACTCGTAGCTTTTCAAATGGCGGGCAAGAGGCCCGTTAGGGCCAAGCAGCTTTTCTAAAGATATGGTTTTGGCTGAGTTGTGCCCTTGCCTCCCCCCTCTATTGCCACCCGGCGTTTTCTCTTCAGACACCTCACCCTCTCCGAATCACAATCTTTCTATCATTATACTGCCCAGCAGCGGTGGGCAGAAGGAAATTTGTGAAGGGTTAAGGTGAGAAACATGTTTCTATAAGCAATCTGGTGGAAGGCGGTGATCAATGAATAGGTGGGTTCGGCCTGTCTCGTTCGCACGAAGAGAACGTTTCCACCTACCTAACGTATTTCAAGAAAGATGGCACTCCTCATGCTCCACTGGAGAGCAGGTATAAGTGTAAGGATGATGCCGATACCTGAAATCCGTCGCACAACGGGCAAGGTCTGCCTGAAGATCGTCGTCAAGAAGGTAGATCGTTTGTCAACAGCACTGTCAAGAGCGAAACGCAGACGGGTTGTCAAGACGGAGGCGAGACTCCATGAGATGATCGAAGTGATGGGCGGGCGAAAAAACCCAGAAGGAGATCTTTGCCGATCCGGCAAAAGTTCGGAAATAGATAAGCCAAAATGAAAGCGATTTATCGAAACTGGGTTCGGGTTGTTGCGGGCGTCTTAAGCGCGCTCGGCTTCATAGGCGGCCTCTACTTCGCCTATCGCTGGGCCGAGCCTTCGCCGGGGGACCTGTTTGCCCCACGCCCACAGGTTACCTCCGGCCCAGCGCTTCTGCTAACGGACGCACCCTTTGTGGCCGTTTTAGATGGCGTCGTCAACTGGTCGCTTCATGCCGACCGCGTGGAGGTCTATTCGCCGTCGGGAGGCACGCTCAATGGAGGAATACAAAATGCCACTATTGTAGGCATCCGCGATGGCAAGCTCTACCAGGTCAACACGGCGACCTCGCCATCACCTGCTCTCCTACCGCCGCGCCCTCCAGCCATTAATCCTCTTGTGCCGACCAAGCCTCCCCTAGCCTCCTTTTCTGCCGATCAAGGACGCTACTCCACACTTGTGGATAACACAAGCCTGCCGATAGGGCTGCAGACACGCTACTATGTACGCTGGCAGTTTCGCTTAGAGGGGCATGTACTGGTGAAGATGCAACGAGGCGAGCAGCTTACGGCTCCCTCCATCACTCTACTTCAGTTGGTTCCACGCCCATTTGGTAACCCTAAACTACTGGCCTTCTGCCATCAGGGAGCTACCTTGCTCTATAAGAACGCACAGATAAAGGTCGCCCAACTGCGTTTCGACCCGCAAACGCGTACAGCGGACTGCCACGACGGAGTGGAATTTACGCTTTCAGATCCGCATGAAGCTCCTCATGTGCTGCGATCAGATAGCGCCTTTTGGTCTTTGCCCGATCAGACTCTGCGATTTCCCAACGAGGTTACGGGTCTATGGCAGGGCATTCAGTTTGCATCACGAAATGTGGCGGTGGATATTAAACGCCAACTGCTAACCGGACTTAGCGGCGGCACAATAAGCGCCGATCTACCGATTTCGCTACCCAATGCCGCCCCTTCCCTTTCCAAAACAGATGTCGAGGTAAAACCAATGCCTATTCATGTGCTGCGCTCTTTCAACGGTAAAACTGCGGTGGCTCTCGTTGCCTTGGCCTCCACAGCGGCCTCGGCTCCCCAAACGGCAAAACCCTCGCAAAACACAACCAAAGTTCCTTTTACGCTAACCTGGACAGGCCCTTGGAGCGACTCAGCGAAAACATCTACGCGTATTGTGCATAACTTCGTCTATAAAGAGAAAGATTTCACTCTTTCCGGTGATGAGCTTGTTTGGAACTACAAAACCGATCAGATTGACGCCACGGGTCACCTCACCTACGACAGCCCTCAGTACTTCGGCTCGTGCAATAGAGCACATCTTGACGATAAAGCCCATCAAGATGTGTTTGAAGGCAATGTGGTGCTGAAGCTGAAGCCGAAATCAAGCCCACCGGCCCCCAACAAGAGCGTTGCCAGCGCAAGCAACACACCAGAAAATGCTAACCAGCCTACCGATACCCCTGCCAACGACATTCGCGTACATGGGGTTACTCTCTACTGTGATCGGGTAGTGGAAGATACGCAGACCAAGTTATTTACCCTTACCGGTAACTTGCATGCCATCCAGAGCTTTACCGACTCGGATGGCAAACTGATAGAGCGTAACCTTACTGCAGCCTATGCTAAGTACAACGACACGACGCAGCAACTGACCCTCTACCCTCCCGTGGACTATAAAGACAATCAGGGTACAACTGCCCACTTCGATGCCCCTATCGTCATTGGAACGAAGGAGGGCGAGGAGACGATAAGCGGCGTTGGAGGTACCATCGAAGGCACCCGCGAAGAGGAAGAGACCTCCAAATCCAGCCCTTCTCCCTCCAACTCAACGCTTCTTCCTCCCGCAAAGGGAGGTAACAAACCGCCGGGGAAGTAGGCATCTTCTGCTACTTCAGCTCGATATTAAGTTGCTTGAGAGCGCTTTTAAGCGCATTGGGGTCAAAGCCTTCCGCCCAATAACGCACAATGCCCTCTTTGTCAATCACCACGTTGGTGGGAATGGCCTCGATCAGATAGGCATCATCTACCTTGTTGTCTGCATCGTCGAGAATGGGAAATGTGAGTTTGTGCCTTTTGCGGAAGTCTAAAATGGGTTGCAACTTCTCACCACCATCAATAAGGAGAAGCACGGCGCCCTGCTGCTTCAGTTGAGGCCAAATCTCGTTTTGTAGATGCGGAGCCTCCGCATTACAGGCGGGTCACCAAGAGGTGGAGAAATCGAGAAGAACGATCTTGCCGCGCAGGTCGTGCAGCGAAACGGTTTTACCGTCTATCGTCTTTAGGGTAAAGTCTGGAGCGGGTTTGCCAATCAGTTTGGCCGCACGTTTTTGGGAGGAGTCATTGGTGGCTGCATTTGGGGTACTGCCCGGGTTGGGTAGATTCAACAGCTCTGCAACGGTCTCCACCTTCTGGGCGTCCTTCGGAGGTTGATAGGTGAACAGTGAATCGGGCAGGGGTTTGTCTACCGGTAGAGGCTGGATATCCTCCACCATCTTCATAGAAATCCCCTGAAATCGCCCACGCTCAACCAGGCGCCGAATAAAGTGAGTGGCGGCATCCACCCAAACTTGGACAGTAAGGTTCATGCCAGCAGAGGCGGGCGTTGGAAGCGGTTCGGTAAACTGAAGCACGTAAGCCGGCTTCCCATCGAGCGGTTTGTAGGCAACAAGGCGGATGTCCTTGGGTATCTGGCCTGCTGCTAGGTTAGGGGCAAAAATATCAAGAGGTGATTTGATCTGGTTGGGTTCTGATAGGGAGTTATTTGTAAACCCCATGCTCAGCCCCATCACCCCTTCTGCCTCACTGACAGGTTTCTGTAGGTACCTATTCCCTACGACCATCCATACCTGTTTGCCATCGCTGACCACGATCGGTGCCGGTAATGGGGATTCGTTGGAACCGGCCACCTGTATACGATACGCGCAGTGCTTTGGGCTGTTGAAGGCCACCTCTCCATTCATGACCCTACTAACCCTACTAATGGTTTGCTGCTGAAACTGCATGGTCATGTAGTTGGTGAAGCGTGCCTGAAACGTTTTCAATTGAGCATAGGCCTCATGCACCTTCTGCAGAATGGCAGCTGCTTTGGCTTTTTGGCTAGCTACTGCATTTCGAGAGGTTGGAGGTTGACTGGGCAGAGCGGCTCCGTGCACGGTAAGACCGAGCAGCGCAGAACTTAGCAGAATGGCGTTGACTATTCGAGACATCTGGAACCTCCAGGAGGGTCGCTAGAGCGTTTTCTGCTAGCCCTCTTTGGCAATTGTATCACGCAACGATTGCAATGTCAAGATATTGTGACTTACTTTACCAAAACAGCGCGAGGAGGCCAATAGCGACGAGCATCCACCCCCACAGGTAGTCGAAGTTCAGCCAAGCGCGCCGCAAAATGGCCAGCCCTATTTTGTGATAGACCACAAGAGCAAGCCCACTTGTTACGATGAGGTAGCCGAGCGTGTGAAAGCCGACCCCAATCCAACCCTGAAGAGGGTGGAAAGAGGACGTTGGCTGCGGCATGGCGTGATGCATGTGGGGCATTGGGTGCGGCTTCTGTTGGGGAAGGAGAAAGGGTATCAGCATAAGCCCAGCTCCATGCGCCGAGGCCATGATAAAAGACCAGAGGGTGAGGTCCCAGAAACGAACCTTCATCCCCACCCAACGCGGATGACGAACCCGTAAGAGGCGATAAAGCCCAAAGCCGATCAGCACGACGGCACTTGCCACACGTAAGAAAGGCAAGGGCAAACTGAAGCTAAGCAGTTGCAAAAGCCCCACAACGATTCCAATGGAAAGTAGATGCCCTAGCCCCAATGGCACAAGAGCCCGCCACACGGCTCGGCTGTTCTGTTCTTGCAGCCCAAGCGCCACCGCAAACAGCCACCCCATTCCGGGGTTTAGGCCATGGTAAGCTCCCATGAGAAACAGGGAGAGCCAAATAGAAAAGGGACTCATAGAAATAATGTTTATACAGAAATCGCTCTCTTCAAGGGTCTCGCTTTCACCATGTAACGTCGGGGTTCGGAGCCCGCGCATAATCGGGCTCCGAATGGTTTACGGGAAGCAGTAGGAATCGGAGGAGGCGTCTCCACCTTCAAGGCGAATTTGATGGGCACGAAGCGACTCATCGAACTCGAGGAAAAAGTTAGGATCGAGTTTCATACCGCCTTCAGGCAACACATCTACCTTAGCCATCCAGCTGCGAACACCATCGGGATAAAACTGGTCGTCCCAAGTGCGATAGAGCGAGTTCGTAAAGTAGACCCTTTGTCCGTCGCGGCTTCCCTCCACCATTTGCGGGCCGCCGTTTAGGGGCTTGTTGGGGTTTTTGGGGTGTGCCGCTCTGCGCACGATCCCGCCTAAATGAACAGAGCCGGTGAGCTTTGGATGCAGAGGATCTGAAACATCATATTGGCGTAACTCGCCAGTTCCCCAGCAGGAGGCATAAAGGAAGCGGTCGTCTAAAGAGAGAACGATGTCGGTAAGAAGGGGCGGTACCGCCTTGAACCCTTGGAGAAGTGGCGGCAGCAGAGCAACATCTTCTACCGGCTCGGCAGGTATCTCAATGACCTTCTGGATTGTCCAGCCCTCTTTTGTAAGTTGCCAAAGCCAGATGGAGGCCGAGAGGTCTTTTAACGAGACCACCACACCAGCAAAACCGTAGGGCTTGGTGGGGTCATGAGCGGGGCGTAGTTCCAGCACCATTTGATGTTCCTTGCCAAGATCAACAGCCTGTTGATGGCGACGTCGTCGCAAATCCCAAAAATGCAGTGAGTGGCCGTATTGCGCGTTGAGGAGCAGTTCCGGGTTTAGACCATCCTCGATCATTTTGGGCGTGCCCCACTCGCTGGTGATCATGACGTCGTAGCCGAGATGCCACCAGAAGTCATAAGCCAAGTACTGAGGGCCTCTATCCACTTCCCAGCGACCCAGCACTTCGAATGTCTCATGATCTAACACAAAGACACCGCCGGGTCCCTCGCCATCTGGGTTGCCTAACGCGCTTACGTAGAGGCCGTCCGGCCCGCAGTGGACGGTATGGGGCCGCGAGTAACCTGCCCGCAGAAACACCTCGTTTGGCTCGATGATCTTGACAATTTGGGGGTTGCGGGGGTCAGGCTTCGTGTCGAGAATGTAGATGCGTGAAGAGCGCAGTCCGGGTACCACTAGATAGCGACGCTCCACATGGGGATGAGGGGCGTAGGGGCAAAGGGCAGCACTACAGGCATTCCAACCGAAATGGTGCAGCTCATCGCCCTTGTTGGGCATGGTCACTTGCCCTACGATCTGGCCGTAAGATGCGGAGTTAGGATCTACATCTACCACGAAGAGGGCATCAGGGTGTTCGTTCGGATGCACACTCAATCCAGCAACGAAAGCCACACGCTCTTTGGGAGCTTGCATGGCCATGCGCGGTGAAGGATAGAACGTAGGATCGGGCTGTAAACGCATTTTGGCACCTCTCAGACGAGACCTGGACACTAAGTTGATAATCTGGACTTAGATAGTAGACTTTCGCCATTGTACACCTTTTTCCCTATCGTGTCAACGGACGGTGCAGAGATCTACGGGGTACAATTTTTTTCTTGCGAGCGAAGTATAAGAGGAAGGGGTACCTAGGTATGGATTTAACACGACTATTGCGCGGAGAGATGAGCCGTGAGGAACAGGTGTCTCTTTTAGAGACCTTCGATAACCCACGCCCGGAAAGGGACTATCTCATCGTACACACCTGCCCAGAGTTTACTTCGGTATGTCCTAAGACGGGTCAGCCAGACTTTGCTACCATCACCATTGAGTATGTGCCGGATCGGAAATGCTTGGAGCTCAAAGCGCTAAAGCTCTACTTTTTTTCCTACCGAAATCAGGGCATCTATTATGAAGCGGTGGTGAATCGCATTTTAGACGATTTGGTCTCGGTATGCCATCCGCGTCGCATGACGGTGCGCGGGGAGTTTAACGTACGTGGAGGGTTCTCTTCGGTCGTTACGGCAGAGTATCGGCAAGAGGAAGCAAAGAGAACTTAGTCGCCATCGCGGTAGGGCGGGCTCTCCCTTCGCGAGGATTGAAATCGCTACTCCACTGCCCGCCAGGAGACGGGCGTATGCTCTAGCCGATAACGCAAGTATAGCTCATCTCCATCCCTATAAACGGAAAGGAGGTGAGCACGGAGATAGAAGTCGGGTGGAAAGCCGATTCCGCCCACCGACGTTGGCAGATGCGCGCCTCCCTTTAGTTTTGGAGCGAGGGTAAGAAACAGCTCATCCGCCAAACCTTCACGGAGCAGCGCATCGTTCAAAAGCCCTCCTCCTTCACAAAGAAGATAGCGCACCTTCTGTTCTTGTCGCATACGCCAGAAGGCTTCCGCCAGATCCGCCTCCTCTTCACCACACAAAAGGAGCGTGGCTACCGACCGGAGACGAGCTTGGGCGTCAGCTGGCAGTTTTTTGGGAGCGATTACGAAGGTCTGCTCCAGCGTGGTCTCGAAGAAACGATTTTCGAGGGGGAGATCGCCCGTACGCGTAACCACATAGCGTGGAAGGTTGGGAGGATAGATAACGGGGCCGGCCCGTAGGGTGCCGCCACCGATGATCACGGCGTCGGCGGTACGTTGCAGGCGTCGAAAGAGCTGCTGATCGGTTGGCCCCCCAACGCCCACTGCCGAGCCGTGAGGCTTTCCAACCACGATCTTACCGTCGAGCGTAGAGGCCATGTTGATGTAGACATAGGGACGATGCTCGGGTGGTGCTGGAAAGACGATATGCTGATAGAGTTGATCTGGCGATACAGGGCTTTCTGTAAGATCAAGTAGGCGTTCCAAAGGCATCCCCAACTAAAGCCCTCCGGCGCTAAGGGGCGCATCTTGGAGATAACGAAAGGCAAGATGACAGAACACGCCGATGCCGTAAGGCAAGGGAGCATCGCCGAAATCGTAGGTGGGGGTGTGCAGGGGGGTGACCTGTTTGCCTACACCAAGGCGAAACATAGCGCCAGGGGCGTGCTGCAGATAGATGGCGAAATCTTCCGCTCCCATAGAGGGCGCTTCCAGCGTGATAACGTTTTGCGGCCCGAGAAGCTCTCGCCCAACCTCTTCAATTAAGTGAACGATGGCCGGGTGGTTGTTGGTGACCGGTGTGCCGAAATCGTAGGTAAAACGGTACTTCGCGCGCAAGGCGCTGCAGATGCCAGCCACAACGCGCTCGAGGCGTTCGGGCATGGTTTTGCGAAGCTCGGGATCTAGGCAGCGCACAGTTCCCTGTAGTGTGGCTTTGCCGGGAATCACATTGTAAGCAGTACCCGCATGAAACTGAGCGACGGTCACCACCACTGGTTCAATAGGGTTGATCTCGCGCGAAGCGAGCGTTTGAAGCGCTAAGGTGATCTGTGCCCCCACCACCACAGGGTCCACAGCACTGTGCGGCATAGCCGCGTGAGCGCCCCGCCCCTCGATCACGATATCGAACGTATCGGCAGAGGCCATCATGGGGCCGGAGCGCACCCCTATCTGTCCTACCTCTAGCCCGGGCCATCCGTGGAGGGCAGCGATCGCATCTACGCCCTCCATTGCACCATCGGCGCACATCCTCTCGGCGCCACCAGCCACCTCCTCCGCCGGTTGAAAAATAAATCGGATGGTTCCACGCAACAGGGGGCGTAGAGCAGAAAGCACCATAGCCGCACCTAGGAGCGTGGCCATATGGCCGTCATGACCGCAGGCGTGCATCACCCCATCACGGCAAGACCGATAGGGTATCTCGTTCTCCTCCTGAATGGGTAGGGCGTCCATATCGGCACGAAGCGCAAAGGTTGGGCCATCGGCAGCCCCTTCGGCGGTTCCCCTTAAGGAGCCAATGACTCCAAAACCACCTACGCCTTCGCGCACTTCATCTAAACTGAGGCGTCGCAGCGTTTGAGCAATCCATTGGGAAGTCGCTTCTTCTTGGTAGCTCAGCTCAGGATTTTGATGGAGATGATGGCGCCACTGAGTCACCTCGGGCAATACCCTCTCAATCTGCCCCTGAATCGCCTGATGTACCGAATCCAACATGACTTGACCTCCCAACTGCCAACGCATTTGGAATAGGATACCTCACAAGGACGCCGGACAACGCTGAAGCCAACGTGGTTGGCTAGCTTATCTACCCATCCTCCGATTCGAGAGCGGGAACACATCAACAAGTCTATCGGCAGTCTCTTCAGACAGATGATTCCTCTCTTTTAAACTGCGCCATCTGCGAAGGGACGGAAAGGACGGGATAGAAAGTGATAGAAAGAGAATCGCGTCAGCTTGCCCTGCAAACTGCCCTTTATCTAGAAGCGCGCGCCCGGTTTAGGCTCATAAGGCGGCGAGGAAGGCCTCAAAAAGACGTTTGGAACGCGGGTCGTGAACGGCTGTCTCTTCTGGGTGGAACTGCACAGCCAGAATGAAATGGTGCCGATCCGACTCAAGTCCCTCAATTACGCCGTCGGGTGCACGAGCAACCACCCTTAGGCCAGGCGCCACATCGCGCACCGCCTGATGGTGCAACGAGTTCACCGGCATCTCCGTGCAGCCCACAATGGCAGCAAGGCGGCTATCTGGCTCGATGGTGATGGAGTGACTGAAATCACTGCGACGGTACCCCAAGTCGGTCTGTCGGTGATGAATCTCAGAAGGAAATTCGCTTGGCAGGTCTTGATACAGCGTGCCTCCCAAGGCCACGTTGAGAGTCTGAATGCCACGACATATGCCAAAGATAGGCAGGTCCCGCTCTATCGCCTTCTGAACAAGCGGAATCTCGGTGGCATCGCGCACAGGCTGCACTTCGCCAAGCTTTTCGTGGCGGGGTTGCCCATAAAAGGTCGGGTCAATGTCGGCCCCACCGGTTAGCAGCAGGCCATCTATTGCGTCTAGATAGCCCATCCATGTCTCCGGCGAAGGCAAAGAAAGGCTGGGAAGAACTATCGGAATGCCGCCGGCCTCCTCGATGGCGCGAACATACGCATCATTAAGAACATGGCGAGGGCCCGATGTCCCCGTCGCCTCCGTTATACCGCAGGTAATTCCAACGACCTTTCGGCTCATGAGGGCTTCTCCTTTACAGAGGTATTGACCAAAGAAGGAGATATTTCTTGCTGGGATGCGGTAGCTACCGACTCCCTTGGGTCGGCGCTCACGTTTTCTTCCGACAAGCCTTTGGGCAATGGCGCCGTAGCAACTTCGGGAGGCAACTCTGTATCTGCGTAAGCCTGGTATCGGCGTCTTAGAGCAAAAAGACCCCACAACCCAATAAGAATCATCAGGACGCTGACGATGTGGGTATCGGTAATGTGCAACGACGGGATGCGATAGGTGGATGTGGCGCCGGCACGCAGAAACTCCACGGCGAAACGGTAGGCACCGTACATGGCGATATAGGCCCAAAACAGCTCTCCATCACGACGCGAGCGTTTTTGCCAGCGGGTAAGCCACCAAAAGAACCCTAGATTGATAAGGGTGGCGTAGAGCTGAATAGGGTGGCTCGGCGGGGTAAGCTGGCCAGGGTGGTCTTCATCAGGAAAGCGAATGCCCCAAGGCAGAGAGGTAGGAGCGCCATAGCAGCACCCGTTTAGCAAGCAGCCAATGCGCCCGATGGCATAGCCAAGCGGCCATGCGGTAGCCCCGATGTCAGCAACAGCATAGAACGAGAGCTTTCGACTTCGACATATCCAAAGCAGGGTAAAAATGGCAAAAAGGAGAGCCCCATGGATAGAAAGGCCGCCCATCCAGATGCGAAATATGTCCAGCGGATGAGCCGCATAGTCGCCCCAGTCGAGCAAAACGAATACGAGGCGTGCCCCAATGATAGAGAATATCACACCGAAAAAGGCGACATCAAATATCACATCCGGATGAATGCGGCGTGGAGAACCTACGGGACAAACGCGCATACGGTAGTCACACAACCGCATGGCGTAGCGCGTGGCCAACAACACTCCTAACATAATCAGCACGCCATAGGAGTGAACGGCGTAATGGCCAATATGAAACAGAATCGGGTGCATAGAGTCTACTCGGTCTGCATCGGCTCGGAGCAAGCGGTTTCTGTCGGCTCAACAGCAGGAGGCGTGTGGGGATGGGCCTTCTCGTTCCAGAGCGACACAAGGAAATGGATAAGCAGCAGGGTAATACCCAACGTGATGGCCGAATCGGCGATATTGAAGATAGGCCATCGGATGATGCGCACATCGAAGAAGTCCACAACGTAACCTAGGCTCAGGCGATCGGTGAGGTTACCAAGCGCGCCGCCGAGAGCAAGGGCGAAGGAAGTGCCCACCAGCAGATCGACATGGAGCATGCGATGGTAGGCATAGAGCAGGGTAATGGCCGCCACAATGGCAAAAATGATGAAGAGCGGATTGCCTCTTGGCAGCAGGCCCCAGGCGCCGCCGGTGTTATGGGTAAGCGTCAGCAGAAACGCACTGCCGAAAATGGGGCGGGAGGGGCCCTCAGGAATAAGATGCGTCTGAACCCAATGTTTACTGAGCTGATCGCTAAAAAAGACAATAGAGACAATAAGGTAGAAGTAGACCGGTCGTAAAGCACGTACCCGCTGGGCTTCGACTTGAACTTGCTCTCTTAACGGAGCGGTTGCTACTTTTTGCACGCTATCTTCCATATGCTCTATTGTACCACGTCCTTTTTGGACTACGGTAGGCGTGGGGAGGCAGGTTCCCAAAGAGATGCTTAGTTCGAGACGAATGTGTCCAAAGGGAACCGTCAGTGTAGGGGACAAGGCATGCCGCCCTCTCCTAGGACAGGGAAGTTAGTCACACGAAACTTAGTTTTCGGCAAGAGAACGCAGGTAGGCCAGAAGCAGCCGAAGGAGCTCATCGGGGGCCTGGCAATGCATGATCTCGTAGCCATGAGAGTTTTCCACAGGCAAGCCCAACGTCACCGGCCGCGCTACTAGGCCGTTGGCGGCGCAGCAGGAGGCATCGCTGCCACCACGTGACAAGTACTGCCAATGTGGCTGCTGACCCAGGGTTTGGCAACAGGCCGTAAGCAGCTGGCCGTCTATGGCTTCCATGGCGGCGTAGCTATCGCGCACCCAGATGGTCGGCTGTGCGTTGATAACGAAGTTGGCCTCCGGTGTCTTAGGGCCGATCTCCAGCGCAATGCAGATATCGGCTGGGTGGCGTTGGAGGTAAAAACGCGCGCCCTCCCCACCTACCTCCTCCGAGGTGGTGGCCAGAAACGTGAGAGGGCCGAGGTTCAGCAGAGGTTGCTGTGCAAGCGCTTCCAAAGCCAAAAGCCATACGGCGAGGTCAGCCCGATCGTCCAAAAAATAGGCTGCGATGTGGTTGCCGAACTTTGTAATAGTGCGTCGTGAGGGGTCTAGAACGGCGCGCAATCCCGGCCGCACGCCCATCGCTTCAAGCTCGGCGGGCGAAAGGCCGGTGAAGAGACAAACCTTCTCCCACTCCAGCGGGCCTTTGCGTGCCTGATGGGCGACGCTGGCCTCATGTTCGGTGTGCACGGAGCCGAAAGAGAGAATCGTCGGCAGCGGCCCTGTGGGAGTTAGCACCTGAATAGGTGCCTCACCCCATTTCCATGGATAGATGCCCCCACACGGCGCCACCTTCAGCGTCCCATCCTCCTCAATGCGGGTTACCATCAGCGCGATCTCATCCATGTGGGCAGTAACTACCACCGATGGACGTGTCGGATCGCCAGGCAGCGTTACCACCAGGTTGCCTTTTGAGTCGGTCTGGAGATGGTAGCCGAAGCAGGTGAGGTGTGCTTTCAAAAACTCACGCACAGGCTCCTCTTGCCCCGGAGGGCCGGGAAGGGCTACCAGTTCGCGAATAAGCGATAACGCCTTGGTGTCGGCCATGGGTTAAAAGCTCCGCACAAGGTGCTCCCCGCAGCGATACGCGAGGGCCATAATGGTAAGCACAGGGTTGAAGCCGCCATTGGTGACATGCAAGGAGGCATCTATGACGAAGAGATTATCGAAATCATGTACGCGTCCCCATGGGTCGGTAACCGAGGTTTTCGGATCGTGCCCCATGCGACAGGTACCAGCTTGGTGTTGTCCAGCGCTTAGGTGATAACCTGGCGGGTCACCCCACACCTTTATGGCCCCGCTGGCCAGTAGCCACTCTTTGGCGCGTCCCCACATGTAGTGCGCGGTGCGCACCGTTTCGGGATGGGCTACCCCCTCGAAGCGCCCCACCGGCAGGCCATAACGATCGCGTACATCGGGGTCGAGTGTCACACGGCAGTTCGGGTTTGGAATCTCGTGTACAGGGCCCATCACATGGAGAGTACGCCGATAGTTCTCTCGCATCCAACGCTTGTTTTCCAACCCGCGGCGAGGGAGGTCGGGTGGCAGGGCGTTTTTCCAAAAGATGATAGGGAGCTTGATGAACTCGTTGGCCAACATGCCACCTCCAACGATGCCGGGGTTATGGTGGTTGAATTGGCAAGTGGCAATGCAGACACCTGGGCCGATACCGTCGTAAACCGGCTCCTCCATAAGCCCAAAAGCCCCCGGATAGTAGTGTCCTTGAAGATTACGCCCCACAAGGTCATATCGGTTGCCAAGGCCGTTTGGGTGATGAGGGGAGGCGGAGAGCAGAAGCAGACGAGCCGACTCGATGGCCCCAGCCGATACCACAACGCGTTTGGCGGTGACCGTGTGGCGTTCCAGCCGGCCGTTCTCTTCTAGAATGTAAGAGACGCCTGTCACGTTGCCGCGTCCATCCGTCTCGATGCGCTCAGCCACAGCACGGGTTTTTAGGGTGCAAAGGCCGGTGGCCAGAGCACGGGGCAGCAGGGTATTATGTGTGCCGTTTTTTGCATTGGAGGGGCAATCGAACCCAACGCAGTGCTGGCACTGCACGCAGGCAGGCCTTCCGTTGTAGGGCACGCTGTTGATGAGCAACGGCGGGGTGCAGGTTTTCCATCCTAAGGCCTGCGCCCCACGCGCCAAAACCTGGCCGGAGCGGGTAAGGGGCATCGGTGGCATCGGGTAGCTTTTCCTGCGAGGCACCGGAGGAGCATGAGCCTCGGAATCGCTACAGACGCCCAGCTCCCATTCAGCGCGTTCGTAGTAAGGCTCAAGGTCGTTGTAGGAGAGAGGCCAGTCGGCCAGCGAGCTGCCCTCAGGCACACCGTAGAGACTGGCCATACGAAAATCCTCTTCCATAAAGCGCCAGGCTTGGGCACCGTAAACGCGCGTTCCTCCGCCCACACAGGCCGCATTGTTCTGATAGCCCCCCTCATGAGGACGCACCAGGTAGCGTTCTCCAAACAGCCCTGTCGCTACTCTCGGATGACCATCGCTATCAGGCCCGGCGTTATGGCCATACTGCGAAAGTCGTTGATTGCGCAGATGGTCACGTCCGATCTGGCCTGTATCGAGGTTGGGACCTCGTTCAAGCAAAAGCACTTGCTTGCCGGCCTCAGCCAGCAGACAGGCCACGATCGCACCGGCTGCACCCGCTCCAATTACTACCGCGTCATAATCTGGCATAGCTGTTCTTCTATTCAAGGATTCGCCCTAACGCTCGTTATCTCCTGCTTGAAGTTTGGAGTGTATCATGGCTCAAAGGGGGCCTCAGCAATACCCAAGCAGGGAAACGCGCGGCGACGGCGAATAGTATTGAAAAACACATCTATTCGGAGAAGAACTTATGTCCTTAACCAAAAGAGCGTTGGGCCGCACCGGTCTACAGGTCACGGTATTGGGGTATGGAGCCATGGAGATTCGTGGGCCCCGCATCTGGGGCGGTCGCCCCGTGACCGAACAGCAGGCCGAGACCATTCTTAATGCAGTGCTCGACGCGGGCATCAACTTTATTGACACAGCAAACGACTACGGCCGTAGTGAGGAGTTCATCGGGAAATACCTCTCTAAACGGCGCAGCGAGTTCTACATCGCCACCAAATGCGGCTGCAAGGTAACCTATCGGGATGAGAACACGGACGACACTCCTCATGAGTGGACTCGTGAAAACCTGTTTCGAGGCCTGCACGAAAGCCTTCAACGCCTTAAGACCGACTATATAGACATCATGCAGCTTCACAACCCTACCGTGGAACAGTGCCAACAGGGCGATCTGGTCAACGTTTTAAAGGAGATGCAGCAGCAGGGTAAGGTGCGCTGGATTGGGTGCTCCTCCACATTGCCGCACATCCGCACCTATATCGAGTGGAATGTTTTTGACGTTTTTCAGATTCCTTACTCGGCTTTGGAGCGTGCGCATGAGAACGTGATCACGGAGGCCGCGCAAAAAGGAGCCGGCATCATCGATCGCGGTGGCGTGGCACGCGGAGAGCCAGGGGCTGGTTTGGGCAACCCCGACCGATGGAAAACCTTTGAGGCCGCCAAACTCGACGAACTACGCGGGGAGGGCGAATCGCGAACGGCTTTTCTACTTCGGTTTCTCCTTGCGCACCCGCACATTCATACCACTATTGTCGGTACTCTTAATCCCGACCACCTGCGAGAGAATGTAGCCGCTGCCGAAAAAGGCCCTCTACCGCCTGAAATCTACGAGGAGGCAAAACGACGCCTCGATGCTGTCGGAGAGCAGCCTCAGTAGCTGCTGGAGGAAAGGTCTATGACAAGCGATGTGACACCTCTCTTTAATGCGCTTCAATGGCACACCCTCTGCGCACTGGCCGACACGATCATTCCAGCCGACGATTATCCGAGCGCTATCGAGGCTGGTGTCGATCACTACCTAAAAAGAATCTTCTCTACCGATCTCAGAGGGCAGCTTGCTACCTATCGGCTCTGCCTCGATCTGCTGAATGAGGAGACCGACATGCTTTATGGAGCCTCCTTCCCCAATCTCTCCGTAGAACAACGCGAAGAGTTGCTCGCGCGCCTTGAAGGGGGTCAGCACGCGCTCACCTGGCCCCTTCACCCTAGATATTTCCTCCATCGCCTCTATCACCTCGTAGCTGAGGGCTACTACAGCGACCCGGGCAATGGAGGCAATCGTGGCGCCATCTCGTGGAAAATGATCGGCTTCGAAGTAACAGCCTAATGAACCGCCAAGAGGGAATAGCAAACTACTCTCCGTTCGCCATTCGCCAGAAAAACGAAATCGTTCCCTCTAAGGGTATTATAAAGCCGTTTGAAAGAGATTTTCTTTGTAGCGAGAAGAGAAACCAATGACGCGCTCCCCTGTTCGATTTTTTCAAGCCATCGCTTTGTTCATGTTTGCCATAGGGCTGGCCGGTTGCAGAAATCCCGCGGCCGCTCCGCACACATCGGAGGCGACAAGCGGTTCGTCTCCCTCTGCATCCGCGCACTACACGCTCAACCTTCCGGAGCCACCGGAGCCAGCTATCGCCATTCCCTCCAGCCCTGCCAAACGGCCCTATCGCATTGCGGTTAGCTTGCTTACCCGTGACGATGACTTCTACATCACCCTCGAAAAAGGACTTCGAGAGGAGGCGGCTAAAGAGGGCGTGCAACTCACGGTGGAATCGGGCGATAAAGACCTAAACAAACAGATCAACCAGGTGCAGAACTTTGTTGCCCAAAAGTACGACGCTATTATCCTGTGTCCAGTGGATAGCCAAGGCGTGATCTCCGCGGTAACCCTCGCCAATAATGCGCACATCCCCGTCTTCACTGCCGACATCACCAGCAACGGCGGCAAGATCGTCTCTTACATAGCTTCCGACAATGTGCAGGGTGGACGGCTTGTTGGAGAGTATGCAGCAAAGAACCTCTTGCATGGAAAAGGGGAGGTGGCCATTCTCGATCTCTCCACGGTGACCTCTGTGCAGGATCGGGTAAGAGGCTTTAAACAGGCCATTGCGCAGTATCCGGGGATCCGGATCGTGGCCGACCAGGATGTTCCCGGCGCCAAACGCGAAAATGCGCTGCCGGTGGCTACCGATATCCTTACAGCGCATCCGCACATCAATCTGATCTTTGGCATCAACGATCCGGTGGCCTTGGGGGCGCTTTCCGCCTTGCAGCAGCTCAACAACAAAGCGGTGATGGTTGTGGGTTTCGATGCTGGACCGGAAGCACAAAACTATATCGCCTCTGGCAGCCAATTGAAAGCCGAAGCCATACAATACCCGCACCTCATCGGCAAAACCGCCATAGATGCGGTCGTCAAAGTGCTCAACGGCGGAACGGTGCCCCCAAAAATCGCCATTCCTACCGGTCTTGTAACTCAGGCCAGCTTCATAAAGAAATAGGTTTTCGCCATGCAGCCTCTTTCTGTGCCTAAGTCACGCAAAGAGAAGACCCCCTCTTCCCTTAGCTGGAAGCTTGCCTTTTTTGGGGTTAACCCCGGCGTTATGCTGGGTTTTGTGCTGCTGGTTATTGCGCTCTGGGCTACAACACCCAGCTTTCGTCAGGTCTCTACCCTTCAAAATCTATTGCAGCAGGTCTCCCTTAACGTTATCATCTCTGTGGGAATGACGTTTGTTATCATTACAGCGGGTATAGACCTCTCGGTAGGCTCGGTGCAAGGGCTAGTGGGCACCGTTACGGCTTTGGTGCTTATGGCCCCGCCCCTCGTGGCCCGTTTCGGAAGCGGTGTGATGGTGTTGGCCGTTTTGGCAGGGACCGGCGCTGGAATTCTCATCGGGCTTCTCAACGGTCTTCTCGTGGCCTTCCTCAACATCCAACCCTTCATCGCTACACTGGCCACCATGTGGATATTGCGAGGCCTGGCCGAAGTGCTTACTAATGGCTCTCCTGTTGGCACCGCCATGCCCGGCACCCCACTCGCCTCGTTGCGCAACAACATCCTGGAACATCAGTTCACCATGCTCGGTATGGGCTATGTAGGCCCGCTACCCCTTTCCGCTTTAGTCGCGCTGATCACGGTCGTTGTTGGACATATTATCCTTAGCAAAACTCGTTTTGGACGACAGGTCTATGCGCTCGGCGGGAACTTGGAGGCCACACGTCTCTCCGGCATCAACGTGAAACGAATTCTGTTGGTCGTCTACCTATTGTCAGGACTTCTGTCCGGCATTGCAGCCATCTTATTGATGTCCAAACTGGTCAGCGGTCAACCTACAGCTGGTTCGGGCTTCGAGCTTTATAGCATTGCGGCGGTGGTGCTGGGCGGCACCAGCCTTTTTGGTGGGCAAGGCTCGGTCATCGGAAGCGTGATCGGGGCGCTCATCATCGGCATCATCGGCATGGGTCTTGACCTGCACGGCGTTAGCTCGTTCTGGCAACAGGTGGTTATGGGGGTACTTATCCTCTTGGCGGTGCTTCTCGACCAGGTTACCCGCAAAGCGTCGTATCGCTAATCCATTTCCAAGCTAAGCACAGGGGGGGTGGCGTTTATGAGCTTAAGCATCGGGGTGGTGGGTTTGGGTAGCTTTGGCAGTCTATTTGCCGAACTGTTCTGCTGTCACCCAGCGGTTTCGCGGGTAGCCTTATGTGATCGCGAGCCCGATCGTATCGCTCGTCTTGCCAAACAACCTCTTTTTCAAAAGAAGTTTCGTGCGCAGGATGGGTTCACAAGCTTCGAAGCGCTTTGCAACAGCGAGGTAGAGGCCGTCGCCATCTTCACGCAGCCCTGGCTTCACGCCCCACAGGCCATTTACGCCATGCAGCGAGGCAAGCACGTCTACAGTGCCGTGCCGCTTATCTCCGTTCCCTCCGGCGACGAGATATTAGAGTGGTGCGAACGCCTCATCACCACCTGTCGGCAAACCGATATGAGCTACATGCTTGGAGAGACCACCTATTTCCATCCTGGAGCGATGTTCTGTAGGCGCCAGGCGGCAAAGGGAGCATTCGGCACGTTCATCTATGCGGAAGGCGAATATCTTCACAGCTTCGATAGTCCAGGCTGTGATCTTCGAGCGGTCATGGCCCATCGCTTGGCGAGTCAGGCCGGTAAGGAGTGGCTTCAACAGTTAGAAAGGTACCGACAACAAGGCGCACAGGATAGCCCAATGCACTATCCTACCCACTCTACTTCTGGACCTATCAGCGTTATGCGCGCCTATGCCGTTAAAGTAAGTGCTTGGGGCACGCCATCCAGCGATTCCTACTTTCGCGAGGGACTGACTCCCTTTAGCAACGTGACAGCCCTATTTAACATGAGCAACGGAGCCACCCTGCGCATCTGTGAACACCGTCACTGCAGCGTTCTACGCGAGACCTTCCGCATCTATGGCACCGATGGCTCCTATGAAAACGGCATTTGGTATGCGAAAGAGAGAGCACAACCTCTTACCGCGGAGGAGATGCGCGATCCCCTACCCACAGAAGTTTGGAACACCTATGTGGAGGGATGTTCTGTATCCGAGGCCTACTTGGGACATGAGGGCTCCCACGGCTATTTGGTACACGAGTTCGTGTCGGCCCTGGAGCAGGGGCGCCGCCCTTCGATCCATGCTTGGGAGGCGGTGCGCTATACAGCGCCCGGGGTTATCGCCCATAAATCCGCCTTACGAGACGGAGAGGTGCTCTCCGTCCCCGATTGGGGGGATCCGCCTTAGCATATAGGGATCGACAGCTCGCTTGCATCGGCATGAAGCTTCTCTGACAGTCGGTCTATCGGTGTATCCCCTTATAAGTCTAGCATGCCCTTGTTTGAAGTGTCGCGCTAAACCCATCTCTCCCTTTCCTCCATTTGCTAGAGAGGCGATCCGTAGGTTTATTTATCTGAAGAGCACTTCGGTGGTCCTCTTTTCGCTAAACCTTTCAAATCGCCAGTCGCTTGGAGTGAGACAATCTTTGCCATTAAAACACAAGAGAATTAATAAAGGGGGCATAGAACGCTTTTTTCTATCTTTGAATGGAGGCCATGCAACTACGGAAAACTTTTTCGCTTCCGAATCGTCTAATAAAGTAGAAACGCATCTTCTAGCGCATTTTTACACCGAACCGCTATGAGCTGCGGAGGGAGAGCAGAAATGAAAAGAACGGAGTGCCTACTTACCACTACCCTCCTTGGGATCGGCATCGCTTTTGGTATGCCGGTGGCGAAGGCGCAAAAAATCATACCGCCGCCAAATGGAAATAAAAATTCCTATGTGTACACGCCGGTGCCCTTCAACGGCTATTGGACGCCGACCACGGGTTTCTTCTTGCCTTGGGCTGTGCCTTTCGGAGGCTACTACAACTATCCCAACTTCTACTTCCAGGGCTATCCGTATCAAGGGACTCCTGGGGCGCCCTATCAGGGTTTCGGCAGACAAAGAGGGAACTTTCAGGGGCGCAACGGTAACTTTAGGCTGCGAGCCCAGGCCGGCTTTGCGATGTTCCAGAATATTATGAGCCAGCTACCTCAGCAAGGGCCGCTGTTCCTTGACCCCACGCGCTCGAATGAAGCCCTTCTACTACGACGCGATGACGTGCGCCATGAGCTGCTGCTCAGCGGCGATCAGCAAAACCAGTTGAACCAGCTTATCATAGGCGTTCAGCGCGATACGTTTACCCAAGTCGCCAACGCATGGCGCCAAAACATCCAGCAGAACCGGCAGAACCTTCGTGACATGACCCCAGAGGAGCGGAGAGCCTTCTTCCAGCAGCAGGGTCAACAAATGGAGACTACGGTAGCCAAAATAACCGATCAGGAGGATGCTAAGCTTGAGGCCGTTCTTGATAACTGGCAAAAGAACCGCCTTCATCAGCTCGACCTCCAATGGAGAACTGCAATGGCGTTGTCGGACGATAAGGTGGCCGATAAGCTGAATCTCACGCCGGACCAACGTGCGGCCATTAAAAAGATTGCCAACGACTTTCGCCAGCTGCAGAGGCAAACGTTGATGGCTCTCTTCCAACCCAACAACACGAATGAGGTAGCGGCGAACGGGGCCGTGCCGGGTCAGCAGCCGTCCACTCCAGGTCCTCAGGGGCCGCCTCGTTTTGATCCGGCTCAACTGCAACAGATCATGGCCACACTGTCCGATCGTGCTAAGCAAGCCGAAGCAAAAATGTATAAGGCACGTATCGAATATGGTAACAAGGCGCTTGCCGTTCTTACCCCCGAGCAGCGCGCGCAGTGGCAAACTTTGTTGGGCAAACCCTTCTATTTTAACCCGAACACCCTGGACGACGTCGCCCTTGCCCAACAGCAACAGTAGGGGTTGTAGGGGCAGGTGCCGAGCCTGCCCCTACATCCACATTTGAATCTACCTCCACAACATTGCCATTTGAACCTACCTCTACATCTGCCCTTGACCTACGTCTACCTTGAAACCTACCCCTATAGTACGCGTACGGAACCCTTTTCCCTGGCCTCCTGTTTAAAAACCGAAAAAGAAGGAATCGCACCCTGAAACGGTGTAGAGTTCCAATGAATAAAAAGTATTTCGAACCGAAGGAGCGATGTCATGACGTTGAAAGTGGCCGTGATTGGGGCTGGAGGCATCGGAGCGCGGCATGGACAGGTCTATATGCGTCACCCAGATGCCGAGCTGCTAGGCTATTGCGATATAGATGCGGCTCGTGCCGATCGCCTCGCTGCACGCGATGGCGTAAAAAGTTGGCACAGCGTTAAAGAGATGCTGGCGGATGTGGGCGACAAGCTGCAGGCCGTATCGGTCTGTACGGCCGGCCCAGAGAACGGCGGGCATCACTACGAGCCGACCATGCAGTGTTTCGAGGCTGGCCTGCATGTGCTTTGCGAGAAACCCATCAGCAACAACATCCATCACGCACGGGAAATGGTGGAGACAGCGCGTAAAAAAGGACTCTATTTTGGAATCAATCTGAATCACCGCTTTACGCCGCCGGCAGCTAAGGCCAAGGAGTGGGTACAGAGCGGAAAATTGGGACACCTCCTCCTCATGAATATGACCATGTGGATAGATAACCCCAATGAAAGCTCGCCATGGTTCCATATTCGGGCGCTTCATCCCCACTCGCTCGATATTATGCGATACTATTGTGGGCCAGTGCGAAAAGTCCATGCCTTCTTCAATCGCGCGCCGAAGTCGGACGGGCCTGGCGGCAAGCGGGTATGCTGGTCGAACGTTCAGGTAAATTTGCTGTTCGAAAACGATGTGGTAGGGCACCTTACTGGCTCTTACGATGCCAACCCCGCCCATAACCTGGAGCGATGCGAGGTGATGGGTACGGAGGGACGCTTTGTTCTGGAAAACCTTTATGAGGAGCTAACGTTTTATCCTCGTCGTAGCCCAGAACTGACGGTTATCCGCAATAGCATTATGGGCGGCATGACCGGGTTCGACCAGACGTTCGATCGACGCATAGGACGCTGGATAGAGCAGGTAAACGCAGGGGTGCCTCGTGATCAGATCGAGGCGAGCGGCGAAGACGGTTTGGCCGTGCAAGAGATCATCGAGGCCGCCATTCAAAGCTGGGAAAACAACTGTGTGGTGGATGTGGAGAGGGGGTAACCCGTTGGCACCATGCGCATTGTGACCTCCGAGCAGATGCGGGAATACGACCGCTACGTTATCGAGCAGGTAGGCCTTCCTGGCGCAGTGCTTATGGAGAACGCGGGTGCCGCCGTTGCCCAGGTCATCGCACAAACCCATGGAGCTTTAGCAGGTGCTCCTGTTGCGCTGTTTTGCGGCGGAGGGAATAACGGCGGCGACGGCTTTGTGGTGGCGCGACGGCTAGCGCTTTTGGGCGCACATCCTACCGTCTACCTCTTTGGTAAGGAAGAGAGCCTGAAGGCAGATGCCGCTACGCATCTTCAGGTGCTGCGACGTATGGGCCTGCCCGTGGTGGCTGGCGCCGACCCCCATCAGCTGGTCATCGATCCGAACACCGCGTTAGCAGTAGATGCCCTGTTGGGAACCGGAAGTAAAGGAGCACCTCGCGAACCGATTCGTGGGGCCATCGTCACAATGAATCGGCTCGCATGCCCCATCTACGCGGTGGATATCCCCTCCGGCATCGACTCGGATACGGGCGCCGTGCCAGCAGAGGCCGTGCGCGCGACTCACACCATTACCCTGGCCTGCCCCAAAATGGGGCTTTTCCTTTTTCCTGCGGCCGACTACGTGGGGCAGCTTCATGTGAGCGATATTGGTTTCTGCTGGGACGCGCTCGAGTTGCCCTCCACCGGCAGGCTCTTCTCCCCTCAAACCTCCTCAGTAGCTGCTACCATATGCGGGCCTCGACATCCCAATGCCAATAAGGGCCACTTTGGCCACGTGGCGGTGCTCGCCGGTTCCCAAGGCATGGTAGGGGCTCCGGCTTTGGTTGCAAGAGCGGCTCAACGAGCTGGGGCGGGGCTTGTAACCGTGCTGACACCCCGCTGCATTCAGCCGGTGCTGGCCGCTAAACTCGATGAGCAGATGACGCTGCCGCTTGCCGATGGGGAGGGCGCTCTTAACGAAGAGGCCCTGCCCGACATTCTCCGTTTTGCCCCAAAAGCCACTCTTTTCTGCATCGGCCCTGGCCTCACTACACACCCCCAAACCGTTGCCCTGGTGCAGCATCTGCTGGGCGTGCTTCACAAACCCATCGTGCTCGATGCCGATGGGTTGAACGCCCTCGCCCAAAACCCTGAGTGCTTGCGAGATCGCCCCGAAGAGGCTCCCCCCTTATTCTTACCCCACACCCAGGGGAGGCTGCTCGACTTTTAGGAACAACAACGCAGGAGATCGAGTCCGACCGTGTAGGAGCGGTCAAGTTGCTGGCCTCTCGTTTTCGCGCGATAGCGTTGCTAAAAGGGCGCTATACGCTCATTGCTACCCCTGATGGCACGCTATTCGTAAATACTACAGGGAACCCGGGCATGGCTACAGGTGGCAGTGGCGATAGCCTAACAGGCATTTTAGGGGGTATATTAGCTCAAGTCCTTGCGCAAGAACGCAATAAAACCGATATAAGAGATAGAATGGATGTTCTAGTCGAAGCCGTGGCGCTAGCCACCTATCTGCACGGGCGAGCGGGAGACCTGGCCTGCCAAACCCTAGGTGAGGCGGCACTGACGGCAGGCGATATCATTCACCATCTGCCCATGGCGTTTGACAAACTGCTCGTGGAACCGAGTCCGTGTAGCTTGCACTTGCAGACGAGACGTCTGCACGAGGAGACGGCCGTGTAGCCTGCACCTGTAGACGGGACGTCTGCACTCCCAGGAGATGGTGTTTGACAACGGCTCGTTGAACCGAGTCCGTGCACTACGGAATTCTTTTAGGAGGCATCGAAGTGGTCTTTAGCCCTGACCTCCCTCATCTCTGCGATCAGGAGGCTTGGTTGAGAAGAGCGATTCCCAGGGGAACTGAGGCGGTTTGTGCTCGTGCAACCGTGGCGATTCTAGGAAGCTTGTTGTTCTGCAGCCTTGCGGCGTACGCTCAAAAGCCTGTC
This sequence comes from Chthonomonas calidirosea T49, assembly GCF_000427095.1. Classification (NCBI taxonomy): domain Bacteria; kingdom Bacillati; phylum Armatimonadota; class Chthonomonadia; order Chthonomonadales; family Chthonomonadaceae; genus Chthonomonas; species Chthonomonas calidirosea. Next base: position 2,075,607 of record NC_021487.1, read on the forward strand.
ACCTCCTCTCCATCGGCCCCTTCTACATCGTCTAAGCCGGCGGCTCCCGTTCAGCCCACGATCCAGATTCAACGGCAAGTGAGCGGAGATCTGCTTTATCGCTTTCTTCTCCCTAACGGTATCCCCACAGCGCCTGTACCCCTGCCAACCCCCACCGATGCCAGCCAGACCGTAGCTGTTACGCTACCTGCAAACTTGCCCCAAAATGCAGTTTTAGAGATCATTGATCGCACCACTGGTAGAGTGGCGCATTTGCCGGTCAAAACCAAAGGGGTCACCGCCCTCACAGACGCCGATTTCACCCTTGTGCAAACGGTGATGGTGCCTGTTCAGGTGGAGGGTAAGGGAGGCCTCACCGATGCGATCGTTACCCTTACCAGCGCCGACGGAAAATATAAGGCGAGTTGGCTACTGAAGGCAGCAGATAAAGGTGTCGCTCAGTTTACTAACGTTCCCATGGGTGTGGCCCTCACCGTTACGGTAAAGAACGACGATGACCCTCCTATCAGCCAAACCCAAACGCTGCCAACGAATCCGCCCGCAGAGGGCTATCATTGGCCAACGATCACCGTCACTTGGCCGGATGCCCATAGTGTCCCCTTGCCGGCTGCTCCTACCACACCAGCGGCACCAACCACATCTCCTCCCAGCGTCACACCACCGCCGACGTCGAACCCGATAAGCGACATCGTTTCGACCCTTATTGGGCTTGCCATCATCGGGGGAATAGGCTATGGGATTGTTTGGGCCTATAAGCAGGGCCATCTGAGGCGCTTTTTTGAGGGAATCGGCATGCATATTCCCGAATCCCAGACTCAGCCAGACCTACAACCTTTTAAGAAGCCGGAGCAACCTCCTCTTCCGCCGATCACCGAAGGAACCGCCGACCCCCTTGCCGGACTTAGCGGTGTGGCCGGCTCTCCTCTCAACGTGGGAAGTCGGCCGCGCCTAGTGGGCACTATCGGCGTCTACGCGGGGCAAATGTTCGAACTGCAGGGCTCGCAGGTGGATATCGGCCGCGAGCCTTCTAACACGGTGGTTCTCTCGCAGGATAGCAACGTATCACGGCGTCATGCCAGTATTCAAAACCAGGGTGGGCAGTTCGTCATTGTGGATAACGGCTCCTCTAACGGAACGTTTGTCAATGGGGCTCGCATTCCCCCGCAAACCCCTCATCCACTCCGCCCCGGTGATGAGATTCAGGTGGGTATGACGCGCTTTCGCTTTGAGACATAAGGATCTAACGCCATGCGTTCACGTATCATCGTATGTACGCTTGCCGGTTTGGTAGGTGGTTTGGTCGGAGCGCTCCTTCAAGAGGCCCTTATCCACTACCAGGTAATCCGCGGGATATCTGGTGACTGTTTGCCGGTTCCTCCCACTCCGGGGCAGGTGAGGCTTCTAGCCTTTTGCGTAGGCGGGCTTCCGGGCATGCTTTTGGGAACCGCCGATGGGGTTGTTGAAGGGAACTCCCGTAAACTCTTGCGAGGCATCGTTGTCGGGCTGATAGGTGGCTTCCTGTTGGGCTACATAGGTATGATGTTTGGCAATATGCTGTACAACCTGCTTGGCGGCCCGGCAGATATGAGCTCCCGCCTGGGCTTAGGAAGCTTTCTCCATGAGGTCATCGCGCGAGCTTTTGGGTGGTCGCTGCTGGGTGCGGGCATTGGGACCGGTGCCGCCATCAGCACGCTACACCCAAAGCGGATTGGGCGTGGAGCGTTAGGAGGCTTTCTTGGTGGATTTATCGGCGGCTTTGTCTTCGATCTTGTTGCGGTGACGGCTGCGCCTCTTCAGGCCCCGCTTAAATCGGGCGCTTGCTACGAAGCGGGTGGGTTAAGTAGAATCATTGGGTTTACAGCCATCGCTACCTGTACTGGCCTTTTGGTGGGCATTGTGGAAGAGCTTTTGAAAGAGGCCTGGGTGCGTGTGCTGGTGGGTCGTAATGAAGGACGCGATTTCTCTTTAGAGAGGCCGGTAAACATCTTAGGACGCGACGAGCGCTGTGACGTGCCTCTTTACGGCGACCCAAGTGTTGGCATTCAGCATGCCGCTATTTGCAAAGAGGATAATCGGCACGTTTTGGTGGATGCGGGTACGCCCACAGGCACGGTGGTGAATGGCCAACCCGTGCCTCCGAACGGAAAAGTGGTGTTGCGCGACGGCGATATGATTCAGATTGGAATGCACCGCATCCTCTTTCGAGAACGCGCTACCGCCTCCAAAGTGCGGCCGATCGGAGTGGAGACACCGCGCAGCGCCGCTGGCAATCCGCTCTCGCCTATGCCATCGCATCTTTGCCCCTACTGTGGCGCGCCTAAAGATGCGGCCGGTAATTGCCGATGTACGGTGACGCCCTCAGCACCCATGCCCGTAACAGACCCACTAGGAGGCATGGCTTATGGCAGCAGCCTAGGGGCCTCCGCTCCGACGGCAGGGGTAGGGACGATTTTAGGTCGGCTTGTAGGAATAGAGGGGCCTATCGCTGGGCAGATCATACCGCTAGAGAAACCAAATATCACTATAGGACGTGAGGCCGGTAGAGACATTGTGATCGCCAACGACCCCACCGTTTCGCGCACTCATGCGGAATTAAGCTACGTGAACGGAGTTTGGATGGTAAGAGATAACAACTCCTCCAACGGCACGTTCGTCAACGGGATGCGCATCAGCATTCAGGAGCTGCACCCAGGAGACATCGTGCAGTTCGGTTCGAGCCGTTTTCGCTTCGAGTAAAGAAAGTGTTACACCGAAAACCGTTGCACCGGCTCTGAGAGCCGTGAGAAAAGAGGCAGGAACATGGAAGATCGCACACAGATTATAGGCGCACCACCTACGCAGATGGGCGCCATGCCCACCCAAATGGGAATGGCGCAAACACAGATGGGAACTGCACTCCAAACTCTTGAAGTGGAGTGTATGTCGGGCAATCGTTATGCTCTTGCCGGCGACATTTCCCGCGAGCACGCTCTCGTTGTGCTTAAGGCCACCGGACAACAGCTTGGACGGCGTGCCCCCATCAACGTATGTCTCTGCATTGACCGCTCCGGCAGCATGGAGGGGCCTCCGTTAGAGTATGTGAAAATGGCGTGCGACTATGTGGTGGATATGCTTGAGCCGAACGATATTCTTTCCATCGTCACCTTTGAAGAGCATGTAGACGTGCTGATGCCGGCTCGCCGCGTGGTGAACAAGGCGCTTATCAAAGAGCATATCCATCGCATTGAGCCGGGCAATACCACGAACCTTTACGATGGATTAGTTGCCGCCTTCATGCAGATCGCCGCCGTGTTGCCCCAAACACAAGGCTATGTCACACGCGTGTTGCTGCTTACCGATGGTGAACCGACGGTTGGAATCAAAGACTATGGCACCATTGTGCAACAAGTTGCAGAACAGCGCGCTAAGGGCATTACCGTCACGGCATTGGGTTTTGGCCCAGAGTACAACGAGGAGCTTCTGGCAGGAATTGCCAAACGAAGTGGAGGCAACTATTATTACATTCAGCGCCCCGACCTCATCCCCGAGGTGTTTCGGCGCGAACTGGAGACGGTGATGTCGGTTGTCGCTCGAAACGTTCAGGTGCGTCTCCACCTATCACGATGGGTTAACCTACGCCAAGTCTACGGGCTGCAACCCTCTTTCGGCCCGCGCACCATCGAGGTAACCGTGCCCGACATCGAGCGAGGTACCTCGCGCACGGTGTTGGTAGAGTTGGAGTTCGAGCGTCATCCGGTAGGGATTTTCCGTGTAGCGAAGGCTGTGGTCACTTACGAGGACCTTCTTGCGAACCGACCCGGTCAGGCACAAGCCGACTGCGTTTTTGAGTTCACCAAGGACGCGTCGCTTTTGGCACAAGGGGTTAACCCCATTGTGCGTAACGAGATCGAAATAGCGCAGGCTTCCCAGAATCTACAACGCACCATCATGGGGATGCGTACGCAACAGCTCACGGCCATGGGAGCTCTTTCCGAACTGCAACGCACTCGCACCATCCTTATGCAAACAGGCCAAACAGAGAAGGCTCAACAGTTGGAGGCGGCCATGCAGTCGCTTCAGCGAGGGAGTGGCGACGTGGAGAAAACCCTCATGGGCACCATTGTAGACATCGAACAGGGCAAACGATAAGGAGGACACCAGACGATGACCGATGAACCCACCCGTATGATGGCCTCTCCGGCCGGGCCGGAGAAAACGCTATTAGCCACACCGGAGGCCGACCCCCTACGCACACAGATGGGCGGCACCACCGTTTGCCCCGTGTGTCATGCCACCACTCCTGCACTAGAAAGCTACTGTTGCGAATGTGGTTTTCTGTTATCAGGGCCTGTTCCAGAAAGCCTAGAGGTTGCTTTGGAAGAGGCACCTCCTGCAGAGCTCGTGGAGCTTGAAACGGGACGCCGCTACCGCCTACGCGTAGGAGATAACACGGTAGGGCGGCAAGGAACCGATGTTCTGCTTTTAGATGCCACGGTATCGCGAAACCATGCGCGTATTCACGTGGAGAATGGGCAGATATCTGTTGAAGACCTTGGCAGTACGAACGGCACCAAGGTGGGCGATCTACGCCTTACCCCCAACCAGCCAGTCTCTGTAACGAGTGGTACCCTGCTCCGTTTCGGTAACGTTCAGCTTCGCCTCGAAGTGCGCGGAGGCGAAACTGCAGAGAAGACGGTGGCCATAGCGGCCCCATCCTCCGAGACAACGCTGCTTGCGTCCGCTGCGCAGCCGGAAGAGACCGCCTCACCCGTAGCTCGGCTCAGAAAGTTGGAGGGGCCAGGCAACGAGCTGTCCGTGCCTGCCGGGGTTTCGCGCATCGGACGGCGTCCAACCAATGAGCTAATCGTTACTGGTGATGCCTATGTTTCCGGTTTGCACGCGGAGATACGGGTTGAAAACGGTGAGGCGTGGCTCATGGACGTCGGTAGCACCAACGGCACTTTTGTCAACGGAACGCGGCTAACTCCCAATCAGCCACAGCTTTTGGCAAATGGGGATGAGGTGAAGATCGGGCAGACAAGCTACCGTTTTGAGTGGGTCGAGCCGTCTCAGCCCGAAGAGCCCCCACAGGATATGCGGGAGCCTCAAGTAGAACAACCAAATGAAGAGGCAAACGATGCCTCCGAGACATAAGAAGGATAGGTAAGCTCTTGTGTGAGGGAAGTTAGGAGATCGCAGATTTTATTCTGAATGAGGTGAAAAACCGTTACCGATGACAGAGACGTATTCTACATCGCAGGGAGGCCAAGAGCCTACGGCGAAATTTGAGCGTGAGGTTTTGGTGCGAGGATGGCGTTCTTACGCCCCGCGCGCGCCGCGTTGTCTCCCCCTCATCAAGTTTGCTGCCCGCACGGACATGGGACAGGTTCGCGAAAACAACGAGGATAAGTTCGATTTTTACGAGCCGGAAGAGCCAGCTATTCTTGCGCAGCGCGGATGCCTCTATGCGGTCGCCGACGGCATGGGGGGCGCTTTGGCTGGACAGATCGCCAGTGAGCTTACCCTTAAGCGCCTGCTTTCGGCCTACTACGATCATCCGGCAGACGATCCGCATGTGGCCATGCGTGAGGCCATTTTAGAGGCAAACAACTACATCTACGCTTTAGCACAGGCCATTCCCGAACGAAACGGCATGGGCAGCACGCTGGTAGCGGCTGTCTTTATTGAAGATAGAGTTTTTATTGTGCAGGTAGGCGACAGCCGTGCCTATCTATGGCGTCGTGGACAGTTTCGGCAGGTAACGGTCGATCACTCCTGGGTAGAGGAACAGGTACGGGCGGGCGTGCTCACACGGGAAGAGGCCGAGCTGTCTCCTTTCCGCAATGTCATCACGCGCTCCATCGGTGCAACCCCAAACGTCCTGCCCGACTTTTATGACGAAAGCGTGCAAGAGGGCGACATCTGGCTCCTCTGTTCGGACGGTCTCACCGGCCATGTAGAGGACGCCGAGATCGCTGACATTATTGGGACGCATGCGCCCTCTGAGGCCACACGACAGCTCGTTGAACTTGCCAATGCGCGTGGAGGTCGCGATAATATTACGGTTTTTGTGCTCTCTATCCGCGCCGTAGTGGCCTATGAGGAGGCCCAAGCCTTTTTTACCGCCCCTCAGATGATGCCTAAAGAAGCGGCTGTAGACGACGGAAGCCTCAGTAGCACACCGAAACCGGCTGCCCCTTTCTGGCGCCGCTTTTTGCTCGGGTCATGAGCTGAGGCCGCAGAATAAGCTTCTCTTTTTGGGCGGTAGAGGCTGTAGGTACCCCATAGTTAGAGCGCATCAGTAGAACAAGCAAGCTTAAAGGAAGCAAGCCCTCTTCTATCCAACAAAGCGCAGGTAAAAAAGCCTCCCCCATCATCGAAGGCTGTTAAAACATAGCCATGCACGCCAAGCGCTTGAAACGGGCTGGTGATCTCTCAAAGGGGTGAGACTTGAATGATGCCATCTACAATACGTGCAACTTCGGGACGCGGGCTAGCAGTCGCAACACGAGTCTCTTCCTCAGGCGCGCGAGCGATCTGGCCGGCAATGCGAAGTTGCTGGGGACGCATGTTGCCCGCTATAATGCGTGCTCCCTCGTTTCCATAGCAGCCAGCATGCGCTAAACCGCGCAACGTCCCTAGAACCACAATATCTCCACCAGCAATCACCTCTGCTCCCGGGTTTACATCGCCACCGACAATCAGGTGCGTATGGTGGGTGAGTCTCTGTCCGGAGCGCACTGTGCCGGCATAGTAAAGCGCATTGTTTCCTGCGGCGTCCACACTCGCTTCGGTGCTAAGGGGCGCGCCTGGAGCCATAAGATAGACGCCCAGAGCTAGCCGACGGGCGGCCTCATGCGTGTGCATGTCGGTACTTACAACGGCCACAACCAACACCCCGTAACGATCACGTAAAAGTGCCACTAAATCTTGCAGTAGCTCGTAACTAACTTGACGCACGCCAAACTCGATGGTGATCTGCACTCCTCGTACCGACATGGAGGGTTTTACCTCCTCGAGTCGCGCTTCTATCTGGGCAAGGGCCTCTTCCCACTCTAAGTCGGCAGGCACCGTAAGCAGAAACTCCTGCAGCAAACCGTTATGCCACGGCTGCAGCGTTACCATAAACACTCCTTTTTGGTACAGAGTTTTCTACCTATTATTCGCCAAACCCTTCCAATATCCTGCTTAGTCTCCAAGGTCTCCCACAGCACGTATGTTCCAAAACCATGCTGCTTTTGTTGCGTGTTGATAGATACCAACTTATTTATCTAGATACAATTTTGCCATCTTACATCTTAAAAGCCAGTTTACGCCAAAAAAGTTTAGGGAAACGGTTCGTGGTCTTTTAGGCCAACTTCACAGGCAGCAGAGATGAGTTACAAGCGTCCGAACTTCCCTTTTGACCAGCCGCTGTAAAGCGCCCAGCCTATCCGACCGTGCTCGCCGGGTTTAAGGCGAAATTCGCGTCTCATTACCGCGCCGTTCACGCACCTTAACATTATACGTAGGTGCATTAAAAGCGATCTCTTGAATTCCCATCACACCCATCTGACCATCGTCAATGTCGAAAATAGGGCGGTTGTCTGAAAGGGGTGTTCCAAAGCCATACATAAAGACGCCGAAAACCTCTATCCGCCCACCATCCAATTTTAGGGCTTCGATCGCCCCATTTTCCCCCTAATGCTTCTCTGCCGATAGCCGATAATCAGGCTGATATTTTTCGGAGGTTTGCAATGGTTTCCATAAAGAGCACGAAGTATCTTTTAGGGATAATGCTAGGGTGTTGTCTACTTTTAATCCTTGGAGCTGGTTGTGGGAGCGGAGGAGCAGGCTCCATTCTCTTTAGTTCAAACGCCACCATTGGACTTCCCGGTGATCAAGCCGGTAACACCTCAGCAGGCAGCGTTACCGTCCTTCCAAGCAGCGGGGGATGCACCGATTCTACCTATCTTCCCAATTTTGCGACGGCGGATGACCCCGCTACAGGGTTGCCAAACCATCTCTATCACTGGACTCACTTTCCGCTTAACGTCTACATTGTGAGCAGTAATTTGGCTACGCCCGATCGTATTACCCAAGCTACCGATGGCTTCAGTTGGTGGTCACAGGCCCTCGGAGTGATAGGAAAGTTCAATCTGGTGAATAGCTCCACACAGGCCAACATCATCGTACAGTTTGAGAATATGGGTTTAACGAACTATGGCGCTATCACCAATTACACGGTGAACGGGAACGGCGAGATGCAAAATGCCACCATCACCTTTAATATGACCTACCTAACCAGCGTGCCTAACATCGCACCGGTGGCAGCGCATGAGTTTGGCCATGCGTTGGGGCTAGCAGGTCACAGTCCCAACGATACCGATGTGATGAGTGTTAGCGCCAACGTCTATAACCTTACTGGCCTTTCCCAAGCCGACATTAACACCATGAAAACGGCCTACTGCGGCGTTAGCCTCACGGTTTCCGGCAGTAAGGCGGCAGCACAACGTCTCTACTCCGGGTCGATTCCATTTTTGGGGACGGCGCGCAAGCCCGTTACGCATCCTCGCTCTGAGCTCCACAAACACACGGAGCAACTCATCGCTCCGTTCAGTGGAAGGTTTAGTGAAGGAAAGAAAACCGAGAGCCAGTTGATTGACCCTCTTCCTTGAAGAATTTAAGGTAAAGCTATGTAACCATTTTCAGGAGGCTTCAAGTGGCAGGGTTACAGGGGCTACACGCTCTGCGGAACGGTAAGCAGCAAAGGCCACCTCAACGGCACGCAAACCATCCTCACCGGTAATAGGAGCTGGCTTGTTCTCGCGAACGGATTCGGCGAAAGCGCCAATCAGACCGTCATCCATATTGCCGCCCCAGTTATGCCAGGTAATGCTTCTGTCACGATCTGAATAGAGCACAAGGTTTTGGCTAAACATATCCATTGAAAGAGTGCCCTTATCAGTAACTACCTCTAAGGTAACGTCACCCCAAGTGGGAAAGCATTTAGGGCGTGACCAGGAGGCATCTAGGGTAGCAAAGACGCCGTTATCGAACGTGAGGCTTAGAAAGCTTACGTCGTCAAACGGTTTATGCTCTATGCCGTTGCTGATCTCTGCATAGACCTGCTTAACTTCCGAGTGCGTCAGCCACCGCATAAGGTCTACCACATGCACAGTGTGATCGATAGTGGCCCCACCGCCCGATTCGGAGAGAATGTTGAACCATCCACCAGGGTTGCGCCCACGATTGGTGCCCCGAAAGGCCAGGATCGTGCCGGCATCCCCTCGATCGAGGCGAGCTTTTAGGCGCTGCATCACCGGAGAGTAGCGGCAGGGAAAGGAGATCATCAGCTGCACTCCAGCTGCTTTACAGGCAGCGATCATGGCCTCGCCATCAGCCATCGAGGTCGCGATGGGCTTTTCGCAGAGCACATGTTTGCCCGCTGCTGCCGCCATCTCGGTGAGCTTGCGATGGCGAGCGTTCTCACTGCAGATGACGACAGCCTGCACGCGCGAATCGGCCAAGAGCGCTTCATAATCGGGAAAGGCCTGAGTTTGAAACTGCTCCGCTTTCCTGCGCGCCCGTTCTGGGTCGTGATCGGCGATCCCAACAAGCTCCGTATCGGGGCGCGAGACAATACAGTGGGCGTAACTATCCGCATGAAGATGCGCAAACGACATGATTCCGATGCGCACCGGTTCCGTCGAAGCCATAAACTCCCTCACTCCTCTTCGCAGGTTTCTCTTTTTATTTTAATTCAACGTCATCTCCTTTTCTCCTGCACGCACGGCGATCTCCGGGTGAGAAAACGCACCGTTTTGACGGGGCATTAACATTCCCGACGCATTCCTCGAGTCAGATCGGCTAGCAAAGGCGGACGATGGAGCATCAGGGCGTGGCTATCTAATTGCCTCAAGGTCAGATCGGGATAAGAAGAGAGATCGCCCCATTTGTAAAAAAAGCGGAACCGGAACCGATGGACTCCTCTGTCTGACAGTTCGGCACGAGCAGAGGTACCAGGATGCGGATCGTGGTGCGCCATAAGCGCGTTGCGTAGGAGGGTTAGTCGTACGCGCTCCGAGGTGGCATCGGCAGCAAAAACGTCCGGACAGACGATTCCTAACTGGGAACCATCGTCAAGGAGAATCAACATGGCATCACGGATCGGCCGTTCAGCTCCATCATTCGCCCGCTCTAACCATCCTCCAGGAATACCATCGTATCGCCTTACTGCCGGGCAAGGAAGGGGGATAACAAGTTTAAGCACCTTCCTCGGTTCCATCCAACAGAGGCTGAGACGTAGTTCCACAAACTCTTCTCCTACATATACACGCCACTCGGCCCTTATAGGACTTGAGCAAAGTTGCCCCTCTTGAAGGAACGACCCCAGAAGAGGTCCTCGATCCAAGACGACAGGCTCTTCCCATAACGCTTTTCCGATAGGCTGTTCGACATAGCGGTCGATTCCATGAGACCACGTATCTGTAGGATCCTCCAAAAGGTCGAGATCGGGCGCTCGTAACGATAGAGAGTCGTTGAACTGAAGGCGCTTAGCGCTACAGCCCACCCCGCAATCGTTACAAATTACATGTTCGCTTATCGTAATTCCCGATGTTACTGCAGCAGGTGTTGCATTGGGCACGATGCGTGCGACGGTTCGTACCTCGCACGGCTGTAAACGTGTCCGAAAAAGCAGGCGGGTAAGCCCGTGTGAACAGGCTTCTGGCTCCATAAGCTGAAAGGGGATCGGCTGTCCTTCCGTATCCACAAGCTGCATATTTGCAGGCCATGCCTGCCAGTCGAGCCAAGGCTCATGCTCGATGTAGCCCTCGAAGGGACTATCGGAGGCGTTCATCGCGATAACTCTTTGGCACTCATCTGCAGCAAACGTTTGAAGGCGTTTGCGTAACTCAATGTGCAGCGCTTCCTCCGCATCAGCCGTAGCCGCTCCAACCTGTTCGAGGATCGTTGGATAAGCGGAAGGAATGCACGTACCTCCTAAGGTGTCGTGAAAGTGAGCGAAGCAGACGCGCTGCCAAGCGCGCCCATATTGCGCGCTTGAAGCGCCGTTTCGAGGCTCCTGCCAATCTGTTAGGAGGAGCTCGGCTTGTCGCAAGCGATGCTCGGCTCTCCTAATAGCAGTTTTAATAGGCCGATACACACTATAGCAGCCAATAGCATGGTGTTGAAGTTCGCCGGTTACAAGGGGTAGACGCTCGCGCTGCGCAGATATAGCCTCAAAAAACCGACGAGGAGAAGAGAAGATCATTCGCCAGCCAGAGATGGCTGTTGCGTGCTTCCTACACCAGGCAATTTGGCGCTCTGTGGGGCCGCCGCCATGATCGCCCAAACCCACAAAGCACATTGTGTGCTCTATGCCATCCGGTAGTTCGGAGAGCGCGGCCTTCACATGCTCCAAAGTAATATCGCGCGTTGTATAAGCACGCGCAATGCGAAAGACCGTAATCTCCGGATCGCCTTCAAACCCACGCCAACGGAAAAGACGGGCAGGCAGGGGCATCTCGTGTTCTTGAGGACGCATCATCACATAGCAGTCTTGGCCGAATTTCCTCAAGAGTCTTGGTAACGTGGCGGCATGGCCGAAGGAGTCGATATTATAAGCAACACGCGGGAAAAAGCCGAACTTCTCTTCTAAGTAGCGCCTGCCGAGAACGATCTGTTTTTCAAGCCCCCAAATGCTCGGCAGATTGCAGTCCGGTTGAATCCACCATCCTCCGGCGATCTCCCAACGCCCCTCTTGTACATAAAGGCGGATTCGCTCAAACAGCTTTGGGTCTATCTGCTCTACTTGGTAGAAAGCCCATGCTTCGCCTTGTGTGAAGATCAGATCAGGGTGCGCCTCAAGTTGTTCGCAGGCACTCCGTAACGTCGCCAGCACCTCATCCAGTCCAGCTTGCCAAGGCCATAGCCAAACGGGGTCTATATGGGCATTGAAAACCAGGTGGATGATCCTCTCCAACCGCCTTTCCTCCTTTTAAAAGCTCTCATACCAACTCATTTGCCTCCTATTGCAGATTTAGCTGCGCATGGGATGATAAGTGCGGAAGCCGCGTACCATTAGACCCTTTTGGTTCTCTTTGCGTGCCTCGGCAGCGCGCTTTTCGGCCTCCTGACGGTTCTCTACCGTCGTTGCCCCTATAATCACATAGTCCTCGGCAGCGCGGTAACGATGGATAAACACGGGGCGGGGCTTGTTGGAGCGATTCACCTGCGAGCCGTGAATAGTGCGCACGTGGAAGAAGATGGAATCGCCTGCCTCCCCGATAATGGGTAGCGTGCGCTCCCATGGCCAATCGCGCTCGTCAAGGCCGAGATGGGAAAAGGTGTCTATGTGGGGCAGCGTACCTAGCCGATGCGAACCGGGCACCACATGCAAAGCTCCATTAACCAAGTCGGTATCCACCACATAGCTCAAACAGGCCACAGGCCCTTCGTAACGATGCTCGAAGTAGGCCGAATCCTGATGAAGGTTTTTAGGATGCCCGCCAACCGGCTCTTTATAGAGACACTGTCCGTTTATGAACAGCTCGATGTTAGGGCCAAGAATAGCCTCGGCGATATCTAGGACACGTTCGTCGAAAGCACTGCGGAAAAAAGCGGCACTGGTGGTGTAGTTGAACGCCAAAACCATGATCTGCTTATCGCGCGGGAAGTTGGGCGGGGCTGGCAGAAAGAGGGTTCCATCGGGTGTTACCCATCCCTCAGGAACCTTCACCGCCTGTTCCAGCAGCGCAATGGCCTGTTGTGCGGCCGCTTCGATATCCCGTTGTATCTCGAGCAAGTAGGGCTTCATAAGCCCTCGAACTACGAAACAGCCGTGCGTGTGGTAAAGAGCTGCCGCCTTCTGCGGGTCGAGCGTATCGGCGTGCAGCTCAATATCCTCCACGCGCATGGTTGTGGGTTGGAAAGTTGCAGCAGATAGGGTCATATCTCTCACCTCCTAAAGAGTTAAGGAGGGCCTTTCGGCCCTCCGCTCACAAACCGATGGTGTTATTTCCCTGCTGTAGAAAGAGGGGGGCTGGGTTTTGTGTTGGCGTGAGCAAGACCTAGGGCAAAGCGAATGCCGCCTAAAATCAGCTGCTGATAGAGCGGATCGTGCCACATCTCTTGTCGGTGGCCAAGCACGGTATAGAAGACACGCCCCTTGCCGTAACTCTTGCACCATGCGATGAGATGGTCGCCCGGCTTACCGGCATCGGGGCTGCCATCGTTCGGGTAGTGGTTCATGGAGAGAATAACGTGTACTTTGGTGCGATCGTTGTTCTTGAGAATGTACATCTCGTCAAAGACGAGCCAGGTGTGGTCGTAAACCACACTATGGCCCTGCTGCAGCTGTTCAACCGGCGTATTAGGCCCTCCACCAGCCTTTTCTCCCTCCGCTATCAGCTCGCGAATGCCGGGGAAGTGGGTATCTTCAATGTGGATATCGGCAACACTCTGCGCATGATGGGTGAGGAATTCACCACCTAACATCTGAATGTACTCCGAAACCCCATCCTGCTGGCCAGGCCAAGTGTGGAAGGTATCGCTGGCTGAATGCATCCCCACAAATCCGTGTCCGTCTTTGATATAGTCGAGGAAACCTTGCGGATCGGGTAGCGGCAGCACACCGGTGGTGTTGGCAAACACCACCGCGTCGTACTTTTTGAGGGCTTCCGGAGTCATCTTCTCCTGCATCTCCTCATCGGTGCGCACGAAATCGGTGTCCCACTCACCGGTCTTCTCCCCCAACATCTGGATCACCTGCTCCGCCACGGGGATGCTATCGTGCCGAAAGCCTTTAGTGACGGTAACAACCAAAAGGTGCTTCATAGGTTTTGCTCCATGCGGTGTTGCGTTACTGACTGCGGTTCCCAGTGTAAAACAGAGGAGAACCGCCCCGAGGCTGTACCAAAGCTTCATCTCTTTTACTCCTTGTTCTGGCTAAAAACTCCGTTCTCTACGAGCGGAACCTACGAGAGTCATTATAGAGGGATCGAACCGATCTGTCAATAGGGACATAACAAGAAGTCGGTTACTGCTTTCTAAGAGACAGCTTGTCCCTTGAGAGAATCGAGGGATGCTCCCTCGGAACATGATGCCCGGCCGATAGGGCAGCCAATGCCCCCTTTAAGGCGGCATTGACGGCAGCGTTAACTTGAAAGTCTAGCGCACGATGGCTGAGACAATCGGACTGATATGGAGGACACTCTCCATATCACCTCAAACGCACAGGCCCCGCCTCATGCTTACTATGGAGAAAAGCAGATGGGAACCCTCCCATCTGCTTGCACAACGCGTGAATGGAGAGGAGTTAGGGCTTTTTCGGGGATTTTGGAGAGCGATGGGCATTGGCTCTAGCCTTATCCGCTTTCGCTTCTGCCCTTTCCTTGGCAGCCGTTGTTACCTCCACACTGTCTATTTTGCCCGTCTTCGCATCCACCATCACCTCTCGCAAGGTTTTGCCCGAGCGCACCATCACGCTATACTGCCAAACTCCCTCCTCATTTTCCAAAGCTACCTTACCGACGACGCGGCCGTGATAGCGTTTCAGCGCGATCTGTTTTGCTTGAGCCGCGCTTATTTTGGCCATAGGGGCAGCATGCTTTGTACGAGTAGGATGTTTTTGCGCAAGCGCAACCGTAGAGAGCATGATCGCCGCTCCAAAGGTAAACATCAACCCAAGAGTCGATCGTAACGACACCCTAATTGACTCCTTTCTTTTCGGATGGTCTATCCATTATATAAGAGCATCTCTTAGAAGAACCCTAAAGCTATCTGAGAATTCTTTCAGGTTACCGAGTTGGAACGTAGATGCCACCGGTTTGTTCTCGTACCGCTCTCTTTGGTACAATATCTTCATGTATCAGCAGTGGTTTCCGAAACGCCGCTTTGTAGCGATTGCCCAAGGAGCAACGCTCGGTTGGATATTGGCACAAGCCGGTCTACAGCCGGTAAAAGCCCTGCATCACCCACAAGTCACAACACAAGCCATGCCCCCTTCCAAAGCGCCTTTTACACGTGCCATTACTTTCCGTTACGTCCCAACCCAACCGGCTCAAACTGTGTGCGTGGCCGGCACCTTCAACGACTGGAATAAGTCCTCCTACCCGCTAAAACTCCAGCCAGATGGCAAAACATGGGTCGGCACCTACGCCATTCCGCCAGGGGTCTACTACTACCGCTTCGTTATTAACGGTGATACATGGGTCAGCGACCCTAATGCCCCCGGCGTAGACGATGGCAACTCCAACATCAACTCCTTGCTCGTAGTAGAACCAGAAGACTACGATCGGTATCCAGCTCGCGTAGGCGATGGTGTCATCACCCCCTCCGCCGTTCTCCACCACCCCGATCGATCCGACATCACTCGGCTTGGAGAGCGCCGCTTTGCGTTTGCGCTTCGCACACGCCATAACGATGTGGCCCAATGTTTTGTTCTCCTCGAGAAGGCAAATGGTGAGGTCACCGCTCATCCTATGGAGATCGTGCTTAAAGACCCCCTATACGACCGCTGGAGGGGCAGCGTGGACATTCCATCTCTTAAACCGATACACTACGCTTTTCTCCTAAAGGATGGCCCTACCACGTTGCGCTACGATGCCTCCGGACACTTGGCGGCTGCAAACACACCCCCACGTTGGTTTACTCTGCAACCTACTGCCTACCCTCTTCTGGTAACGCCCCTATGGCCTCGTGACGCCGTTTTCTACCAGATTTTCCCCGACCGTTTTGCCAATGGCGACCCCTCCAACGACGGGCCCGATGTGCAACCGTGGGGCTCTAAACCTACCGGAACCAATCGCATGGGCGGCGACCTGATGGGCGTTTTACAGCACCTTGACTATCTCAAAGATTTAGGCATTAACGCTATCTACTTTAATCCCCTGTTCACCGCGCGCAGCAACCATGGGTATGATACTACCGACTACTACCATGTTGATCCACGATTTGGTACTAACGCTCTGCTCCGCAAGCTCGTGGATAGGGTACACGCCATGGGCTGGCACGTGATCCTCGACGGGGTATTCAATCATACCGGCATAGACTTTTTTGCATTCAAAAGCCTTCGAGAGGAGGGCCCGCGCTCCCCTTACCGCGACTGGTACTTCATCTACAAATTCCCCATTGTAGTTGCCGAAGGACAGCGAACCTATGAAGGCTGGTTCGGAGTGCCTTGGCTACCTAAATTGAACCAGGCGAACCCGGCCACACGCGATTACTTCCTGCATGTTGGCACCTACTGGATACGCGAGGCGCATATAGACGGTTGGCGTCTCGATGCTGCCGACCAGGTGGTGCCCTCTTTCTGGAAAGCGTTTCGTAAAGCGGTGAAAAGTGCTAATCCCAACGCCTATCTTGTGGGCGAAATTTGGGGCGACGCGCATGCCTGGCTACAGGGCGATGAGTTCGATAGCGTGATGGACTACCCGTGGCGTGCCGCCGTGCTCGACTTCTTTGTGTTCGACACCAGCTCACCCTCTCGCTTCGACCAACAGCTTGCTCAAATCCGCGATTCCTACCCACCTGCCGCTAATGCCGTTCTCTTTAACCTGCTTGGCAGCCATGATACCGTGCGCCTTCGCACGCTTTGCCAAGATAATTGGCCTAAGGAACGCCAAGCCGTCCTTTTCCAGATGACCTACCCCGGCACGCCTTGTGTCTACTACGGAGACGAGATCGGCATGGAGGGCGGTAAAGATCCCGACGATCGACGTTGCATGGAGTGGAACCCGAAAAAGTGGAACCGCACCATCCTTCAGTTCTTTAAACAGGCCATTGCCCTACGTCGCAATACTCCTGCCCTACGCTATGGCGATTATCGGACGATCATCGCTGATGATGCCAGTGGGCTATTCGGCTTTGAGCGCACTTGGCAGCGGAGTCGCGTTCTCGTGCTGTTCAATCGAAGCGACCGGAGCCTTCAGCAAACCCTCCCTCTCAACGAACCACCCCAAAGCCGGCTTTCCTCTATGCACAACTTCCTTCGTACGCTCCTTGCCACAAATCGTGCGAGGGCCACATGGAAAGACAATCTTTTGCAGATTCAGCTGGGACCACGTGGAGCTATTGTGCTGGAGACCCAACAAGCTCCTAAAGAGCCTGCACGCACCGTGTTAAGCGCTAAAACTCGAAGCCGAGTTGGGCGATGAGGGAGCTAACATGGTAGTTGTAACCGGATAAAGAAGGGTCTGAGTTGGTGGTGCTCAAGATTTGCCAACCCAACGAGAACTTCATCGGGCGAGCGATGTAGTAGTCTAGCCCAAACCGTAGGTTCAGCTGGTTATTGCCTAAATAACCCGCCGTCAGCGAGTCGGAGTAGTCAAAGAAGAGGCCGATCTTTGCGTTGAGAGGGTAGTCCAAATGCAAAAGATAGGAAACGGTATTTGAGCTGGTATTGGTGAGACTATTTGTTGTGCTGCCGGAGCCGGATGTCGTTGTAAGGGAGGAAGCGTTTAAGAGACTTTTATTTGAAAGCAGGAGAGCATCTAGCCGAAAATTGAGTTTGCGGAAGAGCTTTCCCGCCACATCGAGAGCGAGGGTATTGATGCTGGAGTTGCCAAGCCCGCCAGTATAGCCAATATTTTGCATATCGTAGTTGAGATTGACCTGCAGCCCTCCTCGCAGGTTCCAACCAAGCTGCAGCTGTGTGTCGGTGCGGTTGCTGTTATAGAGGTAGCTTCCAATGCTGGAGGAGGTGAGAAAAGAGATGGAGGAGTGGAATCGGTCGTTGGGATTGTAAGATAGAGTGAGATGGTGTGTGCTACTGGTTCCGCTCAGGCTTGCGATGCCGTTATAGGCCGAAAGGGTGCCTCCGGTAAGAATGCCGCTGTAGTTGCCCAGGCTTCCAAGGTTGCTGTTATAGCCGCCCCCCAAATAGCTAGTGATCGGAAGCCCCGTTGTAAAACCAGAGCCGAGCGTAGGCGTGGTGCTGCCACCACCCGTGGTAATGTCGCGCATAAGGGCGTTAGCCGCGAGAAATCGGGCTGGCACAAGAAGGGGCAGCAGCCCTCGTGACACGGTTGTCCCGCCACTAGTAACGCCCGTAGCCGTGCCCGATGAAGATCCAGAAGAGGATGTGCCCGAAGAGGAGGTTGTAGGGGAGGTGTTGATGCTGCCCGTGTCGGAAAGAGAGTAGCCGTACTGAAGGGAGATGCCGTGATGAAGATTGAAGGTAGCATTGATCTGCGCATTCCGCGCTACAGAGTTGCCCGCAAAGAGACCTTGGTTGCTCACCTGGCTGTTCGTAAGGCTTGTATTTAGGTGGAACCAATGGTTAGGATTCCAGTTGATCCCCAAGTTCTCCGAAAGCACATTGGTGCTGCTGTTAACAAGCTGGGTGGAGGTGCCCTGCCCGCTGTTGCTAGAAGAGGTGGTAGCTGCCAAAAGCGAATAGAGCGACTGAGACTGATTGGCATTGGAAGAGACACCCAATTGAAAGCCCAATGTGCCCAGAGTATAGTTCATTTGCAGGCTATCGGTGCGGTTAGAGCTGCTTCCCCCCTGAGCGAAAAGGGTGCTCATGGTGCTGTGGCTTAAGCTTAGAGTGCCGTTTCGGGCGAAGTTATAGTTGATATTGCCGGTGAACTGGTGATAGTTGTCGTTCCCAGTGGGCAGAATAGCTGAGTAGCCAGGTTGATAGATCGCGGAGGTGTAGGAGGGTTGCTTGGCAGTTTGCCAGTCGAAGTTCATATGCAAACGGCTTGAGGGCGTGTAGTCCGATGCGATCTCGATGGACTTCTCATTTCTATTGAAGCCTGGGCTTGCGATGGCCGAGAAGGTCGCGCCGATGTCGCGCACCGTGATGTCGGTGTGAAGCGAGCGAAGCGGATTAAGGCTGGCACGTAGTTGTACGGCCTTGCCTTGAACGCCTTGCCCGGAAAGGGTAAGGCCAGACATGGCGGTTTCCAACGTGAGACTGCCAAGACGTCCTAGTCCCAAACCGCCGTCGAGCCCGAGCACCGTCTGATTGCTGGGGATAGGGTTGGTATTGAGAGGAGTGTATTGAATGGTGACTACCTCGCTGGTGGGAACGCCGGCGACCAGGTGAATCTGGTTACGATAGACGGGGTCTATCGTGAAATCCACTCCTTGCACCTGAGGAACCCCGTTCACCTTAACGATGATCGGTTTAGAGGTATCTATTGGGTAGTCCAACACATAAGGTGACAGCGGGGTAGGATTTCCGTAGAACTGCTGGGTACGCTGCGCGAGGCTGGCACTTCCGGGGGCCAATTGAGCGAGATAGGTAAAGCCAACGTGGTCGCTGCTATGCGGAGTGTACTCTAGGCGAAAACCGTAGATAGACCCGCTACTCTGACCGTAGTCTAGCGTCTCATAGGAGACGGCTATGGTGGAGGAGCTCGGAATGATCAATCCGTTGAGAAACTGCAGCTCTCCAGTATCGGTGTCGAGGGTGTAGTCCTTCCCAAGCGTCATCGGCTTGTTATCTACCCGCACCTGCACACTGCCCTGCACTATCTGACCGGTGTACACATAGTAGGGGCCAGAAGAGTTATTGCCCTGGATCACCAGGGTTCTAGGGGTCGCCTTGTTGTGAGAGAAAAGGGTGGTCGTATGCCATAGGCGCGACCAGTCGTTCGTGATCTCAACCCCATTGAGATAGCGATTGAAATCTATGAGAGAGTTGCCATGAATGCCGGCGTTGATATCGCCTGCAAGCAGATGCAAAGAGGGTGTTTTATAATCTATCTGAACTCGGTTTTGATCGGGGCTTTGGTAAAGATAGTTGCTGATATGGGTTTGATAGTGCAAGGCGTGAAACAGAGTGGCATCAATGGTAATGTCGGTATCGTTGTAGAACCCTCCGCCTCCACGGCCAAAGTACTCATCGCTATAGAACGCGCTGCTAGCCTGATTTCCTCCCCGTATGTTGTCGTCGCGCAAGGTGAAGGTTGAGTGGCCGCTGATCTTGATCTCCGATCCGGTCTCCTTGCCCAGCTTCGCGAGCCAGCTTCCCAAAGAGCCTAGAAAGCCCTGGGTTCGGGGCTTCGCTGATGTAGAGGACGCAGCTGCAGCAGTGGCGGCAGGCAGGGTAAAGCCTGGTAAGACACCGAGTGGGATGCGAGCTGGCTGCACGTTCGGTGGTCCCATACGGGTGGTGTCTAGCACCTGCCCACCATTGCCGTATTTGCTGGCGATGTCCAGAGCGCGCATGGCCTCCCAAAGGGTGCGTGGTGCAACGGAGAACGCAGGCAGACGAGGCGCGGAGCCCGTGGAGGCACGGGTCGGTGGTGCCGACTGCGTGGCCGCCGGTTGTGGTGGGGCCGCAGGTGCGGTATCTCCCGCTTTGGCCAGCACGGGTTCCATACAAAGAAGAGCCATCACCAATGTAGAAGGTTTTTTACGAACTGAGAACATAGCCCCTTTTCCACGCTCTCGGCACAGCGGCATCCTTTTCGTAGTTTGAGGCATGGGGGATGCGCTCTTCACTGTCTAGTTTCGCAATAATCTATCAAAAAACCTGCTGGTTAGTTCTGGGGGGCAACGAACTTAAGATACCGTTCGACACGCTGGTTATATTATATCACAATTCCCAAACACGGCAGGTTATTTGGCAACAAAGCCTAAATGCCAACTAGCCTACCGGCCGTAAAGAGCGTTTTGTCCACCACGCGGTAACAGGAGCTTGCTGCTCTTTTTTGTACGCAAGAGATTGAAGAAGGGGAAATAGCAGCCGTCGTCTTATGCAGTCAAGAAGCGACCATTGGGCGTATCCTGATACTATCGGGAGGCAAAGATAGAAGATTCTTCTTAAGAGCTCCGGAATCGCTAGATGCCCTGCCGCCCAACCTCGCCGTCATTGGCCCTCTAGCGAAACATAGAGCGCCCCGCTGTCATTAAGGTATTAACGAAAACCGGCACGATACCTAGCAGTAGCGTAAAGACGGCAGAGATGCAGATCGAGGCGGTTGCCCAAGTCGGCAATGGCTCGGAAGAGGCTGGGGCTGCTTCGAGCGGCTCTTGAAAGCAAGCGGCCCAGATAACCCGTAGATAGTAGTAGGCTGCGATGAGACTGGCCAAGGCAAGCGCGATGGCTAAGCCTGGCAACCCCGCCTGCAGCGTCGCCACAAAGAGGAGCCACTTGCCCACAAACCCCATGGTTGGCGGTATGCCGCCTAACGATAGCATGAAAATGGCCAGCAGGTAGGCCGCAATGGGCTCACGCTGCACAATGCCCCGCAGATCAGTAAGGGTTTGGCAGTCGTGCCCGCGTCGAGAGAGATAGACCAACACCCCGAAAGCGCCCATCGTCATGAGGGTATAGGCCAGAAGATAAAACAGCGCTGCGCTGAAGGCAGCACCTTGCGCCGAGGTAGAGGTAATGGCCGCTAAGGCGGTGGTCAAGTAGCCCGCATGGGCGATGGAGGAGTAGGCCAACATTCGCTTAACGTTCTCTTGCGTGATGGCCAACAGATTCCCCACAAACATACTCAGCACCGCGATGATCTCCACAGCTCCAATCCAAAAGGCATGGGCGGGCGCCATAACCCATAGAAAACGGAGCAGGGCTGCAAAGGCCGCGACCTTCGCCGTGCAGGCCATGTAGGCCGAAGCCGACGTGGGAGCACCCTCGTAAACATCGGGGGTCCACATATGAAAGGGCACAAGGGCTGCTTTAAAGCCCAAACCAATAAGCACTAACGCCATGCCGGCCATCAACAGGAAGGTCGGTTCACCGTGCTGTAGTCGAAAGGCTATCTCAGAAAGCGATGTAGTGCCACCCATACCTGCCGCTTGTGCCGAGCCGCCATAGATAAGCGCCGTTCCATAGAGGAAAAAGCCTGCCGCAAAGGCGCCGAGCAGGAAATATTTCAAGGCGGCCTCCTCACTGCGCGCACTTGTTCGCAGGAAACCGGCCATCACATAGAGCGCCAACGATAGGGTCTCTAAGGCCACAAACAGCACGATGAGATCGTTGGCCATCGCCATCAGCATTCCCCCTACCGTCGAGAAGAGGATGAGAGCATAGTACTCTCCCAAGTTCAGCTTGTGCTCTTCCAGATAGTTCATGGCTAGCAGGACGGCCAAAGCGGCCGACGTTAGCAGCACAAGGCTCACCGATAGGGAAAAATGATCGATCACCAAAGCTCCGTTGAAGGCGTAGATGTTTCTCGCATAGGCATTGATCTGGGCGACGGCATAACAGGCAGCAAGGCCAATGCCGATAAGGCTGAGGCTACTGCTAAGCCAACGCGAGGGAGCGCGTCGGTCTTGCCACCACCAAGACATGCAAGGCTCGGCAATCATCACAAGAATGCCGGTTATTCCTACAATGAGAACGGGCAGAAGGGCGTGTAGGCTTTGCGAATTCGTCATCACTTCGCGTTACCTCCTGAAGGCACAGCCGGTGTCGTCGCGCGAGGCGTTTTGGGCGGCGATACCATGGGTCTAGAGAAACGAGAGTTGCTGAACGGCAACCCCTGAGGCACCGATCGGCGCTGCGGATTAGGCGACAAACCCGCAGGAATGCGCCCACCAGGTGGCATCATGGAGGAGGGAGGATGCACCCCAGGTGGAAAGTGAGTAGGGATCCCTGTGGGCGCCAGACGGATCGTTCCATGCTCCCGATGAGCTTGGTAGGTCTCCTCAATCCACTGTTGGTTCAGCAACGTGGCGACGGGCAAGTCATCACGAACAGCCTCGGAGGAAGCCGGAATCGTCTGCTCCACGGGTAAGCTCATAGGGCGAACCCAATAGTGCGTCCCAATTCCCAACCAGAAGATAAGCGCGGCCAGAGGCACGAGCACCGGCCATTCGTAACGCCCCAAATCGGGCAGCTTCCGATAGGTTTCTGGCAGCGGGCCGAGCATCAGCCGTTGATACCACCATAAGATGTAGACCGCTGAAAAGATCATACCGGTGCCCGCCACAGCGGTAGGCCAAAAATTTCCTACTGTGGCCGTCTGCGAGGATATCCAACTGCCGAGGAGAACAGGAAATTCGCCCACAAACCCGCTGAAGAAGGGCACTGCCATGCTGGAGAAAGTACCAATGAGCAGCAGGGTCGCTAAGGTGGGCATCACTTTACGTAAACCACCCAAATCGCGGAAAAGGCGGGTGCCGCATCGCTCCTCTAACATGCCTAAACCTAAAAAGAGGAGGGGCGTGGTCAGTCCATGGCTTAGATTGGCCAACAGAGCGCCCATCAGCCCAATGCGCGTTAGGCTGAAGATGCCCACCACCACAAACCCCATGTGAGAGACGCTAGAGTAGGCCACCAGACGCTTGGCATCGTTCTGAATACTTGCCACAATAGCGCCATAGACGATGCCGATGATTCCAAGCACAATGAAGAAGGGGGCAAGTTGGTTTATCTGTGCAGAGAAGATAAGAAGGCAGATACGCACAAAGCCGTAGACACCCGTCTTCAATAGCACGAGCGCCACACTCCCAACCGCCGGCGCCTCCACGTACGCATCGGGCAGCCAGGTATGGAATGGAAACAGAGGGGTCTTTATGGCAAAAGCTAACGCGAAGGCGCCAAAAAGCAGCATAAGCAGATGCGGACTTAGCCTATGTAGGGCGGCGAAGGCTGCTGAATTCGGATTGGAGAGCGCCAGAATATCGAACGTACCGGTGTAGTGATAGATGGCTGCAATGGCCACCAGCATCAGCACGCTGCCCAAAAACGTGTAAAGGAAGAACTTAATCGCCGCCTTGCCGCGTTCTGGCCCGCCGTACTGCCCCACAATGAGGTAGGTGGGAATGAGGGTGGCCTCGTAGAAAAGATAGAACAGCACCAGATCTAACGCGCTGTAGGCGCCAATAAGCCCACCCTCCAGCAGAAGCAGCAGGGCTACCATCTCACGCGCCCCCCGCTTGGCCTGTGAGGCGTAAACCGCGCTTACCAGGATCACCAAGTTGGTCAGTAGAATCAGCAAAATGCTAATGCCGTCTACGCCCAGGTGGTACTCTACCCAGTGCCCCCCGCCTAAAGGAATCCAGTTCAGACGCTCTCTAAACTGCATTACCGGCCCAAGCCCTCGTACCGGAAGGGCAAGAGGGTTGGGATGGTAGGCCCCAAAGAGGACGATGGCCAACAAAAGGTTGATAGTTGTAAACAGAAGGGCGGAGTTCACTAGCAGATCGCGTGCAAAGTCGAAACCGCCCGGCCCCAGCTGCCCCTCTTTTTGCTCGGTGCCAGGACGGGGCAAGAGCATGATGATGATGCTCTCAAGAACCGGCAGAAAAATAAGCGCGCTCAGTAGACCCGAAATCGGTTGCATCTCAGTACCTCATCAATCCGGCAAGTAGTCCTATCACCAAGATAACGCCTCCGAGAAACATGATCAGCGCATAGTTGCGCACATAACCGGTTTGTAGACGCCTCCCCGTGCGCCCCACCCAAGCGACAAGGGCTCCGATGCCATCCACGATGCCATCAATGATCTCCTCATCCAAACTCTTCCACAGGAAGCGGGCCACTTGTGCGCCGCCTCGTACGAAAAGCCATTCGTACACCGCATCGAACTCCCAGCGTGCGTCCAGGAAACGATAGAGCAGATTGCTGCGTTTTGCCTCCTCTGGTAACAACTCTCCGGTTTGCAGGTGTTGCCGATAGAGGTAGGCGGCTATCGAAAGCCCAACGATAGCCACAATGGCCGAGACGATGTAGCCCACGGTTGTGGAGAAGAGGGGCTGACCCTCCTGAAGGCCTCCCAAGCTTAGAGGGGCGACCGAGGGGGCAAGAAAACGTTCGAAAACGCCGGTCGGCCCCAAAACCAGTCCGCCGATGGCCGAAAGCACGGCGAGAATGTAGAGTGGGATCATCATCGAAGGAGGAACCGAATGGAGATGTCCGTGTCCCTCGCCTTCGTGTTTTTCTTCCGGGTAGTTGGTGGGGTGTTTGTCGGGCAGTTGCCCATCTACAAAACGCGGCTCGGTATAGAATGTTTTCCACATGAGCCGATTCATGTAGTAGGCGGTCATTAGAGCCGTAAAGAGCCCTATGGCGTAAAGAGCAGCGCCGTCGCCAGAGAAAGCGCGAGCGGCCGCATCCAAAATGGGGTCTTTGCTGAAGAAGCCGGAGAAGGGAGGCACGCCGGCGATGGCATAGGTGGCCACCAGCATAACCCCCCAAACGGCCGGCAGATACTTGCGGAGCCCACCCATACGGCGCATATCCTGCTCGCCGAGCATGGCATGAATAACGGCACCGGCACCCAAAAAGAGCAGCGCCTTAAAAAAGGCATGGGTTAGCACATGGAACATGCCTGCGCTAAAAGCGCCCACACCACAGGCCAGTACCATGTAGCCGAGCTGGGAAACGGTGGAGTAGGCCAGCACGCGCTTGATATCGGTTTGTACAAGGGCAATAGTGGCCCCTATAAAGGCTGTGAGCACCCCCACCCACGCCACAACGTGAAGCGCCAAAGGTGACTGAACATACAGCCAAGAGCAGCGAACTAACAGCACCACCCCCGCCGTCACCATAGTGGCCGCGTGAATGAGTGCCGAAATAGGCGTGGGGCCGGCCATGGCATCGGGCAACCATACAAACAGCGGTATCTGAGCCGATTTTCCAACCACCCCCACAAACAGCAGTAGGCAGATGAGCGTGAGCATGGCTTGGGGAACGGGATGCCCCAATGCATCTACCGCCCCACCTACATGGGCAGCCATCTGCATAACCCCACCCCCTGCGGGGTTAAAGAACGAGATGGTGCCGAACACCGACCAGGTTGCAAGAACCCCCAAAGTGAAGCCGAGATCGCCTACTCGGTTCACGATAAACGCCTTGTTTCCCGCTCGCGCATTATCTGAATTCACGTACCAAAACCCGATCAGCAGATACGAACAGAGGCCAACCCCCTCCCACCCAACATACATCAGCAGAAAGTTATTGGCCATAACCAACAGAAGCATCATGAAGATAAAAAGGTTAAAATGGGTAAAGAACCTCGGCTGATCGCGATCTTCAGCCATATAGCCCGTGGCGTAGACGTGAATAAGTCCTCCAACCCCTGTGATGATAAGCGCCATGAGCACGGAGAGCGGATCCACCACCAACGTGAAATCGGCTTTGAAGCCGGCAATGGATAGCCACGGATGCTGTAAGGAAGTGCCGGGGACAAGGGGCGCAAAAAGGCGATGATCGGGGGCGCTTGCTAGGGCGCCGAGAAGCCCCAAAGCGAGCACAAAAGCAAGCAGTACCACACCAGGCGCCACATAGGCCACCATCTTTTTCTGTAGCTGCCGATCTTTGAACAGCAGGCCGGAAGCCGCATTGAAGCCAAACCCGATTAAAGGAAGCAGAACCACCCAAGTTGCCAAAGATGCGCTCATCATGACATGCCCATCCTTACTGTTTCAGGAGATTTACTTCGTCTATGTTGATGGTCTCACGCAGACGGAAAATGGCCACGATAATGCCAAGCCCCACAGAGACCTCGGCGGCGGCAACGGCCAACGAAAAGATGGCGTACATCTGCCCGTTGATCTGGCCAAAGTGGCGACCCAGGGCAACAAATGCGATATTTGCTGCATTGAGCATAAGCTCCACGCACATAAAGATTTGGATGGGATTACGACGGACGAGCACACCCGCCGTCCCAATAATGAACAAGAGTGCCGAAAGCACTAAATAGTAAGAAGTTGGTACCATTGCAATCTCCTCAAAACTTTCTCTATGGGCTACACCTTGCGCTTCGCCATGACGATGGCGCCCATCATGGCCGCCAGCAGCAACACCGAAGTTAACTCGAAAGGAAACAGCCATGGCTCAGAGGGCGCATAGAGGTGGCGTCCAACGCTCTCTACGGTGCCCAAATCGTGGGCGATTAGGGGCGTTGTGGTAGATCGCGGCAGATTGAAGAACACGCCGGCCTGTAACAACACCCCCATCAGCACCACACAGAGCACAAGGGCCACCAAAGGTTGCACAGAGCGCTTCTCTTGCAGCGCCTGTGGTGCTCCTAGGTTTAAAAGCATGATGACAAATAGGAACAACACCATGATGGCGCCGGCATACACGATGATCTGCACAAAAGCGAGATACTGCGCCGAAAGCGTGATGTAGTAGACGGCCACACACAAAAAGGTAACCACCAGCGCTAGCGCGCTACGAACGGGGTTCGGTGTGGCGATCATGTAGAGGGAGGCGCCTACAGCGATGACGGCCAAAATGAAGAAGACCACGAGCGCAGGTGTCATGCCTATTTTCCTCCTCCTTGTCGTGCAGAGATGGGCATAAATTGAATGGAGTGTCGAGGGGTTGGCGGTGTTGGCACGATAGAGGGCGTTGGGGCTGGCAGAGCGGTTCCGGTTTTCGGTGTACGGAGGAGGCTATAACCGCCGAGCAGGAAGAGCCAAATAAGTCCTATAGGTAACATGCGCTTCCAACCGAGTTGCATAAGGGCGTCGTAGCGCAGCCGGGGCAAGGAGGCCCGTAACCACACATAAAGGTAGATGCCCATCATGATCTTGATGCCGAACCACACAAAGCCGGGGATGAGGGTGAAGGGCACGCAGTTGAATGGGGGAAGCCAGCCCCCCCAGAAGATGGTGGCGTTAAGCCCGCTGATAAGCAACATGTTGATGTACTCCGCAGCGAAGAAGGTGGCGAACTTCATGGCGGAGTATTCGGTGTGATAACCGGCTACAAGCTCCGATTCGGCTTCGGGAAGGTCGAAGGGAGGGCGATTGGTCTCTGCCACCATAGCGATCGTGTAGATAACCACGGGCACGACAAGCGACTGCAGCCAGAACCAGGAAAAGAGGCTGCCCTTAAAGAGGGCCGGCAGATGCCACCCAAAAGGTAGCTGGTTTTGTGCCTCCACGATCTGCCCCAAATTTAGTGAACCGGCCAATAGCACCACACATAGCAGAGCCACGCCCATCGCCAACTCATAGCTGATCACCTGAGCCGAGGCTCGTAGCCCTCCTAGCAAGGAGTACTTGTTGTTGGAGGACCAACCGGCCAACACCAACCCATAGACACTCAGAGAGGACATGGCGAGAGCATACAGCAGCGCCACGTTGATGTTGCCCGCGGTTATAGGGACAAGAAAAACCCGTCCAGCTGCATCGCGGAAGGCTATGGAACCCCAAGGCAACACGGCGCCAGCAGAGATCGCAATGGTCATACTGAGAAAGGGCGCCAAAAAGTAGAGAAATCGGTCTACGTCTCGTGGGCGGATATCCTCTTTAAAGAAGAGCTTTATTACGTCGGCGGCAGGCTGCATGAGGCCGCGCGGACCAACACGGTTTGGCCCGATACGGTCTTGCATAAGCGCCACCACCACACGCTCAATCCAGATGAGGAAGGGCAACATGCCGAGAGCAAAGGCAAGAATGCCTACTAGCCCCAGATAAGGCACGAGACTCGGTAAATGGATGCCGTGCCAATACTCAGGGAAGATAAATAGGTTGTACCACTTTTGTAGAAGACCGGCTTGTGTCGTCATTGTCAACTTCCTAAGCAGCGCACGCACCCTCCTGCACATGGAGCGATACGGCGCCTACCTTGAACGAAAAATCGCTTTGGTGTTACTTCATCGCTTTCAGCTCGCGTGATAATCCACCGGAATAGGTGCGGGAGCGGTTCTTTGCCCAGCCGGATACTCCCACCGTCGGCCACCCTCCCCTAACGTCTGCGGGTTTATATCGCAATAGAGCGGAACCTCTGCCGCGATGGCGCGAAGAATGTCTCTTGCGGAGACGTAGGGCATTGGATGGCCGAGGATATCGGCCGTTTCGGCGAAGATAAGCCAATCAGGCTTGATGGTCGGCGCCAGCTCGAAGGCGCGATGAATTCGCTGCACGCGGCGTTCGCAGCTAGTGAATGTGCCGTCTTTTTCGGCGAAACTGGCGGCAGGTAAGACCAGATGCGCCTGCAGAGCCGTCTGCGTGAGCGTTAATTCGTTCACTACCACGAAGGGGCAGTTAGCGAGCGCTTTTTGCACCAGGTCGGCATCGTGATATTTGGCCATGAGATCGGCCCCAACGATCCAGAGCATATGCAGCTGCCCCCTCGCCGCCGCTTCCAGCATCTGGTGCGTGTTGAGGCCAGGGTTTTCCAGCGGCCGATAGCCAGGGCCTACGTCCGGCAATACACCCATATCCATGGCACCCTGCGCATTGCATTCGAGAACGGGCACGTTGAGGTTAGTTACTGGGTTGTCCGTGACAAGCAGAAGGTTGCCAAGAGCGGCCACAACATCTGCGTAGAAGGGGTGCTCCATCACCGTACGCCCAGCAATGATGGCCATTGGTTTGCCGATTAGCAGATGAGCGGCCTTGCGAATCGCCTCTTCTGAGACCCCGGTCTCTTTGGCTGTCCGCTCGGGTGTCCAACGCGCCACACTCTTTTGAAGGGCGACAAAGGGCTTCTCCTCATGTACCGGCAGTAGGTTTTCTTCAAACAGCACGTGCAGCAGGCCATTCAGCAGGGCGATCTCGGTTCCCGGTTTGTAGAGGAGGTCTACTTTGGCGAAGTCACGTACGTGAGGCGGATCGCCTGTAGGCGGTGCGGAGTTGGCGTTTAACACGGTAGCCCCCTTATAGCGCCAGGCCTTACGTACGCGCAGGTAGATGATGGGCTGCTCGTCCACCAGTTCCGAGCCGAACACGAAGATCGTTTTCATCTGTTCAAGCTCGGCGATGGCGTTGCCCATGCTGTGAAAGCCGTAACGATCGTAGAGGGGAGCGTTGGTAGGTCCTTGCCAGCGCCCCGTGCGAGAGTCGAGATTGTTAACGCCTAGTACCTCACGGAAAAGCTTTTGGAATAAAAAGTTATCTTCGTTTGTGCAGCGTGCCCCCCCAATGCCGCCGATACTTTTGCCGGCCATCTTCATATGCATGGTCAGTAGCTGATAGGCATCGGCCCAAGAGATGGGGCGCCACTCGGTTCCATGACGCACCAAAGGGGTTTTAAGGCGCGATTCGGACGACACATAGTCGTGCCCGAACTTGCCTTTATCACATGTCCACTCCTCGTTCACCTCCTCATTGAGGCGGGCATTCACCCTAACCAACGTGCTCATGCGGTAGTCGAGCTTAACGTTGCAGCCGTTGGCGCATTTTGTGCAGATAGAGGGGGTGGTGAAGAGATCCCATGGGCGCGCCTTGAAACGATAGGTGCGTGATAGGAGAGCGCCTACAGGGCACAGCTCAATCACGTTTCCGCTGAAGCGACTATGGAATTTGGTTTGAGCGAAGGTCGCCACCTCCATGTCGGCACCGCGCTTCAAGAAGTTGAGCTGTGCATCGCCGCTGATATCTTCGGTGAAGCGGGTGCAACGCGCGCAGTGAATGCAGCGCTCTCGGTCGAACACAACATAGTCGGAGAGAGGATAGGCCTTGGGATAGTGACGCTTCTCCTCAATATAGCGTGTGGTGGCCGGCCCGTAGAAGAGCGTGTTGTTCTGGAGCGGGCATTCGCCTCCTCGATCGCAGATCGGACAGTCCAGCGGATGGTTGATCAGCAAAAATTCGAGAATACCGCGTCGGTCTTTGGCCACCTGCTCGGTTTCGGTCTCAACGATCAGGCCTTCCGAGGCGGGTAGGGTACAGCTGGTCTGCGGCTTAGGCATTTTACGCACGGAGCCGTCCGGCGCCTTCGTGGCGACCTCCACGAGGCACATACGGCAGTTCGCCGCCTGCCCTTTGGAGAGGCGTGGGTGGTAGCAAAAGTAGGGGATATCTATGCCGGCTCTCCGTGCCGATTCGATGATGTTTTCACCTTTTGGCACCTTCAACTCGATACCATTAATGGTGATATTTACCAACTCCTGCGAAGGAGGGTTTAACGAGGGTTCTGTTTGTGTTAGTCTATACTCAGCCATAGCGTCCTCTGGCCTTGGGCGGCAGTTCACACGCCGCCGTAAAGTTTACCGCAAGGTTTCGATAAGTCGCATCGTTTCGTGTGCCATATCGGCCAATTTCACCGTATGATAGCCTGCCACACCGGTATGGAGGGTATCGTTTATTCCCTCCGTCCAGTGGGTGGGTAGGTTCTTTCTGCCGTACAGGATGCCCAAAATGGAGCCGGTGGTGGCGCCGTTGCAGTCTGTATCGAAGCAGGGTTGCACCGCACGGCAGATGGTTTTTGCGAAGTCGCCCTCACCCCACAGCAGGGCGACGGCCACGATCAGGGCGTTGGAGATGGTATGGCACCAATCATGTGCACGTGTCTCATCCCACAGCTCATGAACTCGATAGACCGCCGTATCGTAGTCCACGCCCACCTCCTGCCACTCGAAAAGGCTTTCGATGGCGTCGGCCAGGCGGCAGTTTGCCGGGATCTGAGCCAGCCCTGCGCGAATGATCGTGGGGATATCCTCCGTAACGAAGGCTGCAGCCGTCATAGCGGCAACCCACATAGCCCCGTAGATGCCGTTTTTCACATGGGAGATGCAGGCGTCGCGCCAAGCCCATTCTGCCGCGCGCTCCGGGTTGCCTGGAGCAGCATACCCCCAAAAATCGGCCCGAATCTGAGCACCTATCCACTCTCTATAGGGATTTCGGAAGGAGGCGGAGGCCGGTGGAGAAACAAGGTTGCAAAAGTTGCGATAGGCCACCCGTTCAGCCGTGCAGGTGTGCAGAATAGGGATATCGCTCATCCAAAACTGGGCCACCTGCTCAGAGGTAAAATCCGGCCCAAAGCGCTTCATAATGGCCAGTGCCGTGGTGGTGTAGTTCAGATCGTCATCTTCCGGCATGGCGCTTACAAGGTCGGCAAACGGAGCCCTTTCCGAAAGCTGATACTTCTCCTGTACCTCCTGCGGCACATGGTAACGGAAGAAATCGGAAAGCGGCCAGCGCCCAAGGTCTTTTAAATAGCCCCACATACGTGGTCGGCGCCAACCCTCTACGGGCTTGCCGAGTAAACAGCCCACAGCGCGCCCTGTCCAGGCACCATAAACCTTGTCCTCTAAAGCCGCATCGCTAAGCTGTAGCTTGGGCAGAGAGGGAGCTGTTTTAGGCCGTGCCGCACGAATAGCTTGTAGGTCAGACGGCTCCTCAAACGGAAAATCGGGGCGGATGGGGGCCTGAAGGGTTTTATCGAGCAAGGCCTGCGCTGCCGGCTGGTTGGCAAGGTTTTCGAGGTCAAGAGATTGAACGTAGGCGAACTCTTCTTCAAGCGTACTAAGATCTCTTCCCTCTTGCTCGCACTGCAGGCGCTCCGTTGCGATATCTTCTTGTGTAAGATAGAGCCAGATAGGTTTCAACCTCGAATCTCTCTCCTTTTTATAGAGCCGCTTTCGGCAAACTTAGGTTGTCGAGATCAGTTTATCTTGCCGGCAGCAGAGATAGAAGTTGCTGAGAGAACTCCGGCAGTTTCGGCACACAGTGGGCCCCAACGGGCGAACGCTTGTGCTCGATCCAGTAGTCGAACTCCTCACGAAAGGCTTTGATGGCCCCAACAATGGGCCAAGCGGCCGCATCTCCTAAGCCACAGTAGGAGCGACCATCTATTTGCTTACAGATATCGAGCAGCAGCTCCACGTCACCAGGGCGTCCTCCCCCAGAGACGATGCGGTCGAGCGTTTTGAATATCCAGCGGGTTCCCTCACGACAGGGGGTGCATTTGCCACACGACTCGTGCATATAGAACTCG
This sequence comes from Chthonomonas calidirosea T49, assembly GCF_000427095.1. Taxonomy (NCBI): domain Bacteria; kingdom Bacillati; phylum Armatimonadota; class Chthonomonadia; order Chthonomonadales; family Chthonomonadaceae; genus Chthonomonas; species Chthonomonas calidirosea. Next base: position 2,108,155 of record NC_021487.1, read on the forward strand.
GCGGTGCGTCGCATGAGCAACACGATATCGGTGGTGTCGTTAAATACCATACAGCCTCCAGAGCCAAGCAGCGTGCCTGCGGCCATGCAGCCCTCATAGTCCAATGTGACTTTCTCGCACTGGGCGGCTGTCATGATCTGCACAGAGGAACCGCCGGGGATAACCGCTTTAAGACGTCCGTTGACCACCCCTCCTGCAGCTTCTATTAACTCCATCAGCGGTGTGCCCATCTCCACCTCATAGTTAGCGGGTCGAGCGATATGGCCACTGACCGACATGATCTTGGTGCCCTTGCTCTTCTCGGTGCCATAAGAGGCGTACTCTGCACCGCTGTGCTGCAATATCCACGAGGCTGCACAGTAACTTTCCACGTTGTTGATAAGAGTGGGCGCCTGCCATACACCCTCCACGGTTGGAAGCGGAGCATGGGGGAACTTGAGACGTGGCTGTCCCCGCTCGCCCATGAGGCTCGACATAAGGGCCGATTCCTCACCGCACTCATAGCTTCCCGCACCCATGTGAATATAGAGGTCGAAATCGTGCCCGCTGCCGAGGATGTTCTTGCCAAGATAGCCTTTCGCGTAGGCCTGGTCTATCGCCTTACGTATCTGCCAAGCCGGTTCCACATACTCCCCACGAATGTAGATATAGCCCTTCTGGCTCTTTGTGGCGAAACCGGCAATGGCGATGCCCTCCACCACGAGGTGGGGCAGCTTAAGCATTAGTTCACGGTCTTTGAAGGTACCTGGCTCCCCTTCATCTGCGTTGCAGAGCACATAGTGCGGCTTCCCCGATTTGTCCGAAAGCACGCCACTCCATTTGATCCAGGTAGGAAACCCGGCGCCTCCACGCCCTCGAAGGCCAGAAACTTTTATCTCGTTCACGGTGGCTTCCGGCCCGATCTCAATAGCTCGTTTCAGGCCGGTGTAACCGCCGTGCGCCTCGTAGACCTCGATATGGTCAATGCCCTCCACATCGCGATGGGCAAACAACAGATTGCGTATTCCCATGGCTCACTCCACCTCCGAAGTCTGGGATGGCGGCACCTCTTCTACGCGCCAACTGCCACCGCGCTTTTGGCTACTGCCAGGGATGTGAAGCTTGACGATGGAGTCGGCCAGTTTTTCAGGCGTGTAGTTCGATGTGTCGCGCAACATGGCGAGGAGATCGGGCACCTGTTTGGGGGTAAGATGGGTAAAGTAGCGATCGCCGATTTGAGCCACCACAGCGCCCGCACAGTAGTTCAAGCACTCTACCTCTGACAGCGTAAACTCCCCATCCTCCGTTGTTTCGCCCACACGTATGCCCAACTCGTGTTCCAGAGCATGCACGACATCATAGGCACCGCACACAGCACAGGTAAGACAGGTGCAGACCTCGATATGGTGTCTGCCGCGCGGGCGCAAGTTGTACATGGTGTAAAAGCTGGCAACTCCCTCCACTTCCACACAGGGCATGTCAAGCAGCTCGGCCACCTCTTTAATCGCTGATGGGGTAAGATGGCCCCCATATTCCCTCTGTGCTATCCAGAGGGCGGGCAGGCAAGCCGCCTTGCGCTCCGGATAGTGACTGGCGATCTCCTCTAGTTCGGCCAGCGCCTCAGGCGAGAAACGCTTTTCAAAGACGGGTTCTTCCTCTCTTGGGGCGTACCCTCCGCCACCTAGTCGGTTGTTATTTGCAGACATAGGCCCTTTACCTATCTATCTCTCCGAGAATGATGTCAATGCTGCCGATGATGGCGACCACATCGGCGATGAGGCGTCCCTCGCACATCTTGGAAAGCGCCTGCAGATTCATAAAGCAGGGGGGACGAAGATGGGCACGATAGGGACAGTTGGAGCCATCGCTTACAATGTAGAACCCTATCTCGCCCTTTGGCGATTCGAGAGGGACATAGGCCTCTCCCACCGGCGGATGGAACCCCTCTGTCCACAGCTTGAAGTGATGGATTACGCCCTCCATGCTGTTATCCAACTCCTGCCGTGGCGGTGGCACCACCTTGCGGTCGTCGCTATTAATGGGGCCAGGCGGCATGTTTTCGATGCACTGTTTCACGATCTCGCGACTCTGATACATCTCGGCAATGCGCACCCGATAGCGGTCGTACACATCGCCGAACTCCGCTGTAGGCACGTAGAAGGTGTAGTGCTCGTAGCCGCAGTAAGGCTCGGCTTTGCGCACATCGTGGGCGATGCCGCAGGCGCGCAATGTGGGGCCGCTTACACCCAATGCAAGGCACTCTTCGGCGCTGATCACGCCGATGCCCTGCGTGCGTTCGCGATAGATTGGGTTGGCGCTAAGGAGGTCTTCCATCTCCTTTAACGCGCTTGGGAACTGGTTAATGAAATCAGCGGCACGCTCCAACCATCCATCGGGAGCATCGCCGCGCAGCCCACCGGGAACGATCCAAGAAGGCATCATGCGCACGCCGGAGATCATCTCTACGAGGTCAAGAATGTATTCGCGTTGCTGAAAGGCGTAGAAATAGACGGTCATCGCCCCGATGTCAAGAGCATGGGTGCCAAGCCACACGAGATGGCTGGCAAGGCGCTGCAGCTCCATCAGCATCACGCGTAGGGCCTGTCCGCGCGGCGGTATCTCAATGCCGAGGAGCTTCTCCACCGCGAGCGAATAGGCCGCATTGTTGATGAGGGCGGAGACGTAGTCTATGCGATCGGTAAGAGGAACCGCTTTGAGGTAGCTGTTGTACTCGATGGTTTTTTCAATGCCCGTATGCACATAGCCCACGTGGGGAGTTGCCCGCACGATGATCTCGCCGTCGAGCTCTAGCACAACCCGCAGCACGCCGTGGGTACTTGGGTGCTGCGGCCCCATGTTCATCACCATGGTCTGGTCGTCGAGCACATCCAGCTGTACCCCTTGAGCCGCGAGGGCTGCGCTGTGCTGAAACGTCCGCTGCATCTGTTCTATTTCGGTTCGCATGGTTCTTATCCCTTTGTGCTCACGTCACGCCCTTGTAGCGAGAGCGAAGCAGAGGCCTAGTTTGTGCAATTTATCACAATCTGGCGCACATAGAAGCCCTTTCCCACCTCTTTCGAACGCTAAGGTCTCTCAGGCGGTAGCTGCTGAATCTCTAACGGTGAACGCGCCTGAATCTGCTCGGATTCGGGGAGGGGGCGAGTTGGCGTCGTCTCCTCTCCGAGCACATCCCCGGTCTTTCCATGATACGACTCGCCGGGGTGTGCTACCAGAGGCTCGCCCACCGAGGGGCCGAATCGCCGCTCCGGAAACTGCACGCGCTCTCCGCCCAGCGGATAGTCTTTCCGCTGCGGATGCCCCACCCAGTCTTCCGGCATAAGAATGCGGCGTAGGTCAGGGTGTCCGCTAAAGCGGATGCCAAACATGTCAAAAATCTCTCGTTCTGGAAAGTTCGCCCCTGGGTAGACCTCGGTGACGCTCGGCACCACAGGGTCTTCTTCCGGCACCGGAACTTTAAGAAAGATTCGCCTACCGGTTCCTTTTTGCACCCCACCCTGTTCGTAGCGCACCGAGTAGAGGTTATAGACAACCTCAAAACGGTGATCGGGGTACTTGTCGAGATAGTCTACTCCTAGACATTCCGAGAAGAAGTTGTACTGTAGGTCGGGATCGTCACGCAGAAGGCGGCAAACCTCCACAATATACTCTCTGCGCAGAAGGATACGGGTATCTCCGCGAAAGGTCTGTACCTGAAGGATAGCGTCGGGGAAATGCTGGCGGATCTTCTGAACTTCCAGGAGCTCTTCTGTTGTTACCTCGGCCGCCTCTGTCATCGCTCCTCTCCCGTCGGTAGTAGTCGTACGGTCGTCTGTTCAAGGGGTTGGCAAAGCTCTTGTGCGCTCGCCCCATACACAGGTACCCGAGGCCCAACCGGTATTTTTTCAAGGTCTACAGGCCCGGAGTTCTCATTCCCAAACCGAATGGCAGGCCGTGGGGCAAGCACGATCGGATCGCGCTTTAAGGCCTCCGCCACAGCCTCCTCTTCACCCCAATCAAGGGCGCCCTTGCCGAGAATATAGAGATAACCTGCGAAAAGGATAGCAACAAAAATGACCATTTCGATGTAGTTAAAGGCTTTGAGCGCGTAGGGCAGATGACGGTAGTTCACCGCCCAAGGGTAGAGGAAGATGGTCTCCACATCAAAAACGATAAAGATCATGGCGACCAGATAAAACTTAATAGGGAAGCGCTCACGGGCGCTACCCACCGGCGTCATTCCGCACTCGTACGGAGAGGCCTTCACCGCGCCAGGCTTTTTAGGGCCGAGCAAGGCAGATCCAAAAACCATGACGAACGCGATCAGAGCGCCAATAACGATCATTACGAAAACAGGGATATAGCTATCCACCGTTTCCTAAGCCTCCTCCCTATCTGTTTACGCTGCGCTTCGACGAGAGATTGCCATTTTGCGAATTTGTGACGTTTATCACAATCTGCGACGCAAACAGCCATTCCCTTTCATGCTGCTTTCTTATCTTTTCTATTTTACCTTCTCTTTGCCCATTCTGCATGGTCTACCATCAAAAACCTCTTCCCATTGGCAATAGAGGCGCTTTGCGGCAGTCTATGCTACGGAGGGTGTTTGTTCGGAACAACCATCTCCCCAACAGCCCATTTTACTGAATGAGCCCTATAGGGTAGACTCTGAAGAACGACCTGTCCATAAGAACAGGTAGTGAAACGGGCTGTAACTCGGTAGGCTCTAAGCTTGGCATTCGCCAAATGCGAATACAAAATACAAAGAAAGGAGTGCGAACATGCAATACGTCAACCTCGGACGTACGGCTCTCAAGGTAAGTCGCCTCTGCCTCGGCACCATGAACTTCGGCCCTCTCACCAGCGAGCAGGATAGCTATGCTATTATGGATCGTGCGCTAGAGCTCGGTATCAACTTTTTCGATACGGCCAACGTGTACGGTTGGAAAAAGGGAGAGGGCGTTACCGAGCAGATCATCGGCCGTTGGTGGGCACAGGGTGGAGGACGCCGCGACAAAGTGGTCATCGCCACAAAGGTCTATGGAGACATGGGCGATTGGCCGAATACCAGCCGCCTCTCAAAGCTACATATGCGCAAAGCACTTGACGACAGCCTGCGCCGCCTTAAAACGGACTTCATTGACCTCTATCAGTTCCACCATGTCTGGCGCGAGGCCACCTGGGACGAAATTTGGGAGTTCTGCGAATGGGCTCACGCTGCGGGCAAGGTCCTCTACTTCGGCTCCTCCAACTTCGCAGGTTGGCACATTGTGCAGGCCAACGAGGCAGCCAAGCGTCGTAACTTTCTTGGGCTCGTATCGGAACAGTCCATCTATCATCTGCTTCGCCGACAGATCGAAATGGAGGTGATCCCTGCCTGCGTCGCCTATGGTGTGGGGATCATCCCCTGGAGCCCGCTGGGTGGGGGTTTGCTCGGCGGCGTGCTGCAGAAGTTAAGCGAAGGCCGTAGGGCCTCTGAGGGCATGCAACAGCAGGTGGAGGCACACCGTGAGAAGCTAGAGGCCTGGGAGAATCTCTGCCGAGAGCTTGGCGAGAAGCCGGCGAACGTGGCCATTGCCTGGATGCTGCAAAACCCCGCGATCACCGCGCCTATCATTGGGCCGCGCACCATCGAACAGCTCGATGACATCGTGCGCGCGCTTGAAATTAAACTGGACGAGGAGACCAACAAACGCATCGAGGCCATCTTCCCAGGCTATAAAACCGCTCCGGAAGAGTACGCCTGGTAAATTTCCTGCTTCGCTTAATAGCACCACCTTTGGAAGCTTCTTTCCAAAGGTGGTTTCCCTTTCTACCCTGAACGAGATGCCCCCTCTAGTCCGACTCCTTTCCTTGGGGGTAACAAAGGTTCTCTTCCCAGTGCAAATGCCCGCTGAATCAACCTACGTAACTCGGTGGCCTGCTGTCTGGCAGGCGGCACAGCACCTTCTGTCCCCGCATGTTCCCTTGGCCATCTGGGCTGGACTGACAGGTGAGATAGCGCTTAAAGCCGATGCCGATCTCCTCTTTGAAGACGTCACTTTAGGACTGCTTCCCGGCCTAGCCGGTTTGGGCATAGAGGGCCGCCTCACCGCCCTTACAACACCGTGCACTATGGCCAAACTGCGCCGGCATCTGGGTCAACACCCAAAAGTCCTCTTCGGGTTTGGCAGCGGCCCAGAGCCCGATCCACCGCTCTATCCGGAGGAGGCGCAAGAGTCGAGCGAGACCGCACAAAAGCTCTCTCCCCCTTTGCCACCCGTTGCCTCGCCACTTCTATACCAACACTGCCTCTCAAGGTTGGACGTGGTGCCTTTTCCCACTATAAAACTTGAAGCAGCGTTAAGGACGACCCCTTTTCTGCTTCTGCTCTCTTTGCGGAGGGCGGCACGCAAGGGCCGGCTCTCACGGCATCTACAGGAGGCGCTGCGCCGCTATGCCGCCTTTATCGTGGCCTTTCCCAGTCGCCTCCCGTACATTGCACCTCTCGATCTGCCCATACGGCATGTAGCAGCGGCGTTTCTGCAGGAGCTAGCAGGCCAAAAACGGCATCGTATGGCGAACCGTCTGCGTTGGGCTGCACAGCTCCTCTCAGAGGGGCGTACCGAAACGGAGATATCTACGGCCTACTCCTTCGTCGTCGAAGCCGCCTGTCTCTCCTTCCAGATATCGCACGAGGTCGAGCGAGCTTTGCTGCTTCCGGCCCAAAGGCCGCTGAGCCAGGTGCAGCGTCATGAGCTGATCTACCTATCGCGTGCCGGCGCACCCGAATTGCGCACGTTGGCGATTGCACGTCTTGTGAAGGAGGCCGAACAGCCCTCTGTGCAGGCTACGCTGCGGGCGCTGCAGTTCGACCCCGATCCGCGCGTGCGCAGTGTTGTAAAAAGAGCGATGCTGTCTGAAGAGACGGGCGCCTTGTCCTAGCAAATCATAAGATTTTCTCGGCCTTCTTGTACCGGCCTGGACGGACAGCCTCTAAAGGATTCGTTCGGCACCCTGTGCAGCGCGTGTAATAAGAATGGAAGCCTCTCTTCCCGTCGTCTCCTGGTAGCGCTCTGGCACCTCCTTACAGAACCGCTCCAAAGCCTCCTCTGCCACCAGGCTCACGGTACAGCCACCAAAGCCGGCGCCCGTCATTCGGGAACCGTAGACCCCTGGCAAAGCCCATGCCGCCTCCACAAGCGCATCTAACTCTGTGCAGCTGACCTCATAGTCATCTCGAAGGCTACGGTGCGAGGCGTTCATCAAACTGCCAAACAGAGCGATGTCTCCTCTTTTCAGCGCATCCACACTTTGCAGAACGCGCTCATTTTCAGTGATTACATGACGTGCTCGTTTGCGCGGCACCTCCGGCAACCTTGCTTCCCATCGAGTGAACTCCTCCAGGGTTACATCACGGAGAGCACGAATGGAGGGAAGGAAGCGTCTTAGACAGTCCAGAGCCTCTTCACACTCCGCACGCCTTTGATTGTAGGCCGAATCCACCAATCCGCGCGGTTTATTGGTATTAGCAATAACAAGAAAGACGCCGGATGTGGGCAGGGGCACCGCTTCGTAGTGCAGGGTACGGGTGTCAATAAAAAGGGCATGATCTTTTTGGCCGAGTGCGGAGATGAACTGGTCCATAATCCCCACATTTACCCCAACGAACTCTCGCTCGGCCTGCTGTGCCAAGAGAGCCAGCTCCACGAGGTCTAGCGTTTGGTGAGCGGCAGCCAGTAACAGCAGCCCGCAAGCCACGAGCAAAGCCGCCGATGAGGAGAGCCCGGCTCCTGGTGGGATATCACCTTGAAGTACAGCCTGCACACCACGCAGGGAAAAACCCTTGTTTTGCAGCGCCCACGCCATGGCACGCGGGTAGTTGCTCCAACGCTCCTCCTCAATGGAGGCCTTTTCGATAGCATCGAGGGTAAAGGTCGCGGAGAGGCCCATATCGAGCGAAAAGAGGCGCACCTGTTTATCGGGTCGCACGGAGGCCGCAATGAGAATATCTCGTTCAATGGCTGCAGGAAACACGTAGCCTTCGTTGTAGTCGGTATGTTCTCCGATAAGGTTTACCCTTCCCGGAGCACGCACCATCAGCTCCGGCGCCACACCGTACAGCTCTTTAAACTGTTGTACCAGTCGTTCCACTCGGTTAGCAGATGCCTGTTGCATAGCGTTCTGTATCGAGGTTCTCCTTTATAGTCTACTTTCACCTAACCTAAGCTGCGCTAAGGGATGCAAGCTAAAAAATCGGATTATTCTAGCTGTACAACGGTGTAACCGTCAATAGGAGCTGCCACTCCTCCACAAAATTGTCACTCCCATACCAAAACTGTGCTGTTACGGCTGGTACCGGGATACGTTGTATGCCCTCGGCAATACACATTTTCTGGTTCGTATGACGGCGAGGTAGGCTGTGGCAAGCCGTGTTGGACCAAGTGGAGGGCACCACGCAGCTACACGGTAGCAGAAAATGCAGAAGAGACATAGAAATCCTGTAGATTTTGGTATTATTTGTATAACCGAAACATCTGAAACCACGACGGCTTGATGGGGAGGGACTAAAGGGCAATGGGACATATGATGCGTGCAGCCTACTACGAGGGGCCAAAGCGCCCAATAAAACGGGAGACCGTTCTACGGGTGGTCGCTACCTTCCGTCCCTACCGATGGGAGGTGGCGCTAACGGCCATAGCCGTGCTCCTCGCAGCGGCACTTGGGCTGCTCTCGCCTTTCTTTCTGCGCACACTCATCAACCAGGGCCTAGAGCGCAACGACCTGCCCATCATTACAGTCTACACGCTCTACGCCGTCGGGGCCACGCTTGCCGGTACAGCCTTTACGATCTTCTATAACTACTTGAGCACGCTGGTAGGGCAGCAGATCATGCGCGACCTGCGCAATCAGCTCTACGCACATCTCCAAAAAATGTCGCTTCGCTTCTTCACCTCCACACGAACCGGAGAGATCCAGTCGCGCCTCGCCAACGATGTGGCCGGTGTACAGAATGTGGTGAGCGACACGGCGGCCAACGCGCTTTCCAATATCACCACCGTGCTTTCCACCCTGGTCGCCATGATCTATATGGATTGGCGCCTTACTCTGCTCTCCGTGGGCATTCTACCGTTTTTTGCGCTGATCGCCGCGAAAGTGGGGGGCATGCTGAGGCGCATTCGTAAAAGCACCCAACAAAAGCTGGCCGATCTCAACGCCATTATGCAGGAGAACCTCTCAGTATCTGGAATGCTGCTGATGAAAGTGAGCGGGCGTCAGGCCTATGCGCTCGAACATTTTAAAGAGCAGAACGAACAGCTCACCAAACTGCAGGTGCAGCTTAACGTGATCATGCGCCTCTTTTTTAACCTCATCGGCCTCACGTTCTCCATCACACCCTCGCTGGTCTATTGGCTTGCCGGCTACATCACCGTGCGCCACCTTGGTCATCCAATCAATATCGGCACCATCGTTGCCTTCACAGCCCTGCAAGCCCGCCTCTTCTTTCCCCTTACCAACCTGCTCAACACGCAGGTGGAGGTTAGCAGCGCCATGGCGCTTTTCGATCGCATCTTCGAGTATCTCGACCTGCAGCCCGACATCGTTGATGCGCCCGATGCCATTGAGCTAAAACCAGAAGAGGTGCGAGGCGAGGTGGCTTTTGAACATGTCTTCTTTCGGTATGACCCGCAGCAACCCCACTACGCCTTGCACGACATCAGCTTTTGTGCCAAGCCCGGCGAGCTGCTTGCGCTGGTAGGCCCTTCCGGGGCTGGTAAAACCACCATTACCTACCTTATTCCGCGCCTCTACGATGTGGAATCGGGGCGCGTTCTCATTGATGGCCACGATGTGCGCAAAATTAAACTTGAATCTTTGGCTCAGATCATCGGAATGGTAACGCAAGAGACCTACCTTTTTCACGACACCATTATGGCCAATCTGCGCTATGCCAAGCCCGACGCTACCGAAGAGGAGGTGATTGAGGCCGCACGGGCGGCTGCCATCCACGATCGCATTATGGCCATGCCGGAGGGCTACCAAACGGTGGTAGGAGAGCGAGGCTACAAGCTTTCAGGGGGTGAGAAACAGCGAATCGCTATTGCACGTGTCATTCTCAAGAATCCACGTATTCTCATTCTCGATGAGGCCACCGCCTCGCTAGATACGCATTCTGAACGGCTCGTCCAGGAGGCCTTAGAGCGTCTGCTCGCCGGACGCACCACCATTGCCATCGCCCATCGGCTTTCGACCATTCTCTCGGCCGATCAGATTCTTGTGATCGAAAAGGGACGCATTGTGGAGCGGGGTCGTCATGAAGAGCTGCTTGCCCAAAACGGCGCCTATGCGCGCCTCTATGCGGCGCAGTTTAACGACGGGAGCTCCGAACCGCTTTTAGCTGTTGCGGAGGAGTCTTCTCCTAAAAGCTGAAAAATCTGCCTTGCTTGACAGAAAGCCTCAAAAGCGGATAAACTAAGAAGTAGAATTGGTTGCATTGATAAGGAGGAAAAACAGTTCTGTGCCGTTAAAGAGGGAAACTCGCCAGCAGATCATTGCAGAGCACGCCACTCATGAGGGCGATACCGGTTCGCCAGAAGTGCAGATAGCGCTTCTTACGGCCCGTATCAACCAGCTTACAGAGCACCTTCGTGTTCATAAGCATGACTACCATTCTCGTCGTGGTCTGCTTATGATGGTGGGACGCCGTCGCCGTTTGTTAGCGTACCTAAGTAAAAAAGACCTCGATCGGGCTCGTGCACTTGTGGCGCGCTTAGGTATTCGTAGCAAAATCTAGAGGTTTGGTGCTTCGACCATGAAGCGCCGCACATCGTTACGGATTCGATGCCTATGAGGGCAGGCACAGCAGAAGGGATGTCGGAACGGCGCATAGGGTTCAGAGTAAGGGGATTTCCTTATCGAACGAGTGGAAGTCCGTTTTCTCTGACCCCTTCGAAGTTCTCCGGCCTTCTGTGAATGCCTGCCCTTTTCTTTTGCAATCGGTGTTGCGACCGAACAGCAAAAGGTCGTTCTCTTACCTGAACGGTTTGGTAAAGAGTTAACGTAAGAAAACCAACAAGAGAATTAGGAGATTGAATAACTTGATCCACGTAGTTGAACGCGAACTGGCCGGACGAACGCTACGCCTAGAAACTGGCAAGGTAGCCAAGCAGGCGAATGGGGCTATTTGGCTGACCTGCGGCGATACCATCGTTTTGGCGACGGCCACGATGAGCAAAGAGCCGCGCGAAGGGATTGATTTCTTTCCTCTCACCTGTGATTATGAGGAGCGTAAATATACCGTAGGACGTATTCCTGGAGGCTATGTGAAGCGTGGGGGCAGACCCAGCGAAAAAGCGGTGCTCACCTCGCGCCTTATCGATCGTCCCCTGCGCCCTCTCTTTCCCGCCGGCATGCGCAACGATGTGCAGATCATTGCCATGCCTCTTTCGGTAGACATGGAGTGCCCGCCCGACGTGCTCTCCATTGTGGCAGCTTCCGCAGCCCTTACCGTCTCCAACATCCCCTTCAACGGCCCCATCGGCGCTGTGCGCGTAGGGCGTATTAACGGAGAGTATCTCATCAACCCCTCCTACGATCAGATCGAGCAGTCCGATCTCGACCTGGTGGTGGCGGGCACAAAACAGGCCGTGCTGATGATCGAGGCCGGAGCGAAATTCGTGAAAGAGGAGGATCTGCTTACTGCCATAGACCTCGCCCACGAAGTGATCAAAGCGCAGTGCGATCTGCAAGAGGCTCTAGCCCAACAGGTCGGCACACAGAAAGCGGAAGTACCTCTCTTCTTGCCCGATCCCGAAATCCTGCGCATTATCCACGAGCGCATGGATAATGCCATTCGACAGGCCATTCTGAACCCTGACAAAGCCTCCCGGGAAAACGCCATCGAGGAGCTGAAAGCGGAGATCGTGGCACAGTTGGCCCCGGAGTTTCCGGAGCGTGAGGCCGAAATAGCCGAGGCGGCCGAAAAGGCCATTAAAGAGCAGGTGCGGAATCTGGTGGTTAACGAACACATACGGCCCGATGGACGCGCCCTCGATGAGATACGTCCCATCACATGTGAGGTGGGTCTCCTGCCACGCGTCCATGGCTCCGGCATGTTCACACGCGGGCAAACGCAGGTGCTTACTGCCCTTACTCTCGGATCGGTGAGCGAAGCTCAAATGCTCGATACGCTTACCGAGGAGGACGAGCGCAAGCGCTATATGCACTACTACAACTTCCCGCCCTATTCGGTAGGGGAAGTACGTCCCCTTCGCGGCCCTGGACGGCGCGAGATAGGCCACGGTGCGCTCGCCGAGCGCGCCCTCTTGCCTGTGCTGCCATCCGAAGAGGAGTTCCCTTACGCGCTGCTACTGCAGAGCGAAGTGCTGGAAAGCAACGGTTCCACCTCCATGGCCTCTGTGTGTGGCTCGACGCTCGCCTTGATGGATGGCGGTGTAAAGATAACGGCTCCAGTGGCCGGCATCGCCATGGGGCTTATGACTCTTGACGATAAGTACGCCATTCTCACCGACATTCAAGGTATGGAAGACTTCTCCGGCGATATGGACTTTAAGGTGGCCGGAACCGCTGAAGGCATTACCGCCATCCAACTTGACTGTAAAATTCAGGGTTTGCCAAGGCACGTGATGCAAGAGGCGTTGGAACAGGCTCGTCGTGCACGACTGTTTATCCTTGATAAAATAAGAGAAGTCATTCCGGAGCCGCGTCCGCACCTCAGCAAGTACGCGCCCTCTATCTTTACCATTGAAGTAGACCCGGAGAAGATTGGAGATATCATCGGCCCTGGCGGCAAGACCATCAAGAAGATCATCGCCGACACGGGTGCTCAGATAGATATTCAACAGGACGGCAAAATCTATATTATGGCGGTGGATCAGGAGGCCGGAAAGAAAGCAGCGGAGACCATCCAAAGCCTTGTTGCTGAGGTGCAGGTCGGCCAGATATACACCGGGCGCGTAACGCGCGTTATAGGAATGGGAGCCTTTGTGGAGTTTCTACACGGCAAGGAAGGCCTTGTTCATGTAAGCCATCTGCGTGTTCCGCCCGTGCGCCGGCCAGAAGAGGTGGTGAAAGTAGGCGACGAAATAACCGTCCGTGTTATTGAGGTAGATAGCCAAGGACGCGTGAACCTCTCAGCTATTAACCTCGATCAGCCCTTCGACCCCAGCATGGCTCGACGGCATGAGGAACCACGTGGCACAGGCCGTTCCCAAGATCGAGGAGGGCATCGTGGAGGCTCTGCTCCTTCACAGCGCCCCGCAGGGTCGCTGCCCGCTCCGTCCAAACAGAGTGCAGAAGAGGAAGAATCTTTGCCAAAAGCTCGATTTCGACCAAGACGTTGACACATCCCTTTGAGCGATGGGAGGCTTTCAAGATCGCAAAAAGGGTTTTGAGAGCATCAAACGATAGCGCCGCGAGGGATAAGGAGAGCGCTTATGCAATCTCTGAGAGCGATTATTGCCGATGATGAACAGTTGACACGTACCATTGTTCGCGCCCGTCTCGAAAAGTTGGGGCATCAGGTGGTGGCCGAAGCTGCCGATGGGTTGCAAGCTGTGGAAGCGGCGCGGCTTTACCACCCCGACGTGATCGTGATGGACATCAAGATGCCGGTGATGGATGGCATCGAGGCGGCTCGGCAGGTGATGGCGGAAAACCCGTGTGCCATCCTCTTTTTGAGCTCTTTCAATGAAGAGGAGCTGGTAGAGCAGGCGGGCGAGACGGGTGCCCTTGCCTACCTGATGAAGCCGTTCCGTAAAGAGGACCTAGGCCCTGCCCTGGAAATAGCTGTGCGCCGATTCCGGCAAATGCAGTCTCAAGCGAAACAGATCGAAGAGCTGAAAGAGAGCCTAGAGACCCGTAAACTGATCGAACGGGCTAAAGGAATTCTTATGGATCGACACCACATGACCGAAGAAGAGGCCTTCAAACGCATCCATTTTCAAGCTCGCAATCAAAATAAAAAAATGCGGGAGATCGCCCAATCTATCATTACGGCCGCTGAACTCCTATGAGGAAGAAAGCCGTCTTTAGTCACTAGAGAATGACCCTTCCCCATTCTCCTATAGGGAGGCCAAAGATCATCTTGGCTTCGGCCTCCCCTCGCCGTCGCGAGTTAGTGGCGCTTTTACGCCTTCCTTTTGAGGTTGTGCCAAGCCACTACCAAGAGCCCTCGTCTCCTACCTCGCCCGTCTCGCTACCCCGATTCGTCGTGGAGCTTGCCACAGCAAAGGCGCACGAGGTCGCACACCGCATTGAGGAAGGGCTTGTTTTAGGGGCCGATACGGAGGTGTCGTTGGAGGGCGATGTGGGGCTGCCCCTCGGTAAGCCGGCAAACCCTCAAGAGGCCACCTCTATGTTGCATGCTCTGTCCGGACGCACTCACTACGTTTATACCGGATTGGCGCTTGTGCCGGTCGTGGATGGAAGCCCACAGGAGCCTTTACAAGAGGTCGTCTGCACACGCGTGCGTTTTCGAGAGCTCAGCGACGACATGATTGCGGCCTATATCGCCACATCAGAGCCTTTTGATAAGGCAGGCGCCTACGGCGCACAGGGCTACGCTGCTCCTTATATCGAGGCGATAGATGGTGACTTCTTTAACGTCGTGGGGCTTCCCCTCTGCACATTAGGCCACATGTTGGAGCGGCTTGGTGTGGCCTGGTGGCGCGGAACCCCACAAACGTAACGCCTACTCGTCTTCTGGGGTCGAAAGGAGCTGGTTAAGGTCGGGCAGAACTGGGGCGGAAACGGCGTTGCGGTTCTCTTGGAGTATCTGCTCATACACCTCCTTGCGGTGTACGGCGATGGTGCGCGGAGCGCGTATTCCTAGGCGGACTTGCTCGCCGCGAACCTCAAGAACGGTGATCTCAATGTCGTTGCCGACCATAATAGACTGGTCGGGCTTGCGAGTTAACACCAGCATTTTGAGCCCTCCGTGGCGCGGAATTTATTAGAGGATACACCTTCGTTCACCTCCGTGTGATACTGCAGCCTTCGGAGCCGAGCGGAGAAGATGTTCCTTTTTTGGCAATTATTGGCTCTCAACAGCCCTCTCTTTAGGGGGGATCCCATGGCATACCGTTTCCTATCCTTGCTAGCCGTCTCTATTGTACTCTAAACAAGTTTACTCTATAACGAAACAAAGAGGTCCGCTTCCATCAAATTTGGGAAAAGAGAGATTTAGATACGGGCGACCGCCCCCTTTCTGGTCCTGCAAGACTTCCCCTCCTGCCAGAGAGCGTTGAAGCGACTTGACCGTGCTTTGCAGGGGGTGCTCACTAACGTCACACCCAGCATCCAAAATAGGCCAACATAGTCGGCAACGACAAGCGTCCTGCAAGAAGCCACGCCTCTAGGTAGGATAAAAAGGGTAAAATGGATGGAACCTATAACGCAAGCTCTGTTAGGAACATCGAATCCATGGCCGTTGCCGCCCTTGCCACGCTAACCCTCAAGGAGGCTCTCCGCAGAAAAACGCTTTGGGCCATCCTCTTTGGCGGTCTCTTAGTATTGGGCATCACCCTGCTCTTAGCTATCGCCCATATGCGCATGGAGCATTTTGTCGCTATCGGCCGGTGGTCCCCACAAGAGGAGGCCATACGCTACCCCTTTGTACGTCGCAGCATCACCGCGCTCTGCTTAAGCGCTATCAAGGCTTTTGGGGCGCTCTTCGCCGCAGTTCTGGCAGGCGGCGCCATATCGGGCGAAATTGAAACGGGGGTCATGGCCCTTCTTCTTCCACGGCCCTACCCGCGATGGCAGATCGTGGCCGGCAAGTGGCTTGGACTTAACCTTCTTCTCTGCGGCAGCACCCTCTTTTGGACGCTCATCGCGTGGACCTCCCTTACCCTTCAGACCCATCTATCGCTCACTGCACTGCTGATAGCGGGGTTCTATCTGTGCCTCTATCCGATTTTAGTCAGCACCATCGCCCTCGCCTTCTCCACCGTGGCCCCTCGCCTGCTCGGCACGGTTTTTGCGATCGCGCTCTGCGCTATCGCCTGGTTCGATGGAGTTATGGAAGGCCTTAGCGTCAATTTTAACATTGACGTGCTTCACCGTCTCGCCATCATCGCCGGCCTCATCGTGCCGCAGGGCTATGTTGGCTACTGGGTAGACGATGTCACCTCGGACATCGTATTTTCCGGAGGGCCTCGCACCTGGTCATCGCCGCGCTTTCTCACCGAGTGGGGAGCACAGCACCTCCATTTTCCGCGCCTCGATGCCCTCTATGTACTACTTTACCTTATCGCTTTCTTTATACTTGGAGTGGTGCTCTTTGAACGCCGTGACGTTATTTAGCCATCTCTTCTCATCGAACCCCTCAAAGGAGCCAGCCTACGCCTTTTTATTCGCGCGAATGTCCTGTTGACCTTATGCGTTTTCCCTAACCGTCCTTCGCACTATGCGGCGCAACCGAGAGCGGGCCACCTTGCGTGGAAACGATGTAGAGACGCCGTATCACCTAGAAGGTAAGCCGTGCTGCGAGGCGATGGGCACATGCGGCATCCGCAGGTGCTAGAAAAGAGGTTGCAACAACCAAAGATACTACCTAAAGCGGCAGCGATTGATGTAGGCCGCTATTTGCAGCGCGCAAACCGGCCTCCAAAATCTCCTGCGCGTCCCTACTGACCTTTGCCGAGCAGAAGCCCTCTGGTTTCTGCCCATTTTCAAGGCAGTGCAGCAGATACTCTGGGGCCGAACGACGTGGAGCGACTGTTGGTGGAGGCTCAATGGTCTCTTGCGGTTTGCCCGGCCGTTGAAGAATCAGTTTTCCATGCCAAACGCCCAAGGCACCCTCACTACCATAAAGCAGGGGGTTGGTCTCGATATAGCCTACGGGCTGCGTCCAACTCGCCTCACAGACGGCGAAGGCGTGGGGGTAGCGGGCTACGATCACCGCGTTGTCGTCGGAGGCGGCATAAGCCGGCTCTGTACCAAAAACCCCTCGCAGTCCGGTTACCTGTTCCGGACGCCCCAGCAGGCGAGCGGCCAAATTAGCACCATAGCAGCAGTAGTCCATAAGGGCGCCGGCCCCGTTGATCTCTGGGGTGGTAAGGTCGCGCACGAAGTTGGGGCTGCACCCTATGGCGATGGGGCCGTTATGGGCGCTACGATAGCGCACATAGCGGATCTCGCCTATGTCGCCGGCTAAAGCGCGCCGTTCTAACTCTTGCCACGAGGCGGCCCAAGCGGTTGGCCAATTGATAAGCAGCAAGGTACCGGCACGCTCTGCGGCCTGTAACATACGGTCGGCCTGTTCAAGCGTGGCGGCCATCGGCTTTTCCACAACCGCATGAAGGCCGCGTTGCGCTGCCGCCTCCACGATGTCGGCGCTCTCGCTGTTGCCTCCTGCTATCTGCACAATGTCCAACTCTTCGGCATCGAGCATCTCCTGCCATGAAGGATAAAGGCGCTTCACGCCAAACTCCCTCTCCAGCTTGGTCAAAAGCTCTGGCTCGTCATCTCCGCCTGCAACCAGTTGCACATTGGGCTGCTGTTGCCACAGGCGCAGCTCGCCCCACACATGGTCGTGCGACATGCAGGCCACTCCAACGCGATAGGTCTTCAATTTCGGAACGCTCTTCCTCCTTTCTAAGCTCTCTTTTACTTTCATCCCCACCGTGTGCTATTCCTGCTCGGATGGGTGCCGAAGGCGTTCAATCTGCCGGCGCATCCGCTCGACGGCCTCATGGAGGCGGGCAACAACCGCCTCAAGCGCTTCACGCTCTGCCGGCTCCAGAGGCCCGAACTTTGGTATCGTCTTTTTGGGGTCTAGATCCTCAACGATCTCTTCGTCTAGATGCAGCAACAGCACCGAAAGCCAGTAGAGGGTTACCGACAACCCCTCCCGATGTTCCTGCTCGGCCAGCTCCTGCGGCAAAAGCTGTTTTATGCAGGCCTGTAGGTCGACGTACATATGCTGTAACGCGTCGGCAAAAACCGCCCAAGAGGCAGGATCGAGGGGGGTGAGCCTGTTATTGCCAGAAGGGCTACGCCCCTCACGGGCGACCTGCTCGATTTGACGACTTGCCTCTTCTATCGCCAAAAGTGTCGCCATGAGGTGACGCTTATGTCCGTCGGTCATAGAACACCTCTGAGGTTTTTATGGAAGTCGCCCACCGTTAGCGCAACGGCCTCTATCCATGCAAGGCGTTCCTCCTCCCTTAGCTCGTGGCGATGGTGTACGTCATGCTTATGAATGTAGGCTTCCAATCGCTCAGAACGCTGCCGGAGTTTGCTTTGAAAGTCGCTCAACAACCACCTGGCAACCTCCAAGGAGGGTCTTTGTTCTAACAAGCGCAGTAGATGCGGAAAACAGACGCCCCACGCCTGCAGATAGGTTTGGGCTAAGTTGGCCTCAAGCCCCTCTTCCAAGAGATACTCGACCCAACTTTTCAGTGCAAACTGCTCATTTTGGCGACCGTGTTGGCATGCTAGACAGGTTTCTTGCGGGCGTAGCGTTGCCAATATGCGCCTGATCGTCTCATCTGGTTCCGATTTGCGGAGCATCGGGCGCTTCGAGGAGGTTTCGAGCGCCAGTGCCGTCACGGCTTCTAGTTGCCTCAGCACGCTTTCATAGAGGGTTGCTGTGCCTAGACCATCTCTCTCCATGGCCCACTCTGTTTCGACAAGCATCTGTGCATGACGCAGGCAAAAGCCGGCGGAGGCCGACAGACGCGCATGAATATCGGGCGCGAGCGTGTACTCATGAAGGAGGG
This sequence comes from Chthonomonas calidirosea T49, assembly GCF_000427095.1. Taxonomy (NCBI): domain Bacteria; kingdom Bacillati; phylum Armatimonadota; class Chthonomonadia; order Chthonomonadales; family Chthonomonadaceae; genus Chthonomonas; species Chthonomonas calidirosea. The sequence goes on from NC_021487.1 coordinate 2,126,856, forward strand.
AGCGTAGATAGCGCCGTTCATCCTCGTCTTGCATCCAGCAGAAAGGGCAACACGGCTGGCTGCAGGCCAGGCGAAATGTGGAGGTGAAGAGCGAGTGGCTCACAGTGCATCTCCCTCCTTATGCTGCAGGCCTGAAAGCTTACAAAGCGCACGCAGCCACACGTTACGCTCGGAGCCCATCGGCTCGTCTTTAAAACGATAGTCGTTTTTACGAATGAACTCGCCAAGCTCTTCGGCCAGTCGGTGCAAGCGCTCTTGCTCCGCCCTCTGCAGAAAACGCCAGCTTTCCGGCGGGGCCCAGCGACCAACCAGCTGTAAATGGGGCATGCACAGCCCATCCCCTTTGAGGTAGGCCGATTGCAGTTCGGGTTCGAGCAAGCTGATAGCAAGGGCTTGCGTAAAGCGCTCCTCGTCGCGCTGCTCCTCCTCACATTCTGGGCAACCTTGCTGAAAGAGGGAGCGATCTCGGCTTTGAAGGCGTTCTAAAGCGCGTTCCGCCAGGTCTTTATAGATGATAGCCAAGCCAAGCGCGTTTCCAGGGTGGGCGGATTGTCGGGCATGTCGTGGGCAAAAACCGAGGGAAGCGCGCAGTCGTAGCCGTGTGGGCGGGTCGTTTACCTCCTCATGAAAGAGGTAAGCGAGGCGACGCGCCCCAGCATCGGCAACGAGACGGCAGAGGGGACATCCTGGCTGCTGGACTGCAGAGAAGAGATCGTAAAACAGAAGATGCTTATCCACACGGCGCTTTCGGAGACGCCATTGCACCAAAGAGGCGATGTTCCGCCAGGCGGCACCAAGACGCAGCCTTTTTAACATTCTCTCCTCCTAGGCCCACCACAAGGCCATTGATCAGAGTGTGAGCTAGGAGCCATCAGCTCAAAAGAGAGCGGTTTGGGCAGCAAAAACAAGCGCCCTGGCGGCCTCCATCGCCAAGGTTCAATGTAGCGCAAAACGTCGGCTCTGTCAAGTGGTGAAAGCTCGTGCACCCCTTTTTCGGATTGTGCTATACTGCTTGCATCATGGGAGACGACGAACCAACCAGCGAGGCGCTTTTGTTGCCGCCCCGGCGGCGTGGGAACCTTCTTGTGGTATCTGGCCCCTCCGGAGTAGGGAAAGATACCCTTATTGAGAAGGTTCTGAACCAAACGCCCGGGGTCGTCCGCAGCATCAGCGCCACAACACGCCCACCGCGCGAGGGAGAACGAGACGGCCAAGACTATTTCTTTCTCTCTTCGCAGCAGTTCGAAGAGGCCATCAAGGAGGGAAAGTTTTTGGAATATGCGCGCTACGGAAGCTACTATTACGGAACCCCTAGAGCGCCGGTGGAACAGCAACTTCAACAGGGCTTAGACGTCGTATTGAAAATCGAGGTGCAGGGAGCCCTTCAGGTAAAGCGGCTATTTGCGGATGCGATCCTGATTTTTATAGCTCCGCCCTCTCTGCAAGAGCTGAGGCGTCGCCTGACTCAAAGAGGGACAGAGAGCGAGGAGCGCATCGAAGAGCGACTTCGCATCGCCCTTGAGGAGCTGGCGGCTTGGCCGCGCTACGACTACTATGTGGTCAACGACTTCGTGGAAACGGCCTGCGAGGGACTCCGTGCTATCGTCCTCGCCGAACGCTTAAGGATACGAAACGCATGAGCACCGAAGAGACGTGGCTTGCGGGAAAGTCGATTCTTTTAGGGGTTACCGGAAGCATCGCCGCCTATAAAGCGGCCGATATCTGCAGTCGTCTCGGGAAACTGGGGGCCGACGTGCACGTGGTTCTTACTGCAGCAGCGGCGCAGTTTGTTGGGCCGGCCACCTTTCGCGCCCTCACCCGTAATCCCGTCCTTACCGACGTGTTTGAGGAGCCTCATGCGCGCCGCATTGCCCATATTGAGCTGGCACAATCGGCCGATTTGGTGTTGGTGGCACCGGCCACCGCCGATATTTTGGCGCACATGGCTCACGGTTTTGCCGATGACATGCTCACCACCTGCCTTCTGGCCGTGCCTACCTCTACGCCGCTCCTTGTGGCTCCGGCCATGAACACGGTGATGTGGCAGCATCCGGCCACACAGGCCAATCTACGCCTCTTGCAAGAGCGTGGAGTTCACATGATCGAACCGGAGTATGGCCTGCTTGCCTGTCAGGATGTAGGTGTCGGCAAGCTTGCCGAGCCGGACACCATTGTTCGGCGCGTAGTGGACACGCTGCTCCCGCTGCGCGATTACACGGGCGTTCATGTTTTGGTGACAGCCGGTCCCACACGTGAGCCACTCGACCCCGTGCGATTCCTCTCTAACCGATCGAGCGGCAAGATGGGCTACGCCATCGCGGAGCGCGCCCAGCGCCGTGGGGCAAAGGTCACCCTGATCAGCGGCCCCACCAGCCTTGCTGTGCCGCCTGGCGTTAACGTGGTTTGGGTAGAGACCTCCCACGAGATGCTTGCAGCGTGCCAAAGCCACTTCCAGATGTGCGATCTCTTCATAGCCGCAGCTGCCGTTTCGGACTATACCCCGGCACAAAGGGCACCCCACAAGCTCAAAAAATCGGAGAGAGATGGCGATATCGTTCTCACTCTACGCCCCACCCCCGATATTTTGGCCACGTTGGCTCGGCAAAAAGGCCCCCACCAGGTCGTGGTGGGTTTTGCTGCCGAAACAGAAAACCTGCTAGAGCACGCCCGTCATAAGCTTGAGGCAAAGCAGCTCGATCTCATTGTTGCCAACGACGTCACCCAGGAAGGGGCCGGTTTCGAGAAGGACACCAACGTGGTGACGCTGCTGTGGCCGGATGGGCGTCAGGAGCCGCTACCTTTGTTGCCGAAAAGCGCTGTGGCCGACCGGCTTTTAACGGCGGTGCGCCCGCTCCTTAAAGCGAGGCCTTTAGAACCCGATGCCGGCACCTAAAAGAAAATAGCGGCCGCGAATAAAGCCCACCGTGAAGTCCGTCTCAGCACGGACGCCCATCTTCGTTTTCCAGGTCGCGAAGAGGAGACCTTCGTTGAATCCGAATCCGTCGTATTCGATCCAGCCGCGTAGCCCGCGGCTTAAGGGCATGCTTGCGGATGCAAACCCCTGGCGAAATCGGCAGCTGCCGATGCCAGCGCTTAAATAGAGCGGATGGTGCCAGGGCACACACCATGTGGCAACGGCAAACACAGAGCGGGTGGAGGCGGCATCGCCGGGAATTCCTTCTCCGGCGGCTCCGCCATGCCCAAAGATATCTTGAACGCCCACAGAGAAAGCAGGTTCGGTAGGAGAGGAAGGTATCCAGCCAAGCTGTAGGTTAAGCGCTTGATCCCATTGTGAGCTTTTAATGAGGTCGGAGAAGGCGACGTTCATGCGACCGAAGGTGTGCCCATAGAGGAAAACGCCGCTACCGTTTGTGTGACCGACGCGAACATCTGGCAGGCTTGTGAAGCTCATTTTTGCGCCCAATATCCGTATTTGATCGTGTCCGGGCACATAGGCGATGGGGGTAGAGTAAGCTGTTGGCCCTACCAGCGAGGGATAGCCTTCGGCATCCACGCCAAACCCTCCACCTGCCAGCCCAGATAGATTACGGTATTGCGGATAGCGATTAGGGCCGAGAAACGGATCGTTTTGAGCGTTAGCCGGTAAGCAGAGCCAACCGCCCAAAAGCAGCAGGGTTATCGTGTAAAGACATCTCACGGTTGCACCTCCTGCCGATATAGCCTTGGTGACCACACAGAGGTCACTGGAAGGAAACGAGGTAAACAACTTTATGCTAGAAAGACGCCTGCGAAAGAACCTGGATTGGCCTCTTTTGCTGTTTACATCTCTTCTAACGGTTGTGGGACTTGTTGTCCTCTACAGCGTTACCCATGCCGATCCAAGTCCCGCCTATAAAAAGCAGATTCTGTGGATGGTATTAGGATATGGTGGGCTGATCGCGGCAACATGGATAGACTACCATATTTACCAGAGAACGGCACGCCATTTTTATGTGGTGAATCTGCTGCTACTGACTCTCGTGCTCATTTTTGCGCATAAGACGAATGGAGCTGCCCGTTGGATACGGATCGCCGGCTTCGAGTTTCAGCCCTCCGAAACGGCAAAACTCTTTACGATATTGACGTTAGGAACCTACCTTACGAGGCATCAAGAGACCATAGGTAGCTGGCGTACGCTGCTTGCATCGCTTGGTCATATTCTTATACCCACCCTGCTGATCTTTAAACAACCCGATTTCGGCACATCGCTGGTGCTTGTGGCTATTTGGGCGGGCATGGTGTTCCTTGCTGGGGCCGATCCGCGCAAGATAGGTGTCCTTGCCCTCACCGGTGTGGCGCTCTTTGCCCTCGTATGGCATTCCAACAAGATCATTCGTCCCTACCAAAAAGAGCGCCTCACGATCTTCCTTGACCCCCAGGCCGATCCGTCGGGATCGGGCTACCATGTGGTGCAAGCCCGCATCGCCATAGGTTCCGGTCGCATTTGGGGCAAGGGGCTATTGCATAGCACCCAAGTGAAGGGGGGGTTCATTCCAGAGAAGCAGACAGACTTCATTTTTACCGATATCGGTGAGGAGTTAGGATTGGTAGGGGGTATTGGGGTGATTTTGTTGTATGGGGGACTGCTCTGGCGAGGGTATAAGATCATTGCCGAGGTAGATGAGGACACTTATGGGAAACTTGTAGCAACCGGCGTTGTGACCATGATCGCGTTCCATGTGGTTGTGAATATCGGAATGAACGTCGGAATTGTGCCAGTAGCTGGCGTTCCTCTGCCGCTAATTTCTGCCGGAGGAAGCAACGTATTGGTTACCCTATTTAGCATTGGGCTGTTAGAGAGCATCTCCGTGCACAAGCATCAGTTGCTGTTCTAGTGTAGGATTCGCAAAATTTTAGTAGAAACGGGAAACTCCCTTTTGAAACTTGTGGTATAATATTAATACGAAGCGGTTCGATTCCGCAAAAAGCGAACCGTTTCGATTCTTCTATCATTTTAACCAAGGGAGGTCTCTATGAACCCTAAACAGCGAGGTTTTACCCTCATTGAGCTGCTCGTGGTTATCGCGATTATAGCGATATTAGCAGCTATTCTCTTTCCCGTCTTTGCCCAAGCCCGTGAAAAGGCGCGTGCCATTACTTGCCTCTCCAACATGAAGCAAATAGGTACCGGGCTTATGATGTACCTACAGGATTATGATGAAACCTACCCCATGGATCAGTACTTCTCTGACCCAGGAACCTGGAAAGATCAACACTATTGGCACGACTCGATCTACCCCTACATCAAAAACGGCGATCGCTATGCCAACGCGGCCGGTAACTTGGTGACCTGGGGACAGGGTGGCATCTTCCACTGTCCTTCCTTCCCTAGCAACCAAAGCGGACAGTACGGCATCAACAACAGCATCTCCAATGATGGTTGGTGCCCTTGGAACCCTCCGAGCAACGTGCACGTCGCCACCGAAGCAGCGCTGCCCACCCCGGCATCCACCATTGTGATCGCGGAAAAAGGACAAAATGACGCCCCCTGGGGCTTTGCGGTATTCGACTCTGCCGAGTGGGCATGGACGGACTATGTGGCGCCGGTAAACGGTGTTCCCACGCACAACGGCCCCCACTATGATCTTGACCAGAGCATGAATCACGACTGCGACTATACAAACACCAATGGCTCAGGGACTTGGGATGGGTGTGGCCTCTTCCCACGCTACCGGCATACCAACACCACCAACGTAGCCTTCTGCGACGGACACGCAAAAGCGATGACCCGTGGAAGCATCAACTGGTATTACAACATCTATCCCGGGCCTACCGGTGTTGGGCCTACCATCTATGAACCCTACTAAAACGTGTGAGTAGGCTATAGGGGTTGGCCTTCTGGATGGCCAACCCCATTCTCTTCTTGCATTCCACTTAGGAGGGACGTTCAAATGCAATATCCTATCTATAGACTCGGCCTTGCCTTAGTGCTTTTCGGCCTTCTAGCCGGCTGCAGCGGCAGCAATAACGCCTATATCGACTCCTCTAAGCAAAAGCTATCTAACGGGGCCAGTAGCCTCGCAAATCAGCAAATTCAACAAATAGAAAACAACCCTCACATCCCACCGGCAGCTAAAGCCGCAGCAATCAACCAAATTCGTAGCCATCAAAATTTCGGGCCAGGAAAACCCTAGTGCGTTCTCGAAACGATCGTATAGACGCCATACAGACGGAGGGTCTATCTATGAGATTGTTAACAACAGAACAGATCGAAGCTTTCCGAGAAGAAGGGGTTCTGGTCGTTGAAGACGTCTTCTCCGAAGCAGATCTCGCCCCAGTTATAGCGGAGTACGCCGACTGGATCGATCGGAAAGCCAAACAGCTTGCAGAGGAAGGCAAAATCAAAGACCTCTACCCTGAGGCCCCCTTCGAACGCCGCATCGCCCTTCTCTACGCACAGTGCCCTCAAATTACCGAAGGGTTGGATATCATGTATGTCCGAGGGCCTGCCACGTTCACGTTTCTTCATAATGAGCGCCTGCTCGATATCGCTGAGCAGCTTATCGGGCCGGAAATCACCTGTAATCCCATTCAACATATCCGCTCTAAAGTACCAGCAGCGCTTACAGGAGAAGGAAGTGGCTTTTACAACGTGCCCTGGCATCAGGATGCCGCCGTTACTTGGGAAGAAGCCGACAGCTCCAACATCATCACCTTCTGGATTCCTTTAGCCGATGCCACGGTAGAAAACGGCTGTATGGAGGTGATGCCCAAAGCATGGAAACTTGGCTACCTTCCTCATCAGGCCGAAGGAGGTACCACGATTCGTCCGGAGTGCCTTCCAAACATCCAACCCAGACCGGTACCTGTGCGCAAGGGCGGCATGGTGATTATGCACCGCCATACCCCACACCGCTCTACCCCTAACTACACCGACCAGGTGCGCTGGAGCCTCGATCTACGCTATCAGCCTACCGGTGAGCCAACTGGTCGCCCTTTCCATCCCGATTTTGTGGTAAGAAGCCGCAAAAACCCTCAAAGCGTGCTATGGGACTACGAGAAATGGTGTGCGCTGTGGGAGCAGGCTTTGGCCAATTCCAAAGGAATGAAAGCCCATCGTGTATGAGTATTCTGCTTCCCGTCAAGCGTTCTGCGCCGGTTTTGCAAACGCTTGACGGGACCATATTTTCTGTTTATCTTTCCATGACCTTTTATGGCAACGGTCTAATGGGTTGTGTGCTAAAATCTTCCCTAATTCCCCAAGTCACGTAGGAGACTTTCGTGAGCGCCGAAACCTTACCGCCTAGCGCTAAGGCGACAGCACAAATTTCTACTCCTCGTTCTCAACGAGGAATCGGCATTACGCGTCGCGCTCTCGTCATCGGGGTATTGCTGATTCCGCTCATGTGTTTTTGGAACGAGTACACCGAGATCGTGGCACAGGCCACCGACCTGGCCGCCATGTCGCTGATCATTGCTGTTGTTTTTGCTCTTTTCGTTATTTTACTTATCAACTTTATGCTCAAACGCTATCTGCCTAAATATGCGCTCACCCAGGCCGAGATCATGTACATCTACATCATGCAGACGACCTCCATTGGCATCTCTGGCATCGGTATGATGCAGTTTCTCAATACCTTTTTAGCGGATGTCTTCTACTATGGCACCCCGGAGAACCACTGGAAGGAGAAGCTGCTACCTGCAGTGAGACCCTGGCTACTCCCGAAGGAGAGCGTGGTTAAAGCCTACTTCACTGGTCAATCGAGCTTTTGGCGCCTCGATCACATTCTAGGTTGGCTCTCTCCCATTCTGGTATGGTCGGCTTATATCGTTGTTTTGCTGGGAGTGATGCTCTGCATGGCGGCGCTTTTTCGGCGGCAGTGGGCCGATCAGGAGCGACTGAGTTTTCCTATCACGCAGCTGCCCCTCGAAATCAGCAAGGAGGGATGGGCGAGCGATCTGTTCTCTAATCGTTTGCTCTGGATAGGTTTTCTTATTCCCGTCGTGCTGGAGTCGCTCGCCTCGCTCAACTACCTGTACCCCAACATCCCTTTCATCCCCATTAAGCCAAGCGATCCGCGGCTCGATCTCACGCCTCTGTTTAGCAATCCTCCCTGGAATGGGGTTGGCACGCTGCAACTCTCTTTCTACCCCCTTGTCATCGGGCTAACCTACTTTTTGCCTTTAGATGTGGCGTTTTCGCTCTGGTTCTTCTATCTCTTTGGCAAAATGGAGAATGTGATGGCTACCGCTTTCGGCTACCACCAGCCCGGTGCTAGCATGGCCGCCGCCGATATGCCTTATTTAGGGGAGCAGTCCGCAGGTGCGTTTATTATGGTGGCGCTTTTCGCGCTTTACGGAGCTAGGCGGCATATTAAAGCGGCGGCGCGGAGCCTCTTTTCCAGGGTTCAACGACGGCAACTCGACGACGCCAACGAACCGTTGCCCTATCCTCTTGCCTTAGTGGGAACGATTGGAGGGCTGATCTTCTTGGTGGTCTTCGGCATGGCCATTGGAATGAGTTGGTGGGTGCCGGTTTTGTTCTTCATTCTGTTTTATTTCTACGTCATCACCTTTACTCGGATGCGAGCGGAGGCCGGCCTGCCATGGGGATTTGGGCCGGATATGAACGTACACAACCTCATGCGAGCCGCCGGCGGTACACAGGCATTTACCCCTGCCAACCAAATCGGGCTTAATATTCTGCTGTGGCAAGACCTTGATATGCGCACCACTCAGATGCCCAATCACTTAGAGGCCATGAAGATCGGGGAGAGCACACGAATGAATCTGCGCCATGTGGCCGCAGTCATTATGGTGGCGATTGTGGTGGGCACCCTCTCCTCTTGGGCTGCTGTGCTCACCTGCTACTATCAGTATGGAGCTGCCACGGCCAAGGTCAACGACTGGCGTACCTACATGGGCAAAGTGCCTTGGACGACCATGAAAGACTGGCTGGACAACCCCGTGCGTCCCAACCTTGCTCGCATGGAGGGGGTAGGGGTCGGCATGTTGGTAACCGCTTTTCTTATCTTTATGCGTTCTCGGTTTGTTTGGTGGCCGTTTCACCCGATAGGCTATGCGGTCTCAGGCACATTCACCATGGCGTGGCTGTGGTGTGCAACCCTTGTCGGTTGGCTACTGAAAGCGCTCATCATTCGGTATGGCGGCATGAGCTCTTATCGGCGCTATCTGCCTTTCTTCATCGGGCTTATTTTAGGGGACTACATTACCGGCAGCGTTTGGGCCATCTATGGGTCTGTTACCGGCATCCACACCTACCGATGCTTCCCGATCTAGGGGCTGCCGTGCTTACCGAGGAAAGCAACAGGTTCTATGAAGAAAGAACGCGCCTGGAGGGATTCGAACCCCCGACACCCAGTTCCGAAGACTGGTGCTCTAATCCACTGAGCTACAGGCGCACGCACCATTTAAATTACCTCAAAAGCCTCTCCTTTGAAAAGGCCTCGTGTTTAAGAGGCTCTTCACCCCTTGACAGATGGCCCTTCACCTCGCCATAATATAGCCCCTTGACAATTTTTTCGGTCGCAGTGGCTGCGCGTCATCGCGTGGCTGAAATACGGGGGAAGTCCGGTGAGAATCCGGCGCAGTCCCGCTGCGGTATCCCACTCCGACCTCTCGGACGTGGGTAAGCCCGAATGCCCGCCTGCGACGCATCACGTAAGCCCTTCGAGAGAGAGGGTGTGATGCACGAACGTGTACCGGCAACTCGATTTCTGGCTCCTTTAGCCTCGCTAGTACATCCCTCGAGCATCCCCTCGCTCCTCGAAGTCCGATCTGCCTCTTCCGAGGCCAGACCGAACGAAACTCAAAACGACGAAAGGAGCGAACCGTATGCAAGTCAAACCCTTTGCGAAGAGCGCCCAGAGCGCCTTCACCCTCATAGAGCTGCTAGTTGTTATAGCGATAATCGCTATATTAGCAGCTATTCTCTTTCCCGTCTTCGCGCAAGCGCGGGAAAAGGCGCGCCAGATCAGCTGCGCTTCCAATCTGCGCCAAATTGGCCTTGCCACCCAAATGTACCTCGAAGACTACGATGAAACCTTTCCCCTCTACGTTTACTACGATGCCACGGGTGCCGAATACTGGATGGGCCACATTACCGGCACCTATCCTAACGAAACGTGCGACCTAACCAAAGGCCCTCTCTATCCCTATATGAAGAACAAGGAGATGCAGCGCTGCCCCGATTGGACAGGACAGCTGCTTTACGGGGCCGACATCGGCTACGGTTACAACTGGGGCTATCTCGGCTCGGACTGTTACATGAACACCGCCTGCATGAGCGGACAACTATGGCCACCGGTCAACCCAGCCTCCTTAGCTTCTCTTAGCGCCCCTGCTGACAAGATCGTGTTCTCCGATTCGGGCTACTACAACGCCCCTTGGTACGGCGGAAACGGCCAGATGGTGGAGACTCCTGCCATTGACCCGCCAAGTCAGTGGTACGGCACCCCAACGATGGATTTCCGCCATGTTGACTCGCACAAAACCGTAAACACTCAGACGCAGACCATTACCGAGTACGGGTTAGCGAACATCGTATGGGGTGACGGGCATGTGAAACCTCTGCATCAGTCACAGGTTACCGACGCCATGTTCACGCGAGACTAAAGCTCGGATCTAAGCCTAATACCCCCTCTCCTTCGCTCTTCTGCCGCTGCAGCAGAGGGGATCGGAGGAGAGGGATGTTTATTGCTTTCGTTATGAGCCATGTAGAGATAGGAACGGAGTCAGATGCTCCTCTTAGTTCCCACACGGTTCACAGACTTGTTGCTCCAATCAACGGCTGTCTTCTCCTAACAGCAGCTACTTATCGAAGGAACCTAGCTGCGGAGGGATGAAGTGTTCCATCTCCACTTGGGATACCTTCTGCTTGCCCACTACCTCCAAACGGATACGCCGCATCTGAAGCATGTACTCTATCCCTGGAGCCTCTCCTAATCCCAAGGCGGGAGCTGCCTTCGATGGGTCGGTATCAGAAAAACCTAGCCCCATGATGCTCAACGCTTTCAACTGTCCGTTCGGCTGAGAGGCTCTCATGAACCGAACGAGCATCAGAGAAGGAGTAGCGGTACCTATCTCTCCCTTTGCGGATAGCTTGCCGCGTGCGTCTGTCGTAGGAGATTGACCTATAAAAAGGCAAGACAGAAGAGGGAAGCCTTGGTGCCAGCCCGTTAGAAGCAAAAAAAGAACACTATCTTGCCCTATCTCCAAGGGGCCGAGCAGGCCTCAACCACAGAAAACAGAAGGCCTCCTAAGACAAAACCTATCAGCAGGCTCAAGGGCGAAAGGCTGAGCCGAAGCTCATAGCGTTTCCTTAAGAACGACATTTTGCAATTCCATCATCTCTTAAAAGCATTTCCATGTTTCGAGAGAGGGTAGGGCACCCCCTTCCCGTTATCTCGCAAACAGCATCCTACCCATCCGATCTTGTAGCAGCCTGCTGCTGTCCCACTTTTACAGCGAATGACAAGCCACGAAGTGCCGCGGCCACAACCACCAGGGAGAGGCTGAGGATACCCGCCTCCACCCTCAGGAGGTGAAGGAGAAGATGGATTTTGACTCTCCAAGCATTTAGCTATATTAGCTATACATGATCCAGCTGGCCGCTAGCTGGCCTCCAGGGGCTCTGGGCGCTACCGCTCGTGTACATGCTCACCCCGAAATGGTCGTACCCAAGGCCGACGCCCTTCCCCTCATTACTCGATAGCACGTTCCCACTCCCGTCCGTTATCAGCTCTCAGTCCCTTCATCTTCGCAGTCTCTTTCTGTTGTACTTTTCTCGCGCCGCATCTCCTCCTCAATCTGTTCAAAAAGCTCCTCATAGCGCTTTAGCGAGTCTTGGCTCTGATCCCCTAACTTCGTTGAGCCAGGACAGGATAGCCCATGAGGGATAGCTGGAACCGGCTCACTTTGCGCTACGCGCTCTTGATAGGCATCCCAAACACGCTTTGCCTCTTCCTCTTGCCCGCTCATTCGTAATGCTAGGCTGTAAAGGGACTGGATCATCCCATCGGTTGGATACCGCTCTGCCGCCCTGCGGTAGACCGGAAGACGGGAAAGATCCGGCTTGATATGAATTCTCACTAGCGCCATCTCGAACATACTCGGTTCTCCTTACCATATTTCTTCTAAACGACACGCACAATATACTCCCTCATACGGGTCTGGTGGCCAACAGTAAATACAGCCTATGGCATAGCCAATTGTAGCTCCTTCTACTCTTGCTCTACTTTCGCAACTCTCCTCACATAGTCTCCACATATCGCTATTACAGCCGCTCCAATGCTTACAAGGAGGTAGTTGGTTAAAACCGAAATTGAATTGGCCAATACCACCAAATGGGTTCGGGATTGGAGTTGGATGATATATTGGCAACGTCGGTGGCGCCGGCTTTTTGGGTGGGTGTAGGTGCGGATGAGGCGGTTTTGGCTTGTGGGGCGGCCTTCGCCGTTTTCTTCCTGTACACATCGGTTGTAGTACCAAGTCCCTGTTGGCATACGCAGGGCAGGCTATCGGAGGTCCGCTGAAATCCAAACCCTCCACATCCAACAGCAGCCCTGCTGGACGATACGGGATCTGGAGGCTCTTGCCCCCCTTCCACGAGTGCCTCTCTACAAGGCCTCCCTCCAGCCCAAAAGAAGGGAAAAGGGCAACCTGCATCCCACAACAAGGGCTACCCCACACAGAGAAGGTAGGCACCGCTCTCCCCCAACGAGCAGGAGGCTTCATCCCCGCTGTTGCCTATCAACCCCTACCTGAGGATATCCTTTATCCTCTACCCCCACCATAACAGCCCCGCAAACCTATGGCACACGGCCACGAGAACCCACCGCTCAATAGAGTGGCTCTGAAAGAGAACCCCGCCTCATCGCTTTGCACCGCTCCCGCTCTTCATTCTTTCTCGCTATCTCTGCTAGATCCTCCTTTATCTCGGCAGCTTCCTCAGGAAATCTGCTCTCGAATGCCTCAGGAAACTGAAAATAGAGCGTATCGGCGTCCGACTTCGTTAGCTTTACTTTGTAAAGCCGGCAGCTAGAGCATATCAGTAGACCTAGAAGTTTAAGTGCATCCTGAACTGCTTCGATAGCATTTTCTCCTATTCCCACTTGAGTTTGGCGCGGTGGCCATACTGGCTCTATCCAACACGGGCATTCCCACCAGCCCGACTTTTCATCTTTATAGGGCTTTCCTAAACACAACGTCACGGGGATCTTTTCGCGTCCCCTCTTCGCTCGAAGAACGAAGTCCATTGAGGCGATCTTCTCAGGAGTTGTTTCCTCGGTCACGTTTTCTCTCCATGGTGTTCATTGGAATTGGCAAGGTTGGAGAAGGCGGATCACCTCCTCCAACCCTGCAGCAGTCTTGCCTAAATAAGGGATATAGGAGAGGCTTCCCTGTCTGTAGGAAAAAAGTTACTGACTTTTTCTGTCCCTTCCTTTATTTGTACCTCTTTTCGCTTCTTTTTTTACCTTTCCTTTTGACCTTAAGGCCGACAATATCTCTGGATCATGCATTGCCTCCGCTTCCTCTAACGGCGTCCTTCCTGTCTTATCC